>JAUSNJ010000197.1 GCA_030645355.1 Rhodoferax sp. | reverse complement strand
ATAAAGGAATTGATGCCGGCGACAAAGCGCTCGGCGATGCCCTGTGCATTCTTGCCGTAGGCCTGCCATTCCTTTTGCATGTCACCACGGTACAAAAACAGGCGGCTGGCGGTGTCCTGCTCCACAAAGCTGGGTCCAAACACTTCCGATAATCGCCCCAGGCCCCGGCGCCGCCACAGATCGATCTGGAACAACCGGTCGCGCGCCGCGTTGTAGCCCTGCACGAAAAATGCGTCGTCCTGGCTCGCCGCATAGATGTGCGGCACACCCCAGCGGTCCACCAGAATCTGGGCGGGTTGCTGCAGACCCGCGACCTTGACGGTCTGGACGCGAACGCTTGGAGGGAATCCGGCTTGCGGCAATGCGCCGGTGCCCGCCAGGGCGGGCGACGCGATGTTGCAGGCCAATATGCACAGTTGCAGGTGGATTCGGGAAATGGACATGGTGGGTATCGTAGGGAGTGTATTCAGGCTACGCGCTGCACCGCAACAGGCCGCGTCGAGCCATCCGGGCGGGTTTGGAGTGTGGCACGCGCATGCAAATTCCCAATGGATCCGGCATGGTAGCAAGGTACCCACGCAGGAATATCGCTGGTATGCTTGTCCGGGCCATGGCGGTCCTGCACCGGGACCCCGACATTCCCTCTCGAGGAGACCGAAGCATGTTCAATAGCCTCACGCTCAAGCAGCGCGTGCTGATCCAGTTGTTGCTCAACATCACCCTGCAGGTGGTGGTGGTCACCGGCGTGTTGATGGACTGGGACAAACTCACGTTGATCCTGAGCAGCCTGGGTATCGGTGTTTTCATGTTGTGGCTGTACCTGGACAGTGCCATGGCCAGTCGACAGTTCGTGGAGGAGCTCATCTCGGGTGCCCAACGCATGGGTGATGGCGACCTGACCCGGGATGTTGCCGTGGCGTTTGGCAACCCTACCTTGCGCGAAGGGCTGGGGACCATGCAAGCCCTGCAGGTTCGCATTCGCTCCATGCTGGGCTCGCTCAATGATGGGGCCTGGCAGGTGAGCAATGCCTCTACTGAAATTGCGGCGGGCAATCAGGATTTGAGTCGCAGAACCGAGCAGGGCAGTGCCGAGCTGCAAGCGGCGTCCAGTGCCATGAAACAAATGACGGACGCGGCGGCGCAGAGTTCAGACGCCATGCAAAAAGCCACGAGCCTGAGCCAGGGCACCAGTGCGTTGGTGCACACCAGCGGCGCGGTGGTGGACCAGGCCGTCGCCGCCATGGGCGAGGTGAGCAACTCCTCGCGCAAGATCGCCGACATTATCTCGGTCATCGACGGCATTGCATTTCAGACCAATATTCTGGCGCTCAACGCGGCAGTGGAAGCGGCCCGTGCGGGCGAGCAGGGCCGCGGATTCGCCGTCGTGGCCAGTGAAGTACGCTCTTTGGCCGGTCGATCGGCCGAGGCGGCCAAGGAGATCAAAGGCCTCATCACGGCTTCTGTGGAGCAGGTTGAAAAAGGCGCAGGCCTGGTTAATGCGGCAGGCACAAAGATGGGCGAAGTCGTCAAGGCGATCGAGGCGGTGTCGGGTTTGATCGTCGAGGCCAGTGGGATGTCGCGTCAGCAGACCCAGGGATTGCAGGATATTGCGACCACGCTGGAGCACCTGGATGTTGCCATGCAGCAGAACGCGGCATTGGTGGAACAGGAAACGGCGGCTGCCGAAAGCCTGAAGTCCCAGGCGGAAAAGTTGCACCGTCTGGTCGGCGAGTTCAAATTGCCAGGTGGCCAGGCTGCGGCGCAGGCCGCGCCCGTGCGGCATCGGTCAGCGGGGCACATGGCGGCTCCGGCGCGTCGGCCAGTCCAGGTACCTGTCACCAGACCCGCCACCAAAACTCTGGCGAAACCCCTGCAAAAGCTGGCGGCCCCCCGGGCTCCAGCCCCAGTCCACAAGCCCGCTGCGGCGGATGAGAATTGGGAGACTTTCTAGCCAGAAGGGGCGGCGCGCGAGCCTGTATTTGGTAACGCACTGGTTACTCCGGGCTGTGCAAGCGGCATGTAACCAAGTTACCATAAGAGCTGTAGTCATGTTACATGCTCACCATGCCAAACCCCACACCCTTGCACCCCACCGTTGTCGCTGTCACTGAGCGCATCCGCGCCCGCAGTCTGGCGTCCCGCACTGCCTACCTGGAGCGGCTGCACGAAGCCGCACAGCGCAAACCGGGCGCTGATCGCATGGGCTGTGCCAATGTGGCCCACGCCTTTGCGGCCATGCCCGATGGGGACAAGGCCCGGGTTACCGGCATCACTAAATTCCGGGTAGTGGCGGAAAAGGGTCCCAACATCGGCATCGTCAACGCCTACAACGACATTCTTTCGGCGCACGCACCGCTGCAGCATTACCCTGACCTGATCAAGACCGAGGCGCGCCGCCTGGGAGCCACTGCACAAGTGGCCGGTGGCGTGCCCGCCATGTGCGACGGCGTGACCCAGGGCACACCGGGCATGGAGCTTAGCCTGTTCAGCCGCGACGCCATTGCCATGGCCACCGCCATTTCACTGAGCCATGACGTTTTCGACTGCGCCCTGATGCTCGGTGTCTGCGACAAGATCGTGCCCGGCCTGTTGATCGGTGCGCTGCACTTTGGCCATTTGCCTACGGTGTTTGTGCCTGCAGGCCCCATGACATCGGGACTGTCCAACAATGAAAAGGCCAAGGTGCGCGAGAAAGCGGCGCAAGGGCTGGTGGGCCGCGCGGAGTTGCTGGAAGCCGAGTCTGCGGCCTACCACGGCATGGGCACCTGCACCTTCTACGGCACCGCCAACAGCAACCAGATGCTGTTGGAAGCCATGGGCCTGCACGTGCCCGGCACGGCCTTCATCAACCCGGGCGCCGACGTGCGCAGTGAGTTGACCCGTGAGGCGGTGCGCACAGTTCTGGACATCACCAAGAGCAAGCGTTTTACGCCCATCGGTCAACTGGTCGACGAGCGCTGCCTGGTCAACGCCATGGTGGCCCTGCTGGCCACGGGGGGATCGACCAACCACCTGATCCACTGGGTGGCGGTGGCACGTGCTGCCGGCATTGTGATTGACTGGAATGATTTTTCCGATCTGTCGGACGTGGTGCCCTTGCTGACGCGCGTCTACCCGAATGGCAGCGCCGATGTGAACCAGTTCCAGGCCGCAGGTGGTCCGGGCTTCGTGATCCGCGAGTTGCTGGACGCGGGCTACCTGCACCCCGATGTGTTGACCGTGCGGGCTGGCGGCCTGCGCGAATTTACCGGCATTCCGTCGGCAAGCGCTGACGGCACCTTGCAATGGGCCGACGCGGGTGCCAGCAAAGACGAGGGCGTGGTGCGCCCGGCCAGCGCCCCTTTCAGCACCAGTGGCGGCCTCAAGCTCTTGCTGGGCAATTTGGGACGCAGCGTGATCAAGGTGTCGGCCGTGCCCGATGACCGCCATGTGATTGAAGCACCCTGCCGGGTGTTCGATTCGCAAGAAGCCTTGCACCATGCTTTTCAGGCGGACGAACTCAACCACGATGTGATTTGTGTGGTGCGCTGGCAAGGACCCCAAGCCAACGGCATGCCCGAGCTGCACAAGCTCACGCCGCCGCTGGCCGTGCTGCAGGGCAAGGGCTACCGCGTGGCGCTGGTGACCGATGGCCGAATGAGCGGCGCGTCCGGAAAGGTGCCGTCTGCCATCCACGTGTCGCCGGAAGCGGCTGCCGGTGGTCCGCTAGCCAAAGTTCAGAGTGGCGACCGCATCCGGCTGGATGCCGTGGCCGGTACCTTGCAGGTTCTGGTGGATGCAACCGAATGGGATGCACGCCCCGTCGTGGCCATGCCACAGGCTTTGCGTGCAGCCAACGGCGTGGGCATGGGCCGCGAGCTGTTTGCCGGCATGCGCCGCGCCGCGCTGACCGCGGAAGAGGGCGCCTGCAGCTGGTTGTAGGCCTCGATCTCCCATCTCTTCTCCATTTGGAATTTGCCATGTCTTCATTTCAGACTCTCACAGCCCTGCAGGTGATGCAGGATGCCCCCGTCATCCCCGTCATTGTGTTGAACGATGTGGCGCACGCCGTGCCCATGGCCCGCGCGCTGGTGGCGGGCGGCGTGCGCATGCTGGAGGTGACCTTGCGTACACCGCAAGCGCTGGCCTGTATCGAAGCCATCGCGCGGGATGTGCCTGAAGCTGTCGTTGGTGCCGGTACGGTGCGCACGCGAGCCGATGCACAGGCCGCGGCTTTGGCGGGCGCCCGTTTTGCGGTCAGCCCCGGCTACACCAGTGCCGTAGGCCAGGCCTGCCGTGATGCAGGACTCGCCTTGTTGCCCGGCGTGGCCACGGGCAGTGAAATCATGATGGCGCAGGAAGATGGCTTTACCGAGCTCAAATTTTTCCCCGCCATGCAGGCCGGCGGACCGGCCATGCTCAAGGCCTGGAGCGGACCGTTCTTTGATGTGAAGTTCTGTCCCACCGGTGGCGTCACGCTGCAGAATGCGCCCGACTTTCTGGCGCTGCCCAATGTGGTGTGCGTGGGTGGCTCCTGGCTGGTTCCAGCCGACGCTGTGGCACAGGGTGACTGGGCGCGCGTGACGCAGTTGGCACGGGATACCCAGGTGTTGAAGAAAGCGTAGAGCTGCGCTGTTCGTTGGGAGTTTGACCTACGGCAAAGCGATTGGCCGGTGAAGGACTAGCATCCTCGCATCAACACAACGGGCGAGGCGATATGTTCGATTTACCAATCAAAAATCTGATGAAGCCCAAGAAGCTTCTGACGGCGCCACCGGACATGGTGGTGAGCGAGGCAGCCAGACGCATGGCCGCAAAAAATACGGGCGCTGTCCTGGTCGTCGAGAACGCATCACTGGTGGGTATCTTCACCGAACGGGATGCCGTTTTTCGCGTGTTGGCCAAGGGTCTGGATGCCAACACCACGCCATTGCGCGCGGTGATGACATCCGATCCTGCGACGTTGGGGCCTGGCTCGTCGTATGGGCATGCTCTGCTGTTGATGCATGAGAAAGGCTTTCGCCATGTACCCGTGGTGGAGGGGGATCATGTTCTCGGCATGGTCTCTGCCCGCAACGCCATGGACCCCGACCTGGAAGAGTTTGTATCTGAAGCGCGGCGGCGGGAGCACTACCGCACCGATGCCCATTAGACCAATGCCGCAACGACGGTATCTGGGGGAAACGTGGTTTGCTATTGTATTGATAGCTATATAGTTTTATTCCACGAGGGCTACAGGCCGATTTTGTCTGCGAACTTAAAATAGAAACCCATTTTGGGTATTTTTGGGCTGTAGAGGACAGGGTGCAAAGCAATGGTATTTGGATGCGTCCTGCAATAGACTCACGCCATCATCCTTGATGAATATGCGCGTGAGCCCAGACGACTACAAACTGACAGAATCCGCAATTCCTGCGCCCGGGGCGGGAGCGGCCATGAAAATCGTTCTGGCCTATGTTTTTGTTGGCGTCTTGTGGATTCTTCTGTCAGACACGGTCGTTACCTGGCTATTTGGCGATCAGGGCACAGTGGCCATGGTCAGCACCCTCAAGGGTTTGTTGTTTGTGGGTGTCACTGCGCTGTTGCTGTATGGCCTGATTGGGCGGCAGTTGGACACTGTGCGGCGCATGCTCAAGACCGTCGTGGACAGTGAACGGGACCTGCGGATCAGCGAAGGCTTGTTGCTGGAGTCGCAGCAGATTGCGGGCCTGGGCTCCTACGCGTTGAATTTCCGCACCGGTGTATGGAAGAGTTCGGAGGTGTGCGACCAGGTGTTTGGCATTGATGCCGCGTACGACCGCAGCGTGCAGGGATGGACTGCACTGGTGCATCCCGACGAGCGTGATGCTGTGGTGGAGTATTTCCGGACCAAGGTCATGGAGCAAGGGCAGACCTTTGACAAGGAATACCGCATCGTTCGTCCCTGCGATGGCGCCGTACGCTGGGTGCACGGTTTGGGGCAACTGGAGCACGATGGGCGAGGGCATCTGGTCAGCATGCGCGGAACCATTCTGGATATCAGTGACCGAAAGCACGCCGAAGCCGAGAAAGATGCCGCACGGCGCCAGTTGCAGGCCACGCTCGATGCCTTGCCGGATCTGCTGTTTGAAGTCGGCAGGGATGGCAGGATCTACCAATACCACTCCCACCGGGCGGATCTGCTGGCGGCGGCGCCCGCAGTGTTTATAGGAAGGTCCTTTGCCGATGTCTTGCCGGCCGACGTCGCCGACATTTGTGCGCGGGCCATCCGGGAGGCGGCTGAACAGGGATTCTCAACCGGCAAGACTTACGCGCTGGCCCTGCTGCAGGGGCAGCGCTGGTTTGAGATTTCAGTATCGGCCATGGACGGGGCGGTTGGCCCGGACCAACACTTCATTTTCATTGCACGGGACATCACCGAGCGCAAAGCGGCCGAAGAAAAACTGGTGTTGGCCGGCCGGGTGTTCAGCCATGCCCGCGAAGGCATATCCATCACCGACGCCCACGGAACGATTCTGGACGTCAACGCATCCTTCACCCGCATCACGGGCTATTCGCGGGAAGAAGCCATCGGTCAGAACCCCCGCATGTTGAGCTCTGGTCGACAAGACAAGGTGTTCTATGCCGCCATGTGGCAGGACCTGCTGGCCCAAGGCAGTTGGAGTGGCGAAGTCTGGAACCGGCGCAAGGACGGAGAAGTGTTCGCCGAGATGCTCAACATCAGCGCGGTGCGCGACGCCGAGGGCCATACGGTGCAATACCTGGCCATGTTCTCGGACATCACGGCGCTGAAGGAGCACCAGAGCCAGCTCGACCACATCGCCCATTTTGATGCTTTGACCAACCTGCCCAATCGGCTGCTGCTGGCCGACCGCTTGCAACAGGCCATGAACCAGGCCCAGCGGCGAGGCCAGCAATTGGCCGTGGTGTACCTGGATCTGGACGGTTTCAAGGCCGTCAATGACAGCCATGGCCATAGCGCTGGCGACCATTTGCTGATTGCGCTGGCCCACCACTTGAAGGGGGTACTGCGCGACGGCGATACGCTGGCGCGTATGGGGGGTGACGAATTTGTCGCGGTGCTGATCGACCAGGCCAATGTGGCCTCCAGCCTGCCCTTGCTGACCCGTTTGCTGCACGCTGCGGCAGAGCCGGTTCAGCTCGGTGACTTGGTGCTGCAGTCGTCGGCCAGTCTGGGCGTCACGTTCTACCCGCAAGCGCACGAGATCGACGCCGACCAACTGTTGCGCCAGGCTGACCAGGCCATGTACCAGGCCAAAGTGGCGGGCAAGAACCGGTACCACGTTTTTGACGCCCAGCAGGACGACAGTCTGCGCGGCCACTTCGAGGGCCTGGAGCGCATCCGGCGGGCGCTGGAGCGTGGCGAGTTTGTGCTGTATTACCAGCCCAAGGTGAATATGCGCACCGGAGTTGTGGTGGGTGTGGAGGCGCTGATCCGCTGGCAGCATCCAGAAAAGGGGCTGTTGGCGCCGGCACTGTTCCTGCCCGTGATCGAAGACCATCCTCTGGCCATTGCCATAGGTGAATGGGTCATCGATACCGCTCTGCGCCAGATGGAGTTGTGGGACCAAGCCGGACTGCACCTGCCGGTGAGCGTCAATGTGGGCGCACTCCAGCTGCAGCAGCCCGACTTCATGGACCGTTTGCGGGGGCTGCTGTTGGCCCATCCGCAGGTGCGTCCGTCCCGTCTGGAGCTGGAAATACTGGAGACCAGCGCCCTCCACGACATGGCGCAGGTGTCCCAGGTGATTGAGGCCTGCGAGCGCTTGGGCGTAACCTTTGCGCTGGATGATTTTGGAACGGGCTATTCGTCATTGACCTACCTCAAGCTGTTGCGTGTGGCCCTGCTCAAGATTGACCAGAGCTTTGTGCGGGACATGCTGGAGGACTCCGACGACCTGGCCATTTTGCAGGGCGTCATTGGCTTGGCCAGTGCCTTTCGGCGCTCGGTCATTGCAGAAGGCGTCGAGACTGTGGCGCACGGCACCTTGCTGCTTCAGTTGGGTTGCGATCTGGCGCAGGGCTATGGCATTTCCCGTCCCATGCCCGCCGACGCGGTGCAAGCCTGGGCGGCCGCATGGCGGCCGGATGTTGCGTGGGTCACGGGGCAGACGATGGAGTCTGACCCCCTGCGTCAGCTGTAGTCGCTGCGCTGGATCAGTTCGATCTTGTAGCCGTCGGGGTCGGTCACAAAGGCAATGATGGTGCTGCCGCCCTTGACGGGACCAGCCTCGCGCGTGACGTTGCCTCCCGCGGCCTTGATTTTTTCGCAGGCCGCATAGACATCGGGCACGCCCAGGGCAATGTGTCCGAAGGCGGTACCCATCTCATAGGTTTCCACGCCCCAGTTGTAAGTGAGCTCGATCTCGGCGTGGTCCGGGTTGTTGCCGTAGCCCACAAAGGCCAGGGAGTATTTGTACTCCGGGTTTTCCGAGGTGCGGATCAGCTTCATGCCCAGGATCTGGGTGTAGAAATTGATGGAGCGCTGCAGGTTGCCCACCCGCAGCATGGTGTGGAGAAGTCGCATGGTCAGGGTCTCGGTCGGGTATTGGTGGAAATGGCCAGCCCCGATTGTGGCGTCAATGCGCCGCTTTGGCCGTCGGCAACTCAAACACCAGGCAGGTCGTGGTGGCATGGGCGTAGAGCGTACCGTCCGGACCAAACAGGCGGGCCTCTGCGGTGGCCAGTTGCTTGCCGCAGTGAATGACTTTTCCCTCCGCCCGCACACGTAGCACCTTGGGGCCAATGGCGCGCACCAGATTCACGCCCAGCTCGGCCGTGGTGTAACCCCGTCCGGCGGGCAGCATGGTTTGCACCGCACAGCCCAGCGCCGAGTCCAGCAGCGTGGCATACCAGCCGCCGTGGATGGTGCCCATGGGGTTGAGATGGGTGGGGCCTGGTGTGCCCTGGAAAACGGCCCGACCGGCTTCGACTTCCACAACCGCAAAGTCCAGCGTTTTGGCAATGGCGGCGTAGGGGATGTCGCCGCGCAGCATGGCCTGCATGATCTCCAGACCGGTCATACCGGCAATCTGATCCGGGCGGGCGACGCCCGGTCCAGGTCCCTGGTCCAGGACGCTGCGTATGGCGTGTTCCTGTGCCATCCAGGTTTCAAGTGGGGTTGGGGTGTGCATGGGGTTCCTTTCGACAGTGACAATAAATTTTGCAAATTTGATTGCATATGCAACAATTGTAGCTACAATTTATCCATGAACCATGTCACACCCGTTACAGAGCCCGCTGCGGCGCCTGCACCACGCAAGCTCCAGGGCTGCACCAACCTGCAACTGCGCCAGCTCACGCGCCGTGTGTCGCAGCGGTATGACGTGGAGATGGCCCACATTGGGCTCAAGACCACCCAGTATTCGCTGCTGTCGTATGTGGTCAAGCTGGGGCCGATCCGACCTGCGGACCTGGCACACGCCATGTCCATGGAGCCCTCCACGTTGACGCGCAATCTCAAGCCACTGATTGCTTCCGGTTGGGTGGAACTGGCCGCCGGCTCCGATGGGCGCAGCCGCTCCGTCTGCGCCACGGCGGCGGGTCGCGAGAAGCGGGCCGAAGCACAACGCCACTGGAAACACGCGCAAGACCGTCTCAACCAGACCCTGGGCATGCCGCGGGTGCTGGCCTTGCATGCGCTGATCCAGGAATCCTTGGCCCTGTTGTCATCCACTGACAGTGAATCTGGAGAAGCCCATGACTGATGCAACTCCGACTGCGTCGCACAAACAACTCGCCGTCTGGCTGGTGCTGCTGGCCGCCGCCGCCACCTTCGCGCTGACCATGGGCACGCGCCAAACCATGGGTCTGTTCTTGAGTGCCCTGAATACGTCCACGGGACTGGGTGTGGGCAGCATCAGCCTGGCCTTTGCTTTTGGTCAGCTGTGGTGGGGGCTGACACAGCCATTTGCCGGGGCCTTTGCCGACCGGTTGGGGGCCGGCCGCGTGCTGTTCATCGGCGTGGCGCTGGTGGCACTGGGCACCTTCATCACACCGTTCATGACCACCACCGCCGGGCTGATTTTTGCGATTGGCGTGTTGGCGGCGGGTGGCGCAGGCATGGCCGGCCCGGCAGTGCTGATGGCAGCCACGGCGCGCCTGATTCCGGCGGACAAGCGGGGCATGGCGACTGGCATCATCAATGCCGGGGGCTCTTTTGGGCAGTTCCTGATGGCGCCGATTGCTGGCGCGCTGATTGTCAGCGTGGGCTGGGCATCTGCGATGCAAGTGCTGGCCTGCATCGTGCTGTTGGCCTTGCCTGCCGCGTTTTTTCTCAAGGGCAGTCCCGCCCATGCGTTGGCGGCCAGCCAGGCACCGCTGAAGACCGGGGCCGCGATTCGACAAGCATTGCACACGCCCAGTTTCCTGATGCTCGCGGCGGGCTTCTTTGTCTGTGGTTTTCACGTCGCGTTTCTCGCCACGCACTTGCCAGGCGTGGTGGCCGCGTGTGGTCTGCCTACGCAGTGGGGTGCGTGGTCGTTGGCCATGCTGGGCTTGTTCAATATTGTGGGCAGCGTAGCCATGGGTTGGGCAGTGGGGCGCTGGCGCATGAAGTCGCTGTTGTCGCTGGTCTATGCGGCGCGGGCGCTGGCCGTCCTGCTGTTTCTGTTGGCGCCCAAGACCGGCCCCGTGGTGCTTGTGTTTGCGGCGGTCATGGGCCTGACCTTTCTGTCCACCGTGCCGCCCACGGCCGGCCTCGTGGCCAAGTTCTTTGGTGTGGGCAACATGGCCACGCTGTTTGGCGTTGTCATGCTGACCCATCAGGTGGGCGGCTTTCTGGGGGCGTACCTGGGCGGCAAGGTGTTTGATGCGACCGGCAGCTACAACTGGATCTGGTACGCCGATATCGCTCTGGCGGTGGGGGCGGCGCTGATCCATTTGCCGATTCGCGAAGCCGCTGTGGTGCGCAAACTGGTGACACAAACCGCTTAGGCCCGCGCCAGGCCAGGACAGGCTGTTGGCGCTGGGGAATAATGCGGGGGATCCACTCGAGCGCACCCGCCATGACCCCCTTCACCAAAGTAGTTCTGTTCACCGACACCGATGGCCGCGCGAGGTTTCGTGAAGAAGCCGTGCCGTTGGAGCAGGGCACGCCGCAGTCCATGCTGTCGCAAGTGTTTGCCTGTGGCGGCTACCAGTTGCGCACCAGCCCCGTGGGGTTTCGCAGCCAGTTCCATTGCACGGGTGCGCCGCAATGGTGTTTCATTTTGGGTGGGCAGATGGAGATTGGTCTGCAAGGTGGCGTGTCACGTGTCTTCAAGCCGGGCGAACACTTCTATTCGGCCGATGTGCTGCCCGAAGGCGCCACGTTTGATCCCGCTGTGCACGGGCATTGGAGCCGCCAGGTGGGGGATGACCCGTTGGTCACGCTGTTTGTGCGGAGTTGAGTAGGGGCGTTCAGCCGCCTTGCATTTCACCCGACATCAGCGTTACCACGCCGGGTACACCGGCTTTGACATGGCGGATCAGCGCATGCGCGATATCGCTGGCCTTGATGGCACGGTAGTTGGCAGGCAACAGTGGACCCAGCCCACGCGCCAGTTTCAGGCCCAGGCCTTCACCTGCGCGTCCAGCCTGGCCCAGCGCCGCACGGTCTCCATCGATGAGGGACGGGCGGGCAATCACCAGGCTTTTGAAGCCCATGCGCGCGAGCGAAACTTCCATCTCACCCTTGATGCGGTTGTAGAAGACCGAGGATTGGCTGTTGGCGCCCATGGCGCTAACAACTCCTAATTTTGTAGCGCCTGTGCGTTTAACGGAGAGGGCTACAGCCTCAACAGCCTTGAGGTCCAGGGCCCGGAAGGCCTCCTGGCTGCCTGCCACCTTGATGGTGGTGCCCAGGGCGATAAAGCATTCATCGACCTTGGGCAGGGCAGGCAGGGCTGCGAAGTCGACCACATGCGAGGTCAGCTTGGCATGCTTGATGTCCAGCGATCGGCGGCCCACACAGTGAACCGCCGCAACCGATTTATCGGCTAAAAGGTCCGCGAGGATTTCCCGACCCACGAGGCCCGTTGCCCCCGCCACCAAAACCACCCGACCGTGATCCGCCGCCATTGCCGCCTCCATTGCCTGATCCGCCGCGGTTGCCGCCATAGCCACCGCCGCCACGGCGACCGCCGCGTTCAGCCATCATATCGACACTGGTGCGCATGGGGTCCGGCTGGCCACCTGGCGCGGTGCGGGGTGGGCGCTCGCCCATGCCGCTGCCAAATCCGCCTTCGTGGCTGCGCGGTTGTGCGTCACCCAGGGGCGGGCGTCCACGACCTGGACCGCCGCCGCCATGGCCTTGGGGGCCGCGTGCGCCTTGTGGGCGGGGAGCGTGCTCGCCACCGCGTCCACCGCTGCCTTGTCCACCATTGCCTCCGTTACCACGGGGGCCTTGTGCACCACGGCCACTGCCGCCATTTCCACGGCCGGCGCCCTGACCGCCACCTTGGCCGGCCTTGTTCTCACGAACACGCTGCAGCATTTCGGTGCGGGCTGCGCGAGCGGCTGCCTGCATGACGTCGCGGCTGGGCGGTTTACCGGCGCCGCCCCAGATGGTCTGGCGACCCATGGCGATGGGTTCACCCTGCTCGCCGGGCTCGGGGCCGAAGCCGTCAATGATTTGCACGGGAATGTTTTGCTTGGTGAAACGTTCGATGTCCTGCATGAAGCCTTCTTCGTCCAGGCATACCAGGTTGATGGCAGCGCCATCGTTGCCCGCGCGACCGGTGCGGCCAATGCGGTGCACGTAGTCTTCGCTGACGTTGGGGATCTCGTAGTTCACGACGTGGGGCAGGTCGTCAATGTCAATGCCGCGGGCGGCAATGTCGGTGGCCACAAGGGCGCGCACGTCACCGCTTTTGAAGCCAGCCAGGGCCTGCGTGCGGGCAGCCTGGCTCTTGTTGCCGTGCAGGGCCATGGCGCTGATGCCGTTTTTCTCCAGGAATTCGGCCACGTTGTTGGCGCCGAACTTGGTGCGGGTGAACACCAGCACCTGGCTCCAGTTGTGCTCGTTGATGATGTGGGCCAGCAGGGCCTTCTTCTTGCCGCGACCGACCGGGTGGATCACCTGGGTGATGCGCTGCACCGTGGTGTTGCGGGGTGTGACCTGCACGCTTTGCGGGTCCTTGAGCAGGCCGGCGGCCAGTTCGCGGATTTCATCGCTGAAGGTCGCCGAGAACAGCAGGCTTTGCTTTTCCTTTGGAACGGCCGCCAGCACCTTCTTGACGTCATGGATAAATCCCATGTCGAGCATGCGGTCGGCTTCGTCGAGTACCAGCATCTGTACCTGGCCCAGATCGGCCATGCCTTGCTGCATCAGGTCCAACAGGCGGCCAGGAGTGGCTACCAGGATGTCCACGCCTTTTTTGAGTTTGGAGATTTGCGGGTTCATGCCCACGCCGCCAAAAACCACGGTGCTGCTGAGTTGCAGATATTTACCGTAGGTGCGGATGGACTCTTCCACCTGGGCGGCCAGTTCGCGGGTGGGGGTCAGCACCAGGGCACGGATGCCGGTGCCACCAAACTTGTTTTGGGCGCTGCGGCTCATCGTGAGGCGGTGCAGCATAGGCAGCGTGAAGGCAGCGGTCTTGCCGGTACCGGTTTGTGCTCCGCCGAGCAGGTCCCGACCCTCCAGGATCAGGGGGATGGCTTGCGCCTGAATGGCGGTTGGTGTTTCGTAACCTTGCTCGCGCACGGCTTTAACGATGGCCACGGCCAGGTTCAATTCTTCGAATGTCATGAGTTGTGGCGCCCATCCAGGGCGCTTGGGATATCGGCCTGTCCCGGGGCCATGGCACCGGATCAGTCAAAGGCAGATAGATTCAAAAGCAGGACGTTGAGTGTCAATCGTGTCCCCAGCAATGTGCTGACGTTGTGGGCAACTGAAGCACCGCAACAACTAGCATTGTCGCACGTTGTAGGTAAACGCGCCAATAAAGCTGAAACAGAGTGTTTCCAAGTCATCATTTCGGGGTGACAATGTCCGCAAAGGGCTGGTCATTGCGCCTGGCAACTGGGAGAATCTGCACACGATGAAAAAGTTCATGTTGCGAAGGTTGGGCGTGGCCCACGAGGCTGGGAGCTTGAAGCCGTCCCTGCAGGATTGCATAGAAGCGGTTTTGGAGCAGAGCGATACGCTGGTGAACGAAGTCCTCAACGGATTGAAGGCATCCCTGACACAGACACGCAGCAAGTCCATGCAGGTTATCCAGAATCCGGCCGGCAAGGTGGCCATCGAGTACCTGAATGCCCACGCCGATGCCTTCAAGGAAACTTTTGCCGAAAATTTGCGTACGTCCCTGTATGGCGGCGACATACACCGGGCCCAGACGCAACCCCTGCGGTTTGATGATTTCCAGTTCCTCGAAGAAGAGCAGATTGACGCCAATATCGAATTTGCGCTGACCCAACAAGAAATCGCGATGGCGGTGGACGACGTGCTTCCAACGCTGAACGCGTTGGTCAGCAGTTTGCTGGGATGGATGACCGTTCAACCCCATCTGAATCCGCTCAAACCCGAGTCCTTTGTCTACGCCCTGCGCGAGTCTTTGCAGAAGCACGTACCCAGCGACGAAGCACGCGCAACCCTGATGACACCGGCAGCGGGCATGCTGGGCATTGCCATGCGCCAGCTTTACCGGGAAGTGTCGGAATGGCTGCGTTCACAGGGCGTGGAACCCGTGGGGCCGGTCCAGCACCAGGGAGGAGCGCAAAAGCCGGCAGAAAACACCGTGACCCGTACCCTGTTGACTCTGGACAAACTGCGCCGGCTGCTGTCGGGTGAGTTGGATCCAGGGCCACTGAACGGCAATATCAAGGATTTCACGCATACCGTCCCGGCCTCGTTCGTTGCGCTGGAAGATATGAAGCTGATGGAGCCGATGATGAAGCGCCTGGCCGAGCGGGCCAGTCAGTCTGCGTCTCCCAAGACGGCAGCCAAGGGAGTCGGGGTGGTGGACCCTGTCGTGCAGCGCGAGAACAGCAGGAGCAAGAAACTGGGCCGTGAACTTGGTGAGGAAGTGGTTCGGATGATGGTGGAGAACCTGGCACTGGACCATCGACTGCTGGCAGGCGTGCGCAAGAACTTGAAGCTCATGGAGCCAGTGCTGATCACGCTGTCGCAATCCGATGCCCGTTTCTTCAGTGAACGCCAGCATCCGGCGCGGCAGTTCATGGACAAGATCACGAGCCGCAGTCTGGCCTTCTCTTCGGAAGACCAACCCGGTTTTGCGCATTTCCAGAAGACACTCGAAAACGCCGTCAGCGTGCTGGCCAGCGGGCCTGGCGATGCTGCAACCTTTTCGCGGGTGGTTCGAAAACTGGAAGAAGGTTGGGCCAAGGAAGAGCACGAGCAACGTCAGCGCGCGGAGGAGGCGGCGCGTGGCTTGCTGCACGCCGAACAGCGAAATTTACTGGCGCAGCGCTTGTCCGAAGATTTCTCGGAGCGCTTGAAGAACAAGAAAGTGCCAGAGATTGTGTCGGCATTCCTGCTGGGCCCCTGGGCCCAGGTTGTGGCGGAGTCACAGTTGCTCTGTGCCGATGGCACGGCGGACACCGATGGCTACCTTGGCCTGGTGGACGACCTGATCTGGAGCGTGCAGCTGCGCCTGGCACGCCGCAACCGGGCGCGTCTGGTCGATATCGTGCCCGGGATGCTGGTCAAAATGCGCCAAGGCCTTAGCCTGATTTCCTACCCGGAAGAACGTATCCCAGTGTTTTTTGACGAATTGATCACTTTCCATGAGCAGGCCTTTGAGGGCGTGCGGGCTGCGCCGGCTGTGGGAACAACCGACAAGGCCGTCGTGGCCGATATCTCGGCGGTGGAGAGTGTCGGTCTGCCGGTGGAAGAGTTCTGGATGGCAGACGACGAGGCCGCCGAATCCGGCTATTTGCAGGACACCCACGAGCGGATTCCGGAAGTCGAAGAGGACGAAGTGCCCGATCCGGCTGCGCAACAGGCATGGAGTGCGCAGAGCCTGAATACGGGTTCGTGGGTGGACCTGGCCCTGGGTGGTGTGTGGGTGCGCGCCCAGTTGACCTGGGCGAGTCCGCACAAGACCTTGTTCATGTTCATTTCGTCAGGTGGCATGGCGCATTCCATGTCCCGCCGGACTATGGACCGGCTGCGCGGCCTGGGGCTGATTCGCATGGTGTCCGATGGCCGGGTGCTCGACCATGCGCTCGATGCCGTGGCACGGGCCGCCTTGCGCAATGACGTCGAAAAGGCCGCTGGTGGGACCTAAATAGGGCAGTCGTCTGCTGGGGCGAGGTGGCGCAGTCGATAATGCGTCATTTCCCAACCATAAATCAGATTCGCAATGGCTCAATACGTTTTCACCATGAACCGCGTCGGCAAGATCGTGCCGCCCAAGCGGCATATTCTCAAAGACATTTCGCTCAGTTTCTTCCCGGGCGCCAAGATTGGTGTACTGGGTACCAACGGTTCAGGCAAATCGACGTTGCTGAAAATCATGGCAGGGGTGGATAAGGAGATTGAGGGCGAAGCCACGCCCATGGCGGGGTTGAATATCGGCTACCTGCCGCAGGAACCCCAGTTGGACCCGACACAAACCGTGCGTGAGAGTGTCGAAGCCGGCATGGGCAAAATTTTTACCGCCAAGGCCCGCCTGGAAGAGGTTTACACCGCTTACGGTGCTGAGGATGCCGATTTTGACGCCCTGGCCGCCGAGCAGGCCGAATTGGAGGCCATCATCGCCACGGCGGGAACCGACTCCGAGCACCAGTTGGAAATCGCCGCGGACGCGTTGCGTTTGCCGCCGTGGGATGCCAATATTGGCGTGCTGTCTGGCGGTGAGAAACGCCGCGTAGCCCTGTGCCGTTTGCTGCTGTCCAAGCCCGACATGTTGCTGCTTGACGAGCCCACCAACCACCTGGACGCCGAATCGGTAGACTGGCTGGAGCAGTTCCTGCAACGTTACTCCGGGACCGTCGTGGCGATTACCCATGATCGCTACTTTCTGGACAACGCGGCGGAGTGGATTTTGGAGCTGGACCGCGGGTCCGGCATTCCGTACAAAGGCAATTACAGCGACTGGCTCAGCCAGAAGCAGGCCCGCCTGGAATCCGAGCAAAAGGGTGAAGAGTCCCGCGCCAAGGCCCTCAAGAAAGAGTTGGAATGGTCGCGTCAAAACCCCAAAGCACGCCAGGCCAAGAGCAAGGCCCGTCTGGCCCGCTTCGAGGAATTGAGCGATTTTGAATACCAGAAACGCAACGAAACCAACGAAATCTTCATTCCCGTCGCGGATCGCCTGGGCAATGAAGTCATCGAATTTGTGAATGTCACCAAGTCGTTTGGCAATCGCGTGCTGATCGACAACCTGAGCTTCAAGGTACCGGCCGGAGCCATTGTCGGCATCATCGGCCCCAACGGGGCGGGCAAGTCGACGCTGTTCAAGATGATTGCGGGTCGTGAAAAGCCGGATTCGGGTGAAGTCAAGATTGGCTCCACTGTCAAGATGGCCTTTGTGGACCAGAACCGCGATGACCTGGCCAACGAAAAGACTGTTTGGGAAGATATTTCCGGCGGCTTGGACATCCTCAATGTGGGCAAGTTCCAGATGGCCAGCCGCGCCTACTGTGGCCGCTTCAATTTCAACGGCGGCGATCAGCAAAAGCGGGTCGGCACACTGTCGGGCGGTGAGCGCGGACGCCTGCATCTGGCCAAAACATTGATCGCCGGTGGTAACGTGCTGATGCTTGACGAGCCCTCCAATGATCTGGACGTCGAGACGCTGCGCGCACTGGAAGACGCCTTGCTGGAATTCGCGGGCTCACTGATGGTGATCAGCCATGATCGCTGGTTCCTGGACCGCATTGCCACCCACATCCTGGCATGCGAAGGGGATAGCCAGTGGCGGTTCTTTGACGGCAACTACCAGGAGTACGAGGCCGACAAGAAGAAGCGTCTGGGTGAAGAGGGAGCGCGGCCCCACCGCATGCGTTTCAAGGCGCTCAAATAGAGTGTTTCGAAAGTAGTCCGATGTCCGCAGCTTCCACCCAAGCCTCGCCGCAATACCAGGCGCTGTACCGGTCGACGGTGCAGGAGGCTGCTGCAGGGGGCAGCCTGCTAATGGGCAAATTGGTCGCGGCTGCCCGGACCATTTTGCAGACCCGCGAGGCTGCATGCCGTGATTTGCGAGAGCGCGATGCCCTTGCCCAGTCCGCCAAACAACTGCGCAGCTGGGAGGCCGAGCTGTGCAAGCGCTATCCACAAGCCCTGTTCGACGCTTTCAACAACCCTGAGGGTGCCAAGAAAGCCGGCACGCTTGCGGGGGCCAAGGTGGAATTTGACGAGCTGGAATTGATGGATGAAGTTCAGGTACTGACCAGTGTCACGTTGGCCCGCGCCCAGCAAGTAGCGATGCTGGCTGCCGAGGCCAGTCTGGCCGAGCTTAATACCCTCATCTGCAGCACGCTGGGCCTGGGCTATGTCAGTGCCGAGCGAAACCCGTTGCGCCCCCAGATTTATGTGAACGCGCTGAAAGCTGTGGTGGAACAGACGCAGGTCCCGCCAGCCACCCAACTTGACTGGTTGGCTGCCATGAGCAACGCGCTCGGACAGGAACTGCGAAACATGTATGTCGCGCTGTGCACGGCGCTGCGCGGGCAGGGTGTAGTAGGTGCCGGGTACACGGTACTGCAAACACCTGGCGCCAGCGGTGTCGGCGTCGGGCGGGGCGTGGCACAGGAACTGTTGCAGGGTCCTCGGGACCTCGCAGAACCACGCCTGCCCGCAGCCAGTCCGATTGAACGATCCGTAGTACCAGCTGACGCCGTCCGCCACACTGCTACTTCTCCGTCGGTGCGTGTCCCGGATGACACGTTGTTGACGTTGGACAAGCTGCGTCGTCTTCTGGCTGGAGAGTTGGACGCGCCGGAGTCCCTGACACCGCTAGAGTCATTCGCGCAACAATTTGCCCGTGAGTTTGAAGAGGGCCCTGCCGTAGTCGATGTTCCCGTCACGCAATTTGATGCCACGGTGCCAGCCGCACTGGAAGCTCTCAAGGAGATGAAACAGGTCGATGAGGTCGTGCAGCGCCTCCAGTCACGCCGTGGCGCAAATCCGCCAGCGGTCCCGGCTGGTGATACGACGGTCGAAGCGATTCGCGCGCAATTGCGCAGTGAGTCCCGTGGTGTGGCCCAGTCGCTCAGCCTGGAAGTGGTCACACTCATGGTCGACAATATTGCGCAGGATGCGCGATTGCTGCCACCCATTCAGCAGTTGATCCGGCGCTTGGAGCCGCCGCTTTTGCGGCTGGCGCTGGTAGACCCCAGATTTTTTACCAACAAGCGGCATCCGGCACGGGTTCTTGTTCAGGAAATTGCTGACCATAGCCTGGCCTATGCGTCTCCTGACTCTCCCGGGTTTGTGGAGTTTGCTGCGGCGATCGATGAGTCGTTTGCGATGTTGAATCAGGCACCTATCGAAAATTCAGAACCGTTTGAGCGGGTGTTGAACGTATTGCGGGACGAGTGGCGCAGGGCCGCAAAGGCGAGCGAGCGCAGCCACGACCAAGCTGTGCAAGCGCTGCAACATGCAGAAGAGCGCAATATGCTCGCCGAGAAGATCACCCGGGAGATTCTGGGCCATGCCGATACAGCGCGGGTGCCCGCGGTGATTGTGGATTTCCTGTGTGGCCCCTGGGCGCAAGTGGTGGCCCAGGCGCGCATTGGCGGTTCGATCGCCGTCGCGACCGCCGACAAATACCAGGCGCTCATTTCGGCTTTGCTGTGGAGTACCCATCCCGACCTGACCCGCAAAGACACTGCCAAGCTGACCCGTCTGGTACCGCCGCTGCTGAGCACCCTGCGCGAAGGACTGGAGACGATTCACTACCCTTCCACAAGAACCAGCGCTTTTTTTGAAGCGCTGATGGGCCTGCACCAGCGGGCTTTTCGGGCCGAGCAAAGACCCCTGGCAACGCCCCCAACGCTGCCAGCGACCGCCGTGGAGCCACGTGCCAACCTGGTCGAAGACGGCAACCCCTGGATCGCCCCCGAAGAGGCTCGCGCGTCCAACTTCATGGATCTGCCGGATCTGCCTGCAGTCCCCAAGGATGTGGCGCCGGTGTCGCAGGGGTCTCAGACAGGTGGTGCAGGCGCCGCGGCACCCGCGCGCGATGCCCAGGCTGAACTGGCGACCCTGGAGTTGGGATGCTGGGTGGAGCTGATGGCCAACGATCAGTGGGTGCGTACCCAATTGACGTGGGCCAGTCCGCATGGGACGCTGTTCCTGTTCACCAGTGCCGCCGGTGCGCCGCAATCAATGACCCGGCGTTCGCGGGACAAGCTGGTGGCAGCTGGGCATCTGCGTGTGATCTCGGGTCAGCCGGTGGTAGATGGTGCCTTGAATGTCGTCGCGCAACTGGCCATGCGCAACAGCGTCAACACGATGATTTGAGGGGTTGCGTGAGTGCGCCTGCTAGAGCGGGTGTTCTGCGTAGAACTTGCCGCCGTGGAATAGCAGGGGCGAGGCTCCTGCGCGGTGGCCACAGCGTTCGACCTCCCCGACAAAAATGACGTGGTCACCTTCTTCGTAACGGCTGCGGTTAAAGCACTCAAACGTTGCCGCAGCGCCCCGGATCAAGGGTGCTCCACCGATACCCAGGACAAAATCTACGCCCGAGAAGCGGTCGCCACCCCGCGCGGCAAATTGCATCGCCAGGTCCTGCTGGTCGGCGCCCAGGATGTTGATCGCGTAATGGGAGCCGGTGCTGAACGCGGCCATGGAGCCTGCCGAGCGGGCCAGACTCCACAGGACCAGCGGAGGCGTCAGCGACACGGAATTGAAGGAGTTGGCGGTCAGGCCGACATAGGTACCTTGCGCGGTACGTGCCGTTACGATGGTGACGCCCGTGGCAAACATGCCCAACGCGTCACGAAATTCGGTGGAGGAAAAACTGGGAGGGTGGGCTTGGTGTACGCGGACTGTCGGGGGCATCACGACAATTTACCCGATATTGCGTGTGTTTGGCCCGGCTGGATAGAACAACCTGTCGCACAAGAGGGGCGCCCTACAATCCGGTCATGCGTTTCAGAAATGTGTTCCTGATCTTGTTTGCTATGAATAGTGTAGTGTCATACGCAATACCTATGCGGTCTTGCGGTGACTATTCTGCAAAGATACCGAACCTGAAGCTGCCACTGTGCGAAGCGGCCCAACTGCAGGACACATTCGCACGCTCGGTTTTGGGCCGCCCGATATGGGGCCGCGATGTGCGCACGGGCGACACGCAGTTGCGGGTTCTAGTGCTGGGCGGCATGCATGGCGACGAGATGTCTTCCAGTTCCCTGGTCTTTCACTGGATTGCAATGGCACAAACGCCCGCAGCAGACACACCGCAGTCCATCCACTGGCGCTTTATACCCACGCTCAATCCGGACGGGATGTTTTCTCGCCCGGCGCGCCGTGTCAATGCCCGTGGCGTAGACCTCAATCGCAATTTCCCCACGCCCAACTGGGCGAGAGATGCCCGTCAATACTGGGAATCGCGAACCCGTCGCGACCCCCGCCGTTGGCCCGGCAACAAACCCTTGTCTGAGCCGGAATCGCGGTTTCTGCTGGAGCAGATGGACAGTTTCAAGCCCAATCTGATCGTCAGTGTGCACGCGCCCTATGGTGTGCTGGACTTTGACGGTCCGTCGGCCCCCCCCAACCGGCTCGGGCGGCTCTATCTGGACCAGGTTGGCATATTTCCCGGCTCGCTGGGGAACTACGGTGGCATCCACAAGGGGGTTCCGGTTGTCACCATCGAGTTGCCCAGTGCAACGCGCACCCCCATGGATGATGAGATGCGCCAGATGTGGACGGACCTGCTTCGGTGGACCAATGAGCGCTTGGGTCCCGGAATTTCGACCGCGTCACAGGACTTACCCAAGCCACACTGAGGGGTTTCTGTATCCAGCGGGGCTGTGTTAAGTTTGTTGCATGCAACAAATCGATGTGGCGATTGTGGGGGCCGGGTTTGGCGGCTTGTGCGCCGCAATTCGCGTACGGGCGAGCGGTGCGCAATCGCTGGTGATTCTGGAGCGTAGCGGCGAAGTAGGGGGTACGTGGCGCGACAATGTTTATCCGGGTTGTGCCTGTGATGTGCCATCCCACATGTATTCCTTTTCGTTCGCCCCCAACATGCGGTGGACGAGACCGTACCCGCAGCAGCAGGAGATCCAGGACTACATCCTGCGCGTCACCGATGCCTATGCACTGCGACCGCTGATTCGTTTCCATTCTGACGTGACGGCCCTGCGCTGGCTGGCGGACCAGCAGTGCTGGCAGATTGATATGCATGGGCAGGAACCACTGCTGGCGCGCAGTGTGATCCTGGCCACGGGGCCACTGAACAAACCCTCTATTCCTGATATCCCCGGCCTGAGCAGTTTCGCCGGTGAGTCCTTCCATTCCAGCCATTGGCGCCACGATATTGACTTGAAAGGCAAGCGCATCGCTGTCGTGGGAACCGGGGCCAGTGCCGTCCAGTTTGTGCCGGAGATTGCGCCGGATGCGGCCCATGTGGATGTGTTTCAGCGCACGCCGGCTTGGGTCCTGCCGCGCTGGGACCAACCCTATGGGGTGATCCGGCGCCTGGCGTACCGCTACGTGCCGATGCTGCAGCGGCTGAGCCGCTGGCGGGTGTACTGGTTCAATGAGTGGATCGGCATGGGGTTCATGGGCTCCGCGCGCATGCAGGGCATGCTCAGGCGCCTGGCCGGTCACCACTTGCGCACCCAGGTGCCTGACCCTGCGATGCGCGATGCCTTGACGCCAAATTTCAATCCAGGTTGCAAGCGGCTATTGATTTCCAATACCTGGTTTCCCGCTCTGCAACGACCCAACGTCAATCTGGTGACGCAAGCGGTGTCTGCGATCACGCCCACCGGCGTGGTGGGGGCCGACGGCACGCTGTACCCCTGTGACGTGATTGTGTGGGGTACCGGCTTCAAGGCCACGGAGTTTGTCGCACCCATGCGCATCTTTGGAGAAGACACGGGGTTGGCTACGCAGTCGGGCACAAGTCCGCAGGTGCCAGAACTCGGCGCCCGGTGGCGCAGCGCGCCCGCGGCGACCCGCCTGGGCATCACGGTGGCAGGCTTTCCCAATCTGTTCATGCTGGTGGGTCCCAACACGGGGCTGGGGCACAACTCCATCATCTTCATGATCGAATGCCAGGTCGACTACATCGTGCAGGCGCTCAAAACCCTGCGCGGAGCGCAGAACGCAGTCCTGCGTTTGCGGCCGGATGTTCAACAAGACGGGTACACCCAAATTCAGCAAAAGATGAAGGGTACCGTCTGGTCCTCGGGCTGCAAGAGCTGGTACCAGAACGCGGACGGTCACATCGATACCTTGTGGCCGGGCTACACATGGGAATATTGGCTCAAGACGCGACGGTTTCAAGCGGGTGATTACCTGTAGTTCTTGCGCGTGTGTGCGGTGGACCACGGTGACAGCTTTGACAAAAGCTTACATTTGCAGGTAACCGTGGCTGCGCTGCAATGGTAAAACACCATTGATGTATCCGGTGCTGTGCAGCCCCTCCTGTTTACGCCCGCGTAAACGTAAAGAAAGTCAGGAAAAAAACATGAACAAAAACCTCATAGCCTTGGCGCTTGCCGCCTGCGCCGTGGCCCCCACGTTTGCGCAAACCAGTGTTGGCGTGTCCATCGGCATCAACCAACCGGGCGTTTACGGACGCATCGACATCGGCAACTACCCGCAGCCGCGCATCGTCTACCCGCAACCGGTCGTCATCGTGCAGAGCCCGGTAGCCGTTCACCAACAGCCGATTTACCTGTATGTGCCACCGGGACACCAGAAAAACTGGGGCAAGCATTGCGGACGCTACAACGCCTGTGGTCAGCCGGTCTATTTTGTGCAGGAAGACTGGGTGCGAGAGCGCTATGAAGAACGCCATGACCATGGCAACCAGGGCCGTGGCAAGGGCCACGGCAAGGGAAAAAAGGACAGGGACTAACGTCCTGACGCAGAATGCTCCTAATTTAGGAGCGCATAGCGCCCATCTGACGAGGGCTAGCACCCCATTTTGTTTGCGAATTCAAGTACGAGGCGCAACGTTCTCAAACCGGTCTGGTCAAGAGTAAATGGGATGCGCTCCTGGTGAGCGGCCAGCTTCACCTCGCCAACTGACCCAACAGTTCCAACGATTTGCGAAGGGGAAAACGGATCGTCCCAACAGGTCGGGCATTCCGGAAAGAATTGAGGGCAACCGCACCGCGGCATAAAATTCCCGCGGAGTCCAATGGAGTGTTATGCGGAGAAGCCGGGGTTTTACGCTGATCGAACTGGTGATAGTGGTCGTCCTTCTGGGGGTGATAGCCGCCATTGCTATCCCTAGGTTCGTGAATCTGGGTTCGGATGCGCGCATTGCAAGCATGAACGCCCTACACGGCTCCATCAAGACTTCCATGGAACTGGTCAAGGTCGTCGTTGCCCTGCGGGGTAGCGCCAGCAGCGCGAACCCGGAGTTGAATTTTCTGGACATGCAGGGCAGCACCATTCGTTTGTGGAACGGCTACCCCGACCGCTGGTGGGATGGCATTGGCATGACGCTACAGGGCGCGCCAGCGATTGCCGGCGGTGGCTACCTTTCCACGGCACCCATTGTGTTCAACCAATACACGTTTTACGGCTACAGCAACAGCACCATTCCCAATGGAGATGCGGGCTGGGTGCTGACCAGCGCCCCTACTCCGGCCACGTGTTCGCTGGCCTACAACTACGGTGGCACCGGCGAGCCGCAACTCATACTGCGTACCGCTGGTTGCTGATCCCCATCGATTCGCTGTCCTGCTCTAGTCCGTCAGAGCCGCGTACACCAGGTTGCGAAACAGCGGCCGGTAGTAGTCCCGCTGGTTCGGAGCCTGGATCATCATCAAGGCAAAGAACTCTTTGGCCGGGTCGACAAAGAACGTGGTGCCTGCAATTCCACCCCAGTAGTACAGCCCCTTGGAGCCGGCTTGTGCCGCAACGCCCTCGTCCAGACGCACGGCAAAGCCCAAGCCGAATCCGTGCCCCGGAGGTAGCAATTCACCGGATCGCCCCGCCCGGTGCACGGCGATGTCACCCAGATGGTCGGTCGTCATGTAGCGTACGGTAGCGTTGCTCAGGATGCGCTGGCCATCAAGTTCACCGCCGTTCAACAGACACTGCAGAAAGCGGGCGTAGTCGGCCGACGTGGAGGCCAGACCGGCGCCACCTGCTTCCAGCGCCACGCTCTGGCGAACGTCGATCAGGCGCATCGCGATGCCGCCATCCGGATCTTTCTCAAACGGCTCTGCAATGCGGTGGTGCTTGTCCGGCGGCACAACAAAGCTGGTGTCCACCATGCCCAGTGGACCCAGGATGTTCTCTTGCAGGAAAGTGCCCAGGCTTTGGCCGCTGACCACTTCGACCAGTGCACCCAGCAGATCGGTGGCACGGCTGTATTCCCACACGGTGCCGGGCTCGAACATCAGCGGAATGGCTGCCAGCGCCTGCGCAAACTCGCGGTTGCTGCGGTCCCTCGAGGCCAGTTGGGCCTGGGCGTACTGGCGCTGGATGGGCTCGGTGCCCAGGATTTCGTAGGTCAGGCCCGCCGTATGGCGCAGCAGGTCCTGCACCGTGGGGGCGGTGCGCGGGCGGTGCTGCACCGAGTGGCCGCTGATGTGGGTGGTGAGTTTGAGGTCGGCAAACTCCGGCAGGTGCTGGGCTACGGTGTCGCTAAGCAGCAACCGCCCCCGCTCCATGAGCATCATCACTGCCACCGACACAATCGGCTTGGTCATCGAGTAGATGCGGAAGATCGAGTCCAGCCCCATGGGAACACCTGCCACCGGATCCTGCTGGCCGATGGTCTCATGCAGCAGCACCTGGCCGCGCCGCGCGATCAGCGCCACGGCGCCAGGCAGGCGGGCCTTGGTGACCTCGGCTTGTAGTACCTCCACCAATCGGCGGGTGCGCTGCGGGCAAAAGCCCAAGTCCTTGGCTGAACCCAATGGGAGTTGTTGTGTAGTCGTCACTCGCAGGCTCCTGCTTCGGCGTAGCGCGCTCGGGCCAGGGCGGCACCCTGTGCCAGGGCCTCCAGCTTCTTGAGCGCCACCTCGCGGCTCATGGGGGCCAGGCCGCAATTGGTGCAGGGGAACAGGCGTTCCTTGGGCACATGCTGCAGGGCCATGCCGATGGTGTCGGCGACCTGCTCGGGTGTTTCGATGACATCGCTGGCGACGTCGATGACACCCACCATCACATCCTTGCCCTTGAGCAGGTCCATCATCTCGGGCGGCACGTGCGAGTGGTAGCACTCCAGGCTGATCTGCTGGATGGAACTGGCCGCCAGCGCGGGGAAAATCTGCGCGTATTGGCGCCACTCCTGGCCCAGGGTCTCCTTCCAGTCGGTATTGGCCTTGATGCCATAGCCGTAGCAGATGTGCACGGCAGTCGTGCACTTGAGCCCCCTGGCCGCGATCTCCAGCGCCTGCACGCCCCAGTCGGCGGCATCCTTCATGTAGACATTGAAGGCCGGCTCGTCAAACTGGATGATGTCCACGCCATCCGCCTCCAGGGCCAGGGCCTCCTGGTTCAGCAACTCGGCAAAGGCGAAGGCCATCTTCCGGCGGTCGCCGTAGTAGTTGTCGGCCACCGTATCCACAATCGTCAGCGGGCCGGGCAAGGTGAATTTGAGCTTCCTGGTGGTGTGGGCGCGGGCCAGTTGCGCCTCGAACGCGTGCACCCGGCCTTTGAGCCGCAGCGGCGCCACCACCTGGGGCACCATGGCCTTGTAGCGGTCATTGCGGATGCCCATCTCGACCTTGTGTTCGAAGTCGATGCCCTCGACTTGTTCCAGAAAGCCGTGCACAAAGTGCTGGCGGCTTTGCTCGCCGTCACCGACGATGTCCAGCCCGGCATCCTCCTGGGCCTTGATCCACAGCAGTGTGGCGTCTGCCTTGGCCTGCTGCAACTCGGCTCCGGCCAGCTTCCATTGGGGCCAGAGCTTCTCGGTCTCCGAGAGCCAGGAGGGTTTGGGCAAGCTGCCCGCGATGGCGGTTTCAAACATGGTTGTCTCCGGGTCGATGGGTTTGGTAGGCAGGCAATTTTGCCCCGCAATGCAGGCAAAAGTTGGCGTCCGGTGAATGCCCCTCTGTCAGGCACTCGTGGCAGGTCCGCGTGGTGGGTGGGGCCTGGTGGCGCTGGGAGGTCATCTCGGCGGTCACGATGCCGGTGGGCACGGCCAGGGTACCCCAACCCAGCAGCATCATGGCCGACGCGATCAGGCGCCCAAGGTCCGTCTTGGGCGTGATGTCGCCAAAGCCCACAGTGGTCATCGTGGTGATGGCCCAGTACACCGAAGTGGGGATGCTGGTGAAGCCGTTGGCTGGCCCCTCGACCACATACATCAGTGTGCCCACCACCAGCACAATCATCAAAACGGCCGACAAAAACACCAAAATTTTGCGTCGGCTGGCCCGTAGCGCGGCCCCCAGCGACTGGAATTCCGTCATGTAAGCGGTGAGCTTGAAGACGCGGAATACGCGCAGCAGACGCAGCACGCGCACGTCGATCAGCGCATGCACTTCGGGCACAAACAAGGCCACGTAGGTGGGCAACAAGGCGGCCAGGTCGATTAGGCCGTAGAAACTCAGCGCATAACGTGCGGGATGCCGCACGCAAGTTAGGCGTGCGACGTATTCCAGTGTGAACGCGGCAGTGAACAGCCACTCCAGAACAGTAAAGGTCAGTTGGTAGCCATCGCCCAGGCCCTGCACGCTGTCCAGCATGACCACCAGCACGCTGGCCAGGATGACAGCAATCAGCCACTGGTCAAACAGCCGGCCGGCCCGGGTATCGGCCTCGAAGATGACGGTGTACAGCCGCAGCCGCCAACCGTCCAGCGGCTTACCCAGTTGATCCGTCGTGGCAGTGGTCATCTAGTTCCCTTGTTCAGCCTCCTGCAGGCTGCGCCACATGACTTTACCCGCACCACTCTTGGGCAGTGCGGTGACGAACTGGACCACGCGCGGCACCTTGTAGACCGCCATGTTCTCACGGCACCAGTCGATGATGTTCTGCTCGGTCACCAAGTCCTTGTGGGTGGACCGCAAGACGACGACCGCCTTGACCGATTCGCCCCGGTAGCTGTCGGGGGTGGAGATGATGCAGGCCTCCTGGATAGCGGGGTGGCGGTACATCAATGCCTCCACCTCGGCCGGCCAGACCTTGAAGCCAGAGGCATTGATCATGCGTTTGAGGCGATCGGTCAGGAAGAAGTAGCCGTCTTCGTCGACCCGGCCCAGGTCGCCGGAACGGAAGAAGCGCTTGCCGTCGATGTCGATGAAAGCCGCCTCGGTGGCGTCGGGCCGCTTCCAGTAGCCCAGAAAAACCTCTGGCCCATGGATGACGATTTCACCGGCTTCGCCCACCGGCATTTCCTGCAAGGTGTCGGGGTCGATGACGCGGGCGTCCGTGCCCATGAACGGAATGCCCAGGCACTGCTGCTTGGGTGCGTCGGGCGGGTTGGCGTGGGAGGGCGCAGCCGTTTCGGTCAGCCCATAACCTTCCACGTAGCGCAGGTCAAACTGCTCCAGCAGGCGCTGGGCCACGGCCTGCGGCATGGCGGCGCCGCCCCCGCCAATATAGGTCATGCTGGACAGGTCGTAGCTGCCGAAGTGGGGGCTGGCCATGAGGTCGATCACCATCGTGGGGATGTTGGTCCAGTGCGTGACCTTCCAGCGCGAGATCAGCCGCCCGGCCAGGTCGCGGTCCCAGCGCGGCATCACGACCAGCGTGGCGCCACCGCGAATGCTGGTGTGCATGACGCTGACCATGCCGGTGATGTGGAACATGGGCACCACCACCAGCACCACGTTTTCGGCGCAGCCGTTACCCCACAGTGCGCTGGCCACGGCATTGTGCATGATGCTGCTGTGAGGGTGCATGCAGCCCTTGGGCAAGCCGGTGGTGCCGCTGGTGTAGGGCAGGATGGCCAGGTCGGCGGGGCCGACTTGCAGTTCCGGCAAGCCGCCGGCGGCGGCCAGGGCTTGATTCCAATCCATGACTTGTCCGTCGGCCAGCGCGGGCAATGGGTGGCGCGTCAGCAGCCACTCGTTCCAGGCTGCGGGCGGCGCGTCGTCGCCCACCACTCCGGCGTCAAACGCATCGGTGAAGTGCGTCACGACCAGATGGGCCAGTCGGTCCCTGGGTGCCAGCGCGTCGCTGGCGCGGGCCAGTTCGGCCGCCAGATCGGCGGTGGTGATGGCGACCCTGGCATCGGGGTCGGTGATGTAGTGTTTGAGTTCCTCGGCGCGGTTCATCGGGTTGACCGGCACCACCACGGCGTTGGCCCGCAGGATGGCAAAGTGCGCAATGATCAGCTGCGGGCAGTTCTGCATGCACAGCACGACCCTGTCAGCCTTTTGGACCCCCAGCCCTCGCAAACACTGCGCGAGCTGCTCTGCTTTTTGTAGCAATTGCGCGTAGGTCAGCACCGTGCCGAAGAACACCAGCGCGGCCTTGTCGGGGTAGCGCCGGGCGCTGGTCTCCAGGTTGTCCCACAGCGACGTGGCGGGAACAGTGATGGCGTGGGGTAGCCGCTTGGGCCAGTATTTGAAATGGGCGCGCACCGAAACTCCTCAGACTAAGTGACCCCGCAAGACTAGCGTGCCAGCG
The DNA here is from genome assembly GCA_030645355.1 of Rhodoferax sp. Taxonomy (GTDB): domain Bacteria; phylum Pseudomonadota; class Gammaproteobacteria; order Burkholderiales; family Burkholderiaceae_C; genus Allorhodoferax. The sequence continues at coordinate 2,989 of JAUSNJ010000197.1, read as the reverse complement.
TAGCAACCGCATCCGGGAAGGCCCCAACAAAGTCCCAATCCAGTCGCCTGTGTGACCCGTGCGGCATAAAAATTGCGTTGTCTCAGAGTCCTGCCCGGAACCGCTCCTGAAATGGGGTATGCGAATTTTGCATGATGTCCCCGTGTAAACCCATGGGTCTGTCGGCCGACAAAGTACTACCATCACCGGGTTGGTTCCGGACACGTTTTTGCAACACGTTATCCGCTTTCGATTCAACATCAACCGAAGATCAATTAGGACATGACATGAAAAAACATCTGTTTGCCATCGCCGCTGCTACTGTTGCTGCCACTCTGATTCCCCTCGCTGCGCAAGCACAGGCGGTCGATACCATCGCCAAGGTCAAGGCGTCTGGCACCATCACCATGGGCGTGCGTGACTCGTCCGGCGCGTTGTCGTACACCTTGGGTGACGGCAAGTACGTGGGCTACCACGTCGAGATTTGCCAACGCATTGTGGCCAACCTCGAGAAGGCTGCCGGCAAGAAACTGGAAATCAAATACCTGCCCGTTACGTCCCAAAACCGCATTCCTTTGGTGCAAAACGGCACGGTCGATATTGAGTGCGGCTCCACCACCAACAATGCCACACGCCAGAAGGATGTGTCCTTTGCGGTGACCACCTATGTGGAAGAAGTGCGCATCGCGGTCAAAGCCAACTCCGGTATCACATCGATCGCCCAACTCAAAGACAAAAACGTTGCCACCACGACAGGCACCACTTCAGTGCAGACACTGCGCAAGAACGAACGTGCAGCAGGCATCGACTTCAAGGAAGTGTTTGGCAAAGACCACTCTGACAGCTTCCTGCTGCTGGAATCCGGCCGCGCTGAGGCCTTTGTCATGGATGGCCAGATTCTGGCGGGCAACATCGCCACAGCCAAAAACCCTGCCGACTTTAAGATTGTGGGTGAAGTCCTGAGCGTGGAACCCATCGCCATCATGATGCGCAAGGACGATGCTGCTTTCAAAAAGCTGGCGGATGACACGATCCGTGAAATGCAAAAGTCCGGTGAATTGGCCAAGGTGTACGACAAATGGTTCGTGCAGCCCATTCCACCCAAGAACACCAGGGTCGGTTTGCCTGCCAGCGAAACTACCAAGGCAGCCTGGGCTAACCTGAACGACAAGCCGATGGAAGACTACGCCAAGAAGTAATGGCGGTTTGACGGCTCCTGAACACCCGCATCAGATCCATCTGATGCGGGTTTCTTTCAGCCGCACGCCATTGAAATGGCGTAATCTCGCGGGTGCGTGACACCCCAGGAAAATCTAGATCGGGAGAGTCTTCTATGGCGTGGGATTGGCAGGTATTTCTCAATGACGACGGCAGCGGGGGGAGAACCTACCTTCAGTGGATGATGGACGCGTGGGGCTGGACCCTGTCGGTGGCCGGTAGTGCCTGGGTTATCGCCATGGTGGTTGGTGCCCTCATCGGGACGCTGCGCACACTGCCCAACAGCCCGTGGCTGGTGCGCATGGCCAATGTATGGGTTGAACTGTTTCGCAATATCCCGCTGCTGGTGCAAATTTTCCTGTGGTACTTCGTGGTGCCCAAAATCTTCCCGGTCATGCAAGGCATTCCGAGTTTTGTGCTCGTGGTGTTTGCGCTGGGCTTTTTTACCTCGGCGCGTATCGCCGAGCAGGTGCGTGCCGGCATACAGGCGCTGCCCAAGGGGCAGCGCTACGCCGGTATGGCCCTGGGGTTTACCACCACGCACACCTCCCGTTATGTGATTTTGCCCATGGCGTTTCGCATCATCCTGCCGCCACTGACCAGCGAATCCATGAACCTATTGAAAAATTCATCGGTCGCTTTTGCCGTGTCCATCGCCGAACTCACCATGTTCGCCATGCAGGCGCAAGAAGAAACCTCGCGCGGCATCGAGATCTACATCGCGGTGACCGGTCTGTATGCCATCTCTGCATTTGCCGTCAACCGTGCCATGGCCTTTGTGGAAAAGAAGGTTCAGATTCCGGGCTATGTCGTCGCCGGTGGCGTAGGCGGGGGGCACTGATATGGGTGGACTCGACCTTACTTTCGTCAGCTGGGACATCATCAGCAAGTTTGTGCTGGGCGGCTTCATGTTCAGCGTCAATCTGACCATCGTCGCAACACTGGGCGGCATCCTGTTTGGCACCGTGCTGGCCCTGATGCGGCTGTCTGGCATCAAGCCATTGACCCTGGTTGCAACCTTCTACGTCAATGGCATGCGCAGCGTACCGCTGGTCATGGTGATCCTGTGGTTCTTCCTGCTGGTTCCCTTGATCACCGGACGTCCCGTGGGGGCTGAACTGTCAGCGACCGTTACGTTTATCGCGTTCGAAGCCGCGTACTTCAGCGAAATCATGCGTGCTGGCATCCAGTCCATTCCACGGGGCCAAGTCCATGCCGGACAGGCACTGGGTATGACCTATTCGCAAAACATGCGTCTGGTGGTGTTGCCGCAAGCCTTCCGCAACATGTTGCCGGTGCTGCTGACGCAAACCATCATCCTGTTCCAGGACACGTCGCTGGTGTATGCCATCGGCGCCTATGACCTGCTGAAGGGCTTTGTTACGGCAGGCAAGATCTACGGCCGCCCGGAGGAGGCCTACATCCTGGCTGCCATCGTGTACTTTGCGGTCTGTTTTGGGCTGTCGGTGCTGGTCAAGCGCCTGCAGAACAAGATCGCCATCATCCGCTGACCCCCCGCTAACCCATTCGAATACATCCCATGATCAAGATTGACAACATCTCCAAGTGGTACGGTCCGGTTCAGGTTCTGAACAATTGCTCGGTCACCATTTCAAAAGGCGACGTCGTGGTGGTTTGCGGCCCGTCGGGTTCCGGCAAATCCACCCTCATCAAGACCGTCAATGGCCTGGAACCGGTGCAACAGGGCAAAATCTTTGTGGACGGCACCGAGTTGCAGGCCCCCACGACCAACCTGCCAAAACTGCGCAGCAAGGTTGGCATGGTGTTCCAG
>JAUSNJ010000173.1 GCA_030645355.1 Rhodoferax sp. | reverse complement strand
CGGAGGCTTCAGCTATGGCGACACGCTGGGCGCCGGCATAGGCTGGGCGCGCTCCATCACCTTCAACGCAGGCCTGGCCGACCAGTTCAAGGGCTTCTTTGGCCGCAGCGATACCTTTGGTTTGGGTGTCTGCAATGGCTGCCAGATGTTTGCCGAACTGGCCGACATCATCCCTGGCGCGCAGGACTGGCCGCGCTTCACCACCAACCAGAGCGAGCGCTTCGAGGCGCGCCTGTCCATGGTGGAAGTGCTGGAGTCGCCGTCCTTGTTCTTTCAGGATTTGGCGGGTATGCGTTTGCCGATCGCCGTGGCGCACGGTGAGGGCTTTGCCAACTTCAAGTACCGCGGCAACGCCGACAAGGCCATTGCCGCCATGCGTTTTACCGACAATGCCGGTGAAGCGACCGAGGCCTATCCGTTCAACCCGAACGGTAGCCCGGGTGGCCTCACCGGCGTGACCACGGCGGATGGCCGCTTCACCGCCATGATGCCGCACCCCGAGCGGGTGTTCCGCAACATCCAGATGAGCTGGAACGGTCTGGACGCCAATGCGCACAGCCCGTGGATGCAACTCTGGCACAACGCCCGGCGCTGGGTGGGATAGACGATGGGCCGCGTCCCCTCCCTGTTCTTGGCAGTCATCGCATCGGTGGCGCTTGGCACGGGATGCCGCGGTACGCTTCAAACGGCGAATGTCGCAGAAGACCTGGTGGCTGTTCGGCAGGTTGTAGAGACCTTCAGAACTTCGATCATCCAGAAAAACAAGGCCGCCTTTATGGCTTTGTTTTTCTCGGACAAGCCCGAGGCGATCACCTGGCAAGCGGTCGTTGATGACCCAAGCCTGGAACGCATCAGAACCACCCGACCCCAGGCCATCAAGGCCCGGCATCGCCAGGACAATAACTTCGTCGCTTTCATTGACGGCATCGTCGCAAGTCGCGACCACGAAGAGGAGACGTTCTCGGATATCCAGGTCGATACCGATGGCGAGGTGGCGTCCGTCTCGTTTGACTACGTCTACCTGTCCAACGCAAAACCGACCAACGGCGGACGAGAGAAGTGGTTGCTTGTGCGGACAGAACAAGGCTGGAAGATTATTTCCGTCGTCTACACCGTACGTCTCGCACGCGGCGTTGATTGAGCGCGCTCGGAATTGACACTGCGACGGGTCGGCAGACCCAACGCATCAGTCAATCATCTGGCGGCGCCCTTTGCGATCAGTCTGCCTGCGGTGTCCAAGCACATCAACGTGCTGCAGTCGGCTGGACTGATTTCCAGAGGGCGTGACGCGCAGTGGCGTCCCTGTCGCATGGAAGGCCAAAACCTTTGGCAAGCAATGGACTGGATAGGCGAGTACAAACAGGTCTGGGAAGACCGTTTAGATCGCCTCGCTGCGTATTTACACGCCTTGCAAGCACCACCAACCACAGGAGGCAAAACATGAAGCCAACGTACCAACCCGACTCAAAACTGGACCTCAGCTTCACGCGTGTCGTCGATGTGCCCCGATCTCTGGTGTGGCGTGCCTGGACAGAGCCGGAACTGCTCAAGCCCTGGTTCTGTCCCTTGCCTTGGAAGACTATTGCCTGTGCAATTGACCTGCGTCCCGGCGGCGTGTTCCGCACCACCATGCAGTCGCCCGAGGGGCTTGAGTATCCCAATGAAGGCTGCTACCTCGAAGTCATACCCAACGAGAAGCTGGTGTGGACCAATGCCCTGCTGGCGGGCTACCGGCCCAGCAAGCCGGCCGCAACCTGCGGCTCCGATGACGCGGAGTTCCTGTTCACCGCCGCGGTCGAACTGGCAGACCACGCGCACGGCACGCGCTACACCGCAACCGTCATCCACGCGGACGAAGCCGGTTGCAAACAACACGCTGCGATGGGCTTTGAAGGCGGATGGGGAACGGCGCTGGATCAACTCGTCGCAATGATCAAGAAGGGAATCTGACCATGGCGACACAACACTTTTCCATCCAGGCACTTTGGGCTGCCGTTGCCGGGCTGGCCGCCGCTTCGGCCTCCCTGGCACAGACACCGCCGGCCGCTCCGGTTCAAGCTACAGCGCCGGCTACCTGCCCAGCTCTCCTGCAACACCAGTTTCCCCGTCTGCAGGATGACGCACCCCAGAACCTGTGCCAGTACGCTGGCAAAGTGGTGCTCGTGGTCAATACCGCGAGCTATTGCGGCTTCACCGGCCAGTACCAGGGTCTGGAGGCCATGTACGCCAAGTACCAGAGCAGGGGGCTTGTGGTGCTGGGTTTTCCTTCCAACCAGTTTGGCAAGCAGGAGCCCGGTACGTCCAAGGAAATTGCTGATTTCTGTTTCAACACCTATGGCGTGAAGTTTCCGATGTTTGCCAAGTCCGATGTCAAAGGCGCCAACAAAAATGCGTTGTATGCCCAGCTCGTCAAGGCTACCGGCCAGGAGCCCAAGTGGAACTTTAACAAGTACCTGGTCGATCGACGGGGGAGGGTGGTCGCAAGCTATCCCAGCGACGTGGAGCCCGAGAGCACGCAGCTGGTTTCAGCGGTTGAGAAGGCGCTGGGTCAAAAACTGTAGGACTTGTCCCGCAGCCGTTGCGCCGTTCAGGGTGCCAGGTCTATTCCGATGAGATTGGCGAGATCGGCCGTGGTCATGGCACCGTCGCGGCTGATGGTCTCCCCGGTACGGGAATTCTTTACCACGATGAACGGAACCGATTCGGCTCCGAATCCGCTCAGCAACTTCGTATTGGCCTTGATAGCCTGTTCGACGTCGGACCCAACACCCGACGGTGCAGAAATGCCGCCCTTGCCGGCCAGCAGCAAGGCTTCGTGCTCGGTCATCAACTCCAGTGGGTTGGCAGCAGTCAGCAGTGCCGCACCCTGCGACAGGCTGGATGCGTTGATCCACGCCACCGGTATCCAGACGAACTTGGCTTTTTTGTGCAGTGGGATGGATGCCTGCCACAAATGGCCGCAGTGCGGGCACTGCGGATCAAAGAAAACATAGACCGTGTTGGCGCTCATCACCGCGCCGACCGTGAAGCCCTTGGCCTGCGCGGCAACGGCTTGCACCGACACCTCCTGTTTTGCAGGTTTGGCGGCGCTCGGTGTGTCTTTTTGGGAGCACGCGCCCAACAACAGTGCCACGCAGGAAATGGCAGCAATTGCCCAATGATTCAGTCGCATGGAATGGACTCAGTTCTTATTCGGTGGCGTGGCCAGAGCGGCCTCTTCCAGCAGTGAGGCTGGCACGGTGTCGAGAAACTCTCCCTCGGGAGGTGGCGGATTGTCGGAAAACATCGCCCAGCTGGATTCGGAATTGGCTTCTACCGCCTCGGGGACCGGTATCGGGTCACCTGGCATGTAGCGGTCTTGCGCAGGGGGAACGGGGCCGGATGTTGGTGCTGGCGGCTTGGTACTCACTGAAACTCCCTCAATTGACTTATTGGAATAGACTTTAGCGGATTCATGAATACCCTGCAACGTCGCCGCGGCAACCCCGACTACGGACCAATATTGCACTCCCGGCGCAGCAAAGACACGGCGTCATTGAGCGTATGGTCAAAATCGCTGGTCAGTGTGGGTTGTGCCTCGGCAACAAAGGCATCCCACAGCTGGACATAGTCTGCCTGGTGGTGTGCCGGTGCATGGTTGTGGATGAACTCGGTGGCGAGTTCGGGTTGAAGCCCGGATTTCCGGACTTTGCGCACGAGGGCAGCCGCTGATTTCTCGGTCAGGACCGTCTTGAGGGGAGCGCCGGCGGCCACGCACAGAAATAGCGTGAGCAGGGAACCGTCATCCCCATGCCCGCCCGTCGCTTTGTTCCATGCGGCGGATGCTGTGCGGTCAAAGTGATCGACCTCGCTGATGGCGTCCTCCAGCCAGAAGTAGCGCCCCATGAAAGCAGGTGTCTGGTCAAACAGTTTGCGCACAGGTAGAGTGGTGTCCAGAACCCTGGGCATGTCTGCCAGCACAGATTGCCGGACAGTTTCCACCGCTGGTTTGAAGCGAGCCGGCAAATCTGTGGGTAAGGAGATACCGATGGGTTGCGGTGATGTGCCGGACTTCAGCGGGTATTTCTTGCGCAGCCCGGCAATCATTTTTTCAAATGCCACCCAGTCCGGCATTTCGGTGCGCCCACTGAAGTGGGCCAGCAGCGCCGTGCGGATGACCGCTTCGGCGTCTCTGCCGGCTTCCTCCAGATCGGTCGCATCCAGACCCAGTGCCTCGGCCATCCACACCGCTGCATCAACCAGCAATGCAATCTGGCTGCGCTGGTCAAGCTCCAACTGGTACTCGGGCAGTGTGCGTAACGACCATTTGGCCAGCAAGGGGATCTGGTCATCGGTAAATCCCCGGCCTTCGTGCATGCCGAAGTGGCTGTTCTGCGGCATGGCGATCAGGGCCTTGAGCATGTCCGAGCCGCCCTTGGAGCGGGACAAAAAGGAATGGTCCCGCAGGGACTCTGCGGCCAATCGGAGGTCGCCGCCGCTGGTGCTCTCGAGATACAGGCTCACCAGGTTGACGATACGGTCGCGGGCTTTCTCCAGCTCCGGACGCAAGAACTCGGTGCCAAAGTAGCGGGCAATCTGGACCATGCCTTTGGGAGCATCCTGGCAGATCGCATCCAGTTTGGCTTGGCCGATGATGCCGTGTTGCACGCCATAGGCGAGCGCTTTTTCAAAGAACGGCCGCGCGTCAAACAGCGATACAGCTTGGGGTGTCAAATGGCCGATTCCTCGTCATCGTCGCGGGCTGCCGGTGTGGCTTTGCCGCGGTCGGTGTCACCGGTCTCCACCTTGCCGTCATCTTCTTCGGCTGCTTCTTCCTCTTCGTCCAGGCCCAGATCATGGGCACGCGCCTTGGCACGCAGCACCAGAACGGTTTCGGTGAACAGGTCCGGGCACTCGTGGCGCAGCAGCCAGGCCAGTTGCATCCAGTCCTGGTCTGCCACCTCATCCAGCTCCAGCTTGGGTGGTGCGTAGGCGAGCGACAGCAGGGCGGTCTCGGACAGCATCTCTCCATCGTCTTCCACAGTGTCGAAGGTACCGGTGCGGGCAAAGGCTTCGATGCGGCTCCACTTTTCAGAGAAGTAGTCGGCCAGCGCCTCACTGCCGCCTTCCAGGTCGCCAATGGCGATCAGAAACGCAACCGGGTCGCCATCTTCCCGAAAGATCACGGAGTTGACCATGCCGCGCAGGTGCGTGCGGGAGAGGTCCTTGTACTGCTTTTCGATGACCACGGCACGGGCAAACATCTCGGGTGTCACCATCAGATTGATGACAGATTCCTTGGAGTTGTCATATTCGCGGATGATGGCCAAGACGTCTTTGGCCGGCAGCTGTTCGAGCACCACCATCAGGGCACCGTCGCCTTCGGCATCGGCCAGTTCCACCAGGGCTGATTCGGCGGCGACGATATCGCCCGCCGCAATCAGGCTTTGGGTTCTTGCAATGAGGGCCAGGGTATTCATGCCATCACTCCTTGCGGTCAAAGCCTTGCGCAACCATCCAGTCGGCCGCGGCCTCTTCGCGCGTGCGGGCTTCCATTTCCTCGGTATCTTCGCCTTCGCGATCCTCCTCTTCATCGTCGGCGCTTGTCGCCTGCGGATGTTCGGGTTTGTTGTACATGTACTCGAGCGCTGCAGCCACCGTCAGAAACCATTCGCCCATAGGTTGCTTTTGCAAGACGTGCACCAGTTCCTGGGTCCAGGGTGCCATTTCGATGGCGTCTGCCAGACTGTCCCACTCGGGCAGGCTTTCGGGTTCACGGGACAGTAAATCGTCCATTGCCGACAGCGAGGTAAAGCGAAATCCCTTGTGAAAAACCACGGCCACCATTTCGGGGCTGATTTCCATCATGTGGACCAGAAACTCCATTTCCTTGCGCCGTTGCACCAGGCGTTTGTCCAGAATATGCAGACCTTCGGAGTCAAATGTCAGGTCATCCAGTTCTGCGAAATAGGCCGAGCGTAAATTGCGAAAGTAGGGAGAAATGTTCATGCAGGGGTGGCTTCAAATAAGACGGTTGAAATAGGATTGCCAGATTTCACGGGCAGTGTCGATGGGGCTGTCCAGCAGGTTGCGGCGGCGATTGTCGTCATAGGCCTGACGTTTGCTGTCATCGGACAGGACTTCGTAGGCCTCTTGCACCGCCCGAAAACGTGCCGGGGCACCGGGATCGTCGTTGCGGTCTGGATGATGAAGGGATGCTTGCTGGCGAAAGGCCTTTTTGATGTCGGCCAGAGAAGCCGCACTGCTGACACCAAGGGATGCGTAGTGGTCTTTCACCTCAAAGGCTGTTCAGAGCTGGGCGCAGGGCTCGCGCGGCTTGACATGGCATGAAACGACTCCCAAAAATGTGCGTCTGCTATTTTACCCAGTATCAGCCCATTTGGTCTGCTGTAAGGGTGAAACGCAGGTGTTCGAAGGTCTTTCGCCTATCCGTTTGCATCTAATTGCAAGTACTGGCACTGATTTTGCTTAGATCAACTGCGACTGAGGGTCGTCTCCTGGCAAGGTTAAAGAGGTAACCTTGCTTTGTCCCCCAACCGTCAAGGGTTGGGGGATTTTTTCATTGTTCAGGCAGTTTTGTCCAGCAGTGCACCCGCCATTTGATTGCTCGTCTTGAACACTGCCAGATTCGCCAGGAAGGCATTCTTGGCCTGGAGTTGTGCGACCAGATCGGCTTCCAGCGCATGCCCTTCATTGGCAGACCTGGTGATTGCGGCAGACACGCCACCATCCTTCTGCTCGGTCTGGACGACTTGTTGTCGTCGAAATTCCGGCGTACTGTTGTTGGCGATATTGTGCGCGGAGGAGTCCAGATGGCTTTGCGCAGCATTCATGCCGGACAGTGAAGTGGACGAAATGGACGCCATAGGAAGCCTCTTGCGTTCGTTGGAGTTGGGGTAAATGGCACACCATAGACCATATTCTTGCGTTTGACAAATGTGATAATTTTGTCCTCACGCTCGCTCGCTGCGTGTGACGCTTTGTGTGACGCAGTGCGTCCCCGGGGGGGGGCAAAAGTCGATTCGTAGCAATTTGTTACAACTCTTGTGCTTGGCAATCCTTTGATGGCGTAGAGTGAAACCGGGTCAGCGATGCCCCACCTGCATTTGCTTCCCTGGTGCAGGCCCATGAGGGTTACAGCCCGGCCCATGTGCCGGGTTTCTTTTGTAGACTCAGGGATGACTACGCAAGCTGATCCGCGCGATGCCGACAAATATCTGGTGCAGGCTTGGGCAAGTTATGAAGCCCATGCATTGGATGCCGCTATCGATGCGGTGCGCAGCGCTTGTCGCCATGATCCCAACAGACCGGACAGCGCTGCGGCGCTCGGATGGTTTCTCCTGGAAAGTCGGCGGCTGTTGGAAGCCGGGGACGTGTTGAGGACTGCTTTAATTCAGCATCCGGAATTCCCGTCTTTGCATTGGTACCTGGGGTTGGTGTGCTTTCATGAACGCAAGCTTGATGACGCACACCAATCGCTGCAACGGGCGCTGCAGCTTGACCCGCAGCTCGATGATGCGGCAGTTGCCTTGGCGTGGGTACTGCACGACATGGGCAGGCTGGCCGAGGCAACGCACTGGGCAAGAGCCGCGCTGGTCGCCAAGCCACAAGCACAGCGTCATGCGCAGTTGGGATGGCTGCTACTGGCGCAGCAAAAATTTGATGAAGCCTTGATCCCGCTGCGCGCGGCATTGACCCTGGAGCCTGATCTGGCTTCGGTGCGCGCCAGTCTGGTCCGCGCTCTCACGCAGTCGGGGCGCGTTGCAGAGGCCGATGCGGTTCGCGTAGCCGGGTTTGTGCGGGAAGATGAAGCCCGATTTCAGCTCGCAGAATCCAGGCGCGTGTCGATGGCCTCGCGTGAACCGGTCTTGCTGCCCTTTGGTGACTACGTGTCGCCCGGCTTGCAAGTCGTGCAACCGGACGCCCATTTTCCCAACATGGTGCGAGGCGATGCGAGCCAGTGCCGTTGGCAGTACTTCAGGCGTGAAATTCCCCACAATTGGTACGTTGAACGGCGCGACCCGGAGTGCGGGTTCCTCAGCCGCGATGAGGCGCTGATACTGTTCAATACCGCGTTGATGTTCAAGGGCAAGCAGGCTCTGGAAATCGGTTGCTGGATGGGATGGTCTGCCTGTCACATGGTGCTGGCCGGTGTCCATCTGACGGTGATTGATCCTTTGCTGGATCAATCCCCGAATCGGGAAAGCGTTGCGCAATCGCTGTCGTCCGCCATCCAGGCTTTTGGCACTTTGGGCGATCTGTCACTCGTGCCGGGATACAGTCCCCCAAAGGTCGAAGAACTGGCCGGTGGTGGGCTGAGATGGTCTCTCATCTTCATTGACGGCAACCATGAGTTTGAGCACCCATTGAACGATGCGATGGTTTGCGAGAGGTATGCCGAACCCGATGCAGTGATTCTGTTTCATGACCTCGCATCGCCCGATGTTGCACAGGGTTTGAACTACCTGGCCAGCAGGGGCTGGAACACCATGGTCTACAACACCATGCAAATCATGGGGGTTGCGTGGCGGGGAAATGTTGAACCGATCACGCATATTCCAGACCCCAGAGTGCATTGGACAGTTCCTGCGCACCTACAGCACATGGCAGTCAGCGGCGTATCGCAGGGTGAAGACGCCAGTGAGTTTGAATTGCTGCTGGAAAGCGTGAGACCCTTTACGCTGTTGAGCACAGAGCGACTGTTTTCACTCTACGTGCGGGCCAAGGCGATTTGTCAGCGTGATTTGCCAGGAAATATTGTGGAATGTGGCACGTACAAGGGCGGAGCAGCGGCGCTTCTGGCGAGTGTCGTCAAGCGCCACAGCCTGCGGCCCCGCAAGGTCTATGCTTTTGACACATTTCAGGGGATGCCAGAACCCGCTGAAGTAGATCGTCACAACGGCACTCCCGCGAACGAAACGGCGTTTGGCGCGGGAACACTGAAGGCACCGATCTGCGAATACCTCGCGGTTATTTGTGAACGTATGGGCGTATCCGGGATTGTGGAGCCGGTTCAAGGGCTGTTTGCGGATACTTTGCCTGCCTACAAGGAGGACGTTGGAGAGATAGCCTTGTTGCATGCCGACGCGGACTGGTATGCGTCCACCATGGATATTTTTTCTACGCTATACGGCGCGGTCGTTCCAGGTGGTGTGGTGCAAGTCGACGACTTCGGGCACTGGGAGGGATGTCGTAAGGCCGTTCGCGATTTTGAAAGAATGTCTGGTGAGGTATTTGATCTGCGGAAGATCGACTACACGGGCGTTTGGTTTCACAAATCATCGGAGGTCACGAATACGTCCTTGGCCATTGCCACCGACATCGACACGATTGCAGGTCCAATGAAGAGTCCAACCGGACCCAGTAGCTGCAATCCCCCAATGAGCCCCAGCAGCACCAGGTAGGGGTTCACCTTGACCGCATTGCTGATGAGGCCCGGTTTGACGACATTTTCAAACACGACCCATACGAACAGAAGGTCCACCGCCATGACGACGGCATAAGCGACTTCACCCGAAAAATACAGATAGACAATGGCAGGAACAATGATGGCGGGCATCACCAGCGGTATGACGCCCAATAGGCCGGCAGCCAATCCGAGCAGCAGACCCGACTTCACGCCCGCCAGCACCAGCGGGATGGCCAGCAAAATGCCTTCCACCAAGCCAAGCAGGATGACCCCGTTGATGGTGCCGCGCAGTGCAGATACCCCTTTGTTGACAACCCCGATGCTTTTCTCGCTGAACCAGTGACTGATCGTGCCCTCGTAGTGCGCCTTGATGTAGTTCCCATTCTTGAGCATGAAGTAGAACGAGACCAGCATGCACAGTGCCGTCACCAGGCCCGATGACAGTTGGAGCGCAGCGGTCGACAACCAGTTGGTCAGCTGGTTGCTGCTGAGTTGGTTGAGAATGTCCAGCAGTCCGCTGCTGTGCCCTATGTATTGGATCCAGAGTTCTTCCAGCTTGTTGGCATACGGGAGGTGTTCAACAAATGCAGGCACTGGAACGATGCCTTCCTCGTTCTTGGTGAGGTAAGTTGAACCCGCCCGATAGGCATCGACGATGTCATATGCCACATAGGCGAGCGGCAACACAAACACAAACAGGAACAGCACCGAAAACAGCAACGCCGGATTCTTGACGCCGGAGCCAAACCCCTGAGTAACACGCTCGAACAGCGGCCACAACGAAATCGCAAAGACTGCGCCCCACGCGATTCCTGGAATGAACGCTTTCAGCATCCAGGCCGTCAGCAGTATGAATGCCGCGGCAAAAGCGAGATAACGATTGGAGTTCATGGATGGAATGGCGCGTATTGTTCGGGAATCAGTATGTCGATGCTACATTGGGCAGCCTTGGACTTCAACGGAACGCTTTCATGCACCCCATTCTCTTGTTTTTGCATTTGGCAGGCGTTGTCCTGTGGGTGGGCGGCATGTTCTTCGCCTGGATGTGTCTGCGCCCGGTTGCGGCCATCCAACTGGAGCCCCCCGTGCGACTCACGCTTTGGAGTGCAGTTTTTGCACGATTTTTCCCCTGGGTCTGGGCCGCCGTCTCGGCGATTCTGATCAGCGGCTTGGTCACCATGCTCGCCGTCGGCATGAAGCAGGCACCTGTTCACTGGCATTTCATGCTGCTGCTCGGTCTGGTGATGGGCGCAATCTTTGTCTACGTCTTCCAGGTTCCCTACGCAAAACTCAAAGCGGCTGTTGCCCACCAGGATTGGCCAGCGGGTGGCGCGGCGCTGGGTCAGATTCGACAGCTGATTGGAATCAATCTGATACTCGGCTATGTGACCATCGCGGTTGCGTCACTCGGGCGGTTGATCAGCAGCCTGTAAGCCAGATATCTCTATCCCCATTCCTATTGAACAACATGAAAACTTTGGTCAGGCTTTTTTTTAAGACTTTGCGGTTATTGCTCGGACCAGTCATGCGACTGTGGGAGGTCATCAGCCGTCCAAAGGGCACCGTTCGTGCGCCGGTGCGGCAGACCCAGGTTGATCAGCAGTGCAGTGACCTTGCCTTGTATCAGTTCCAGACCTGCCCTTTTTGCATCAAGGTAAGGCAGGAAATGTGCAGGTTGTCCCTGAACATTGAACGCCGTGATGCGCAAAAGGACGGGAAGAATCGCACGGATCTGATTCAGGGCTTTGGTCAACCCAAGGTACCGTGCTTGAGGATTACCGACCCTGCGGGAAGTACCCAGTGGCTGGTTGAGTCTGGCGCAATCATTGCGTATTTGAGAGGACGTTTTGCCAGCGATTGACCGTCGTTCATAAACAGGGTTTGAAGTTCCCTTGCAGGCAGACTTGGGCAAGTGCCTTGCCCTGGTTCAGTTGCAGGGGGCTCATCTTTCTGGCGACGACATTGAGGTTGGTGGATGCGGCGCTGTCACCACCGGCAGACGCCATGCTCAGCCATGCATACGCCTTGATGGTGTCCTGAGCTACCTCGCGTCCCATGTGGAATGCATTGCCAAGGTTTGACTGGGCCTGCGTATTTCCCCGGGTTGCCGACTGACGTAGCCAATAAAGCGCCTGCTTGTTGTCCGCCTGCGCACCCTTGCCGGCGGCGTAGAGCAAGCTGAGTTGGAACTGGCAATTGGCGTCGCCCGATTGCGCGAGCGGTTTGAAGATGTGTACTGCCGAAGCAAAGTCTCCCTTGTCCCGAGCCGCAAGCCCATCCTCAAATGGGCCCGACCAAACCGATGCCGACGCAATGAGTGTTGACGTTGCCAGCACGAGCCGCACGCAGCTGCATGCATTCGATCTTCGGACCGTCAATGGTAGCCGTGACACCGTTGCAAGCGTCCAGAGCTACTCAGATCTTCTTTTTGGCCTTCGCAGGCACAGCCGCGGGGGCGCTGCTGTTGGCTTGCGGGGTCACGCCCGAGTCTTCGTTCAATACCTCTTCAAACTCCGCCAGCTCTTGCGCAATGGCCGCATATTTCCTGGATTTGGCTTTGTTGTCTATCCATTGGAGTGCAGCCGCTTCCAGGTCTTCCTTGAAATGCGCGAAGGCCGAATCCTTCGTGGCCTGGGTGGCTGTCTCTGAGGACCAGAGTTCAATCAGATCGGACAGGCCGTTGTCAAAATCGTCGAAGGTTTCAAGGTGTATCCAATGGCCGCTTTGATCAAACATCTTTTTCTTCCTGTAATGGCGTGGGTTTAGTTTAGCGGGGCTACCGGTTAGACGGCAACTGGCAGCGCCAGTCCATCTGCAACGCCCAGTGCCCACTCCTGCCACTGCTGTGCATCACTCTTTGTGGTGTTGGTCGATTCGACCGAGAGGTGCCCCATGGTCGCAGCCACCATGCCGCGGATGTGTTCGGCGATGTGGCCTTCTTGGGCGCCGTCACGCAACGCGGCGATTTGCTCCAGGCCCTCTTGCATGAACGCGGGAGTAGGAGTGGTGGTGTCGATGTGCATGGGTGATCCGGAAAATAAAAAACCCACCATCTTTCGACAGTGGGTTTTCAAATTTTGGCTCCTCGACCTGGGCTCGAACCAGGGACCTACGGATTAACAGTCCGGCGCTCTACCAACTGAGCTATCGAGGAATGAAGCCTCAAATTATAGCGTGGAAATTTATGGTTTTTGGAGACGGACGCAGATTTTTGAAAAATCGCGAATCAATCAAATACCGGTGACTCCACGCCCAGTACCTTGTGCAGCTTGGGGCTGGTGGTGGTGTACTGCAAAAACACTTTCTTTTCCGGAAAGATGAAGGGCATGGCACCAAAGGCGGCCAGCGCGCACTCGTGGAAGCCGCAGAGGATGAGCTTTTTCTTGCCGGGGTAGATATTGATGTCACCCACGGCAAAAATACCGGGCACGCTGGTGGAGAACTTTTCGGTGTCGACCTTGAGCTGCTTGCGCTCGATGTCCAGGCCCCAGTTGGCGATAGGTCCGAGCTTGGGCGACAGGCCAAAAAACACCAGCAACAGGTCCAGCGGGACCAGGCGGGTGATGCCATCGGCACCGGTGACCTTGATCTCGCTCAGGCGGCCATCGGCTTCTTCAAAGCCGGTGACCTGTCCGACCAGAAACTGCATCTCCAGCGCCTCGCACAGGGCCCGCATCTTGGCCACGGTGGCGGGTGCGGCCTTGAAGCCGTCCCGGCGGTGAATCAGGATGACGCTCTCGGCCTTGTGGGGGTTACCGTCCGCGTTACCGGCACAAAAATTCAGCGCCCAGTCCAGGGCCGAGTCACCACCACCAACGATGACGATGTTCTTGCCCGCGAAGTCGGCCGGGTTCTTGACGTGGTAAGCCAGTTGGTCGCCTTCAAATCTTTCCAGACCATCGACCTTGAGGGTGCGCGGCTGGAAGGCGCCAACACCGGCGGCAATGAAGATGGTCTTGGTCAGAAAGCGGTTGCCGGTGCTGGTCTCCACCAGAAAACGTTCGTCCGCCTGGCGTTCGACCGTTGCCACTTCCTGTCCGTAATGGAAGGTAGCGCCAAAGGGTGCTATCTGCTTGAGCAGGCTGTCAGTCAGCTCTTGCCCGGTGCAAACCGGCACGGCGGGGATGTCGTAAATCGGCTTGTCGGGATACAACTCCACGCACTGGCCACCTGGGTGCGCCAACGAGTCGATGACATGGGCCTTGACGTCCAGCAGGCCCAGCTCAAACACCTGGAACAGGCCCACCGGGCCTGCGCCTACGATAACGGCATCGGTTTCGATTGGCACCGCGTGTGCTTCAGCGGATCAGGAACGGGAGCTTGCCGGTCTTGTCTTTCCACTCTTCGGCTTCGGGCAGTTCGGCCTTGCGCTTGGTGATGCTCTTCCAGTTGGGCAGTTTGGCCAGTTCGGCGTTCAGTGCCGTCATGTGGCGCTGGTCGGCCGGCACGTCTTCTTCGGCGTAGATGGCGTTGACCGGGCACTCGGGGATGCAGACGGCGCAGTCGATGCATTCATCGGGATCGATGGTCAGGAAGTTAGGGCCTTCGCGGAAGCAATCTACTGGGCAGACGTCGACGCAATCGGTGTACTTGCACTTGATGCAGGCTTCGGTGACGGTATGGGTCATGTTATTTTCTAGGGCGGGAATGTATGAACAATCCTCGGATTTTATTGGCAATTGCTTACGCAGCCTGTCACAGCGGTACGCCAGAAGGGTCTTTCTGACGTGATTGCTTGCCAAAGGTCAATTCAATAGCAATGCGCCAGAGGTCTTGTGGCTGGCGGTGTCCACCAGAATCAGTGCGCCCAAAATGCGCGACTGGCTGTAGGGCAGGGCGGCAATAGGCTCCTGCAGGCTGAGTTCGATGTGGCCAATGGCGTTGGGCTCGATCTGCGTTGCGTCGTGTTCTTCCAGCGTGTTGATGTCCAGGCTGTGGACGATGCGCTTGACCTTAGCCTTGATCCAGCGGTGGCCGTGCAGCGCCCAATAGATGCGGCCCGCCACCAGCGGTTCGTCGTCCATCCAGGCCACGGTGGCCTTGATCTCGCGGGTCGTGTCGAAATGGCTGGGCGCGTCGTTGGAGGCCAGCAGCCAGTCGCCGCGCGACACATCCACTTCGCGATCCAGCACAATGCCCGCGCCGTGGCCCGCGCCCACATTCTTGGGCACCCGGGCGTGGTTCAGCACCTGGGCGACCTTGGCAGTCTGGCCGCTGGGCAGAATGGAAATCGTGTCCCCAGGCTGCACGCAACCGGTGGCCACACGGCCCCAGAACACACGACGGCCCTGGCTGGTGTCACTGGACGACGAGAATTTTTCGACCCACTGCACCGGGAAGGCAAAAGGCACTTCGGTTTCAGCCGCGGTAACCGGCAACTGCTCCAGCAGCGTGAGCAAGCTTGGGCCGGTGTAGCCGCACCAGTTGGGCGTCGACTGCACGACGTTGTCGCCTTTCAGGGCCGAAATCGGCACGATGGCGGTCACAGAAATGCCGGCATGCTCGGCAAACAGTTGCAGCGCCTCGCGGATCTTGGCGAAGGCCCGGGCGGCGTTGCCGGCAGTCTCGGGCTTGTCAGCACTTTCCAGCGCGTCGAGCTTGTTGACGGCAAACACGATGCTGGGCACGCGCAGCAGGTTGACCAGCAGCGAGTGGCGGCGGGTCTGGGGCAGTAGCTCCAGGGTGCCTGCGTCCTGCCATTTGAGCTTGGTGGCGTCCACCAGCACCACGGCGGCGTGGGCGCTGCTGGCGGCGGTCACCATGTTGCGGGTGTACTGCACGTGGCCCGGCGCATCGCCAATGATGAACTTGCGGGTCGGGGTGGCAAAGTATCGGTAGGCCACGTCGATGGTGATGCCCTGCTCGCGTTCGGCAGACAAGCCGTCGGTGAACAGCGCCAGGTCGGCCTCGCCGCTCTTGGAAACGTTGGCCAGTTGGTCCAGCATCACCGAGCGGCTGTCCACCAGCAGGCGGCCGATCAGCGTGCTCTTGCCATCGTCCACCGAGCCGCAGGTAATGAAGCGCAGGGCGCTCTGTGTGTCAACGTTCGAGCCATTCAGGCCGTTAGCCCTCGTGGAATCTACTGGTGTAGCTATTGGTTTTGTAGCAGTTGTCATATTAAAAGTACCCGTCTTTCTTGCGCTTCTCCATCGAAGCCTCAGAGGTTTTATCGTCCATGCGGGTGGCTCCGCGTTCGCTGACGTCGGCTGCCAGGGTCTCGACCACGATGTCTGCAGCGGTTGCCGCAAGGCTCTCGACGGGGCAGGTGCAGGTGATGTCACCCACGGTGCGAAAGCGCACGTCGCGTGACTCCACGGTCTCGCCGGCCTTGGCGGGTGTCAGGTCAGTCACCGGCACCAGCAGGCCCTTGCGCTCGACAACGTCGCGCTTGTGCGTGTAGTAGAGCGAAGGCAGGGCGATCTGTTCGCGCTCGATGTACTGCCACACGTCCAGCTCGGTCCAGTTGCTGATGGGGAACACGCGGAAGTGTTCGCCCGGTTGGAGGCGGGTGTTGAACAGCGTCCACAGCTCGGGGCGCTGGGCCTTGGGTTGCCACTGGCCGAAGCTGTCGCGGTGGGAGAAGATGCGCTCCTTGGCGCGGGCCTTTTCCTCGTCGCGGCGGGCACCGCCAATCAGCGCGTCAAAGCGGAACTCTTCGATGGCTTCGAGCAGCGTGACCGACTGGTGTACGTTGCGGCTCTCACCGGGGTGGGCCAGGCGCACAGTGCCGCGTTTCATCGAATCCTCGACGCTGCGCACAATCAGCTCGGCGCCCAATTCCTTGGCGCGGAAATCGCGGAAGTCGGTCACTTCGTGAAAGTTGTGGCCTGTGTCGATCATCAGCAGCGGGTAGGGGATACGGCCCACGCCAAAGGCCTTTTCGGCGCACTTGAGCATCACCAGCGAGTCTTTGCCGCCGGAGAACAGCAGCGTGGGGCGCTCAAAGGCGGCGGCCACTTCGCGCAGGATGAAGATGGTTTCCTCTTCCAGCGCGTCGAGGTGCTGGTTGGAGAGGCGCTCAAAGTGGGTGGGTTCGGTCATAGCGTTCATGCGGGTGCTCGGCGGAGTAGCGTGGAGGATACAGGGGCGACGTCGGCTTCTTGGCTGTTGTTGCTGTCGTGTTTGACGTGCAGGCCACATTCCTTGGCGGCTTCGTCTTCCCACCACCAGCGGCCGGAGCGGAAGTCTTCACCCAGGCTGATAGCGCGGGTGCAGGGCTCGCAGCCAATGCTGGGGAAAAACGCGTCGTGCAGCGGGTTGTAGGCAACGCCGTTTTCGGCGATGTAGTGCCAGACGTCGCCCCAGGTCCAGTTGGCCAGCGGGTTGAGTTTGGTGCGGGGCTCGGAGGTATCGATCAGCGGCACGTCGGCGCGGGCGCCGCTCTGCTCGCGGCGCAGGCCGCTGATCCAGGCCTTTTTGCCGTCTAGCGCGCGGCCCAGGGGCTCCATCTTGCGGATACCGCAGCAGGCCTTGCGCAATTCGATGCTCTTGTACATCGCATCCTTGCCTTCGCGGACCACGAACTGCACCACCGATTCATGGACCGGGGTGTAGACCGTGACCGGCGCGCGGGATGTGGCTCTGAACTGGTCCAGCAGCGCCAGGGTTTCCTGGTGCAGGCGGCCGGTTTCCAGCACAAAGATGCCGATGTCGAGCTGGTGGCTGTTGATGATGTGGCTGATGACCACGTCTTCGGCGCCGAGGCTGGAGGCTTGGGTGATTTCGCCGGGTGCATAGTCTTGCGCGGCCTTGACCAGCAGGGCCGTGGTCTCGGCCAGCTTGGCGGCAAAATCCTTGGAAGGACGGGCGTGCAGGACGATCGCGCTCATACATAGGCTCCGGCGTCGGAAAATTCTGCAGGTGGAACTGGGGCGGGCACGGCCACCGGATGGCGCACAAAAAGTGGTTTTACGGTCACGGCGTCGCCCTGGTAAAAGTCCTTGTAGCGGTCCAACTGGGTCTGTGCCACGGCCATGTCCTGGCCCTCGCGCAGCACCGCAGACGTAAATCCGCTGCGCTGCATTTGCGCCAGTTGGTCGACCAGCACGTCGCCGGTGGCGCGAATGTCGCCTTTGAAACCCAGGCGGCGGTGCAGCAGAAAGGCCTGGCTGAAGGCGCGGCCGTCAGTGAACTTGGGAAATGTCAGGTCGATGCGATCGACCCCTTCCAGTGACACCGTGCGGGGGTCCACGTCGTTCGCAAGCTCCAAAACGTTCTGGCCGCTAGCTCTCGTGGAATGGGTGATTGTAGCTATCAATTTCATAGTCATGCCTCTTGCTTATCCTTGGCAAAGCCGGTGTGTTTGGGCAGCGTGTGCAGGTCTTCGTGCTTGTCGCTCAGGCGGGCCGAGTTGGCCGCCGCCTTGAAAGTGTCAAAGCCCACGCGTTTGAAGGTGTCGATAAAAGTTTCGCGGCCCCTGCGCGTTTGGCGGTAGCTGTCCAGCACGGCTTCGATCACGCCGGGCACTTCGGAGGCGCTGAAGGATGGGCCGACGACCTTGCCGGGTACGGCCGCGCCGCTCAGGTCCGAGCCGTCCGAGCCGCCCAATGAAATCTGGTACCACTCCTTGCCGTCCTTGTCCACGCCCAGCACGCCGATATGGCCGCTGTGGTGGTGGCCGCACGAGTTGATGCAGCCGCTGATGTGCAGGTCGATCTCGCCGAGGTCGTGCAATTCGTCCATGTCCTGGTAACGCTCGGTGATGCTGGCTGCGATCGGGATGGAGCGGGCATTGGCCAGCGCGCAAAAGTCGCCACCGGGGCAGGCAATCATGTCGGTCAGCAAACGGATGTTGGAGCGCGCCAGGCCGGCGTGGCTGGCGGCCACCCACAGGGCGGGCAGGTCTTCCTCGCGGACCCAGGGCAAGAGCAGGTTCTGGTCGTGCGTAACGCGCACCTCACCGGCCGAAAACTCTTCAGCGAGGTCGGCAGCGGTGTCGATCTGGTCGGCGTCCGCGTCGCCAGGCGCCTGGCCCAGGCGCTTGAACGACAGCGTGACGGCGCGCAGGGCCGGGTTCTGGTGCGCGGCCACGTTTTGCTTGAGCCAGCGTGCATAGTCGGTCTGGCGGCCCGCGGGAATCGATGCTACTGATTTGGTAGCGCCTTGCGTACGTTCCACGAGGGCTGGAGGCACAAATGATGCAGAGACCCGGTCCAGTTCGGCCTGCGTGATGGTGTGCGGTGCGCCGTCCACGGTGATGATCTGCTGGTACTCGGCTTCCACCTCGTCGATGTAGCGCTGGCCCTCGGCCTTGACCAGGATCTTGATACGCGCCTTGTAGGCGTTGTCACGGCGGCCCCAGCGGTTGTAGACGCGCACCACGGCCTCCAGAAAATTCATGGTCTGGTTCCAGGGCAAAAATTCGCGAATGGTGGTCCCAATGATGGGTGTGCGGCCCATGCCACCGCCGACCAGCACCTTGAAGCCCAGTTCGCCCGCTGCGTTCTTGATCAGGTGCAAGCCCACGTCGTGCCAGGCAGTTGCGGCGCGGTCTTCCGTGGCGCCGGTGATGGCGATCTTGAACTTGCGCGGCAGGAAGGCGAACTCGGGGTGCAGCGTGCTCCACTGGCGCATGATTTCGGCAAACGGGCGCGGGTCGGCAATTTCATCCGGCGCAACGCCAGCCAATTCGTCACTGGTGATGTTGCGGATGCAGTTGCCGCTGGTCTGGATGCCGTGCATGTCGACCGTGGCCAGCAGGTCCATGACGTCGGCGCTGTCTTTCAGTGCAATCCAGTTGAACTGCACGTTTTGGCGGGTCGTGAAGTGGCCGTATCCGATGGGCAGGTGCGTGGTGCCCCAAGTGGCCTGGGTGCCGATGGCGGTGTCAAACACCTGTTTGCTGGGCTGATCGTATTCGCGGGCAATTTTGGCCAGCACACGCAGTTGCTTGCTGGACAGTTCACCGTAAGGAACTGCCACACGCAGCATGGGCGCATAGCGCTGGATGTACCAGCCGTTTTGCAGGCGCAGCGGGCGGAACTCGTCGTCGCTGAGCGTGCCAGCCATATTGCGCTCCAGCTGGTCGCGGTGCTGGGCAGCTCGGCTTTGGATGAACTGGCGGTCGAAGTCGGTGTATTGGTACATAGATCAGAGGGAAATCAATTTCAGACCGGCATAGGCCAGCAATACGGAGAGCAGGGAGCGAATGACGCGTTCCGGCGTCTTGTGCATCAGGTGCGAGCCCACCCAGATGCCGGGCAGTGACCCGGCCAGTAGGCTGGCCAACATGGGCCAGTCCACCGAACCCAGCGACGCATGGCCAAAGCCGGCGACCAGCGTCAAGGGCACTGCATAGGCAATGTCCGCCGCCACAATGCGCGACAGCGGCAGCTTGGGGTACAGAATCATCAGCACCGTGACGCCGATGGCGCCCGCGCCCACGGATGTGAGGGTAACCAGCGTGCCGATGACGGCACCAAACAGCAGCGGCAGGCTCCAATGGCGGGGGCGGGCGGCTGCGGCTTCCTGGCCTTTGGCAATGGATGTGGGAGTCACCTTGCCGCGCAACACCTTGTACAACGTGGCAGCGGCGGTCAACAGCAGTGCCAGGCCAAGGGCGGTGGTCATGATTTTTTGCACCTCAGGGCTGGTAGCGCCGACATTGTGCAAGAGGTACAGCGTGATCAGCGACGCGGGAATGCTGCCGGCCGACAGATTGAGCACGACCGGCCAGTCGATGTGTCTGGAGCGCGCCAGCTTGATCGTGCCACCCATCTTGGTGAAGGCGGCGAACAGCAGGTCGGTGCCGACGGCCAGATAGGGCTTGATCCCGAAGAAGAAGATCAAAATCGGCGTCATCAGGGAGCCACCACCGACGCCAGTCAAGCCGACGATGGTGCCGACAACGAAACCGGCAAGGACAAACGCTAATTCATGCATGGTGGGGACTGTAGAGGGGCTTCGTTATATTGAAAACTATTTTTTAGCTATTTCCATATTCTCAGAATGCATATACATTCTTTTGTTGTTAGAGATTCGCATGCCTTAAGGCGATCCGATACCACCTCTTCAGCCCGTTGCTTGTGTGACGCAAGGATTTCGTTGTAGAATGCGTTTAAGAGATTAAACCAATGAGTTCATCAGGTCCTGTTTCATCCGTCGTCGATGCCATCACACTGGACGATGTGTTGTTGAGCTTTCGGGCCTGTGCGCCGGTGTTCAATGCACTGGGTGACAAATATCGCCAGGACATCGTGATGTTGTTGGCGCAGGATGAGCGGCTGAATGTGAATCAGATTGCCGAGCGCATGCCGCTGTCCCGACCTGCCATCTCGCACCATTTGAAGGTGTTGATGCAGGCTAAATTGATCGAGCTGGAGCGGGTTTCACGGGAGAATTTCTACAGTCTGACGTTGGACTCGGCACTGGCCGACCTGCGGCGGTTGGTTGAGCAGGCTGAGGTGTCCTGTACATAAACGCGTTTTCATTTAGACAGGCCGGCACACGTGTGCCTTATTTTTAAATCCATCCGTTCATCGGATTAAACCATTAGGAATATAAATGACGAACATGAGCATCAACAACAAGACAGCACTCATCACTGGCGCATCCTCCGGGATCGGCAAGGCCTTGGCGAGCGAGTTTGCCAAAGACGGCTACAACCTGGTTCTGGCGGCGCGTGGAGTGGTCAACATGCAGGCTGTGGCCGATGCAATCCAGAAACGCCACCAGGTGATGGTCACGGTAATTGGTGCTGACTTGGAGACCCAGGAGGGCGCCGCCCAACTTCACGCAGATATCAAGGCGCGGGGCATTACCCTCAATGCGTTGGTCAACAACGCTGGCTATGGCACCTTCGGCGAGTTTTCACAGTCCGCACTCGCGCCAGAGTTGGCCATGATGCAGCTCAACATGAATACCGTGGTGACCTTGAGCAAGCTCTTTCTGCCAGACCTGATCGCAACCAAGGGGAAGCTGCTCAATACTGCATCGACCGCAGCGTTTCAACCAGGCCCCTATATGGCTGTGTATTACGCCACCAAAGCCTTTGTGTTGAGTTTCTCGGAAGCCATTGCAGCCGAACTCGAAGGCACTGGCGTCACGGTCACCGCGTTGTGCCCCGGTCCAACCGCGTCGGGCTTTCAGGACAAGGCAGACATGCACGACTCTGCGCTGGTCAAAGGCAAGAAGCTGCCAACCTCCGAGGAGGTTGCGGCCGCTGGCTACCGGGCCATGCGGCGCGGTCAACGCGTGTTTGTGCCAGGCGCCATGAACTGGGTCATGGCGCAGAGCGTGCGGTTTACGCCGCGCAACATGGTGACCATGATGGTCAAGATGATGTCAAGGCCTGTGCAACCTGTGCACTGATCGGTTACCGTACGGCTTCTTCAATTATTGGATATGCATCACATGACAGCACTACAAGCGCTACTCGGATTTGCGGCCTGGACCGTACTCCTGGTGACCGGTGTTTTTCTGTACCGCGGTCTGCGATTCGTGACCGGTACGCCCATCAACCATTGGCCTCGATCGGCCAAGCCAGCCGATGACGCAGCGTTCGCCAAACGCATGGAGGACGCCCATGCCAATTGTCTGGAGAATCTGCCGGTGTTCGCCGTCATCGTGCTGGCGGCAACTGCCATGGGGCGCCTGGAGAGCATTGCCGCGCTGGCGCCATTCGTGCTCTACGCCCGCATTGGCCAGTCGACCGTACATTTGATCGGAGTGGGCCAGGTGCACGTGCTGGTTCGGGCCACGTTCTGGAGCATTCAGCTGGGTCTGTTTATCTGGATGCTGGTGAAGTTGTTGGCCTAAACGGCATCACTCAGCGGGATGGCCCGGGTCTCGCCATGGCGCATCAGCCAGACGGACTCGGCAGCCAGACCCTGTGCCTGCAAGGCCTGGGCCAGATCGCGCGGCGGCGCATCGAACGCCTCCTGGGTCAGCATGAAGGTGCCCCAGTGCACCGCCATGGCCTGCCGCGCGCCCAAATCCTGCATCAGCCGTACCGCGTCGGCCGGGTTGACATGCATGGGTTTCATGAAATCCCGGGGCAGGTAGGCGCCAATTGGCAACGCCACAAAGTCCACGGCGCCCAGGCGCTGGCGGATGGTCTTGAAGTCGGTGCTGTAGCCGGTATCGCCGGGAAACAGAAAACGCCATGTGCTTGCCGCGGGGCGCGTCCACTCCAGCAGATAGCCGCCCCACAGTGAGGCATTGGTGTCCCACGGCGTGCGCCGGCTCCAGTGCTGGGACGGTGTGAAGTGCAGTTGGATACCGTCGGCCAAAGCGGCGCAGTCCCACCAGTTCAATTCGATGACGTTGGCAATGTTGCGGGCGTCAAACCATGCCTTCAGACCCATTGGCACGAAAAACCGGGGGCGCTGTCCGCTGGCAACCAGGCGCGCGATGGTGGCATCGCACAAATGGTCATAGTGGTTGTGCGAGACCAGCACGGCGTCTATGGGCGGGAGCTGTTCCGGGGTCAGCGGTGCGGGTACACGCCGAGGTGCGCCAAAGCGTCCATAGGGGCCGGCAAAGTCCGCCAGTGTGGGGTCGATCAGGATGTTCAGCCCGGCCACCTGCAGCAACACCGTGACATGGCCCAGCCAGGTGACGACCGGCGCCTGCTGGCGCTGGGCAATCCGTGCGTGGTCTACGGTCTGTGACCATTCCCTGGCAAAGGCCGGGTAACCACCAGCGGGCTCAGTCAGGGGTTTGAAATCGCCGCGCAGCGACCGCCACACCATCTCATACCAGGGAAAGTTTCCGATCACGACCGCGGGGTCGCTGTTGAAAAAGTGCGTCACGGTGTCGTCACGCTTCTCCACGCAACTCACGCATACGTTCGTCAAAGTAGCTGCCCACGGTGTAGCGCTCTGACAGCACCACGTCACGGCGGGGGTGCAAAAACAGGGGCAGGGAAATCCGTGGTTTGGTGGCCGCTGCGCCCGTGGGGTTGAGCACGCGGTGCACGGTGGACGGGTAGTAGCCGCCCGAGGCCTCTTCCAGCATGTCGCCAATGTTGACGATCAGCAGGCCAAAGTCGCAGGGTACGTCGTGCCAGGCCTGGTCCTTACCCAGCACCTGCAGGCCGGGCTCGGTGGCGGCTGGCAGGATGGTCAGCAAATTGATGTCGCCATGGGCCGCGGCGCGCACGGCACCCGGCTCTTCGTCACCACGCAGCGGCGGGTAGTGCAACACGCGCAGCAGCGTGTGGTCGCTGCCGTCCAGCATGCTGGGCAGCGGCACCGAATACCGGGTCTTGATGTCGGCCGGCGAGTTGTCCTCGACCCAGTTGAGCAGGGTGGCGGCCAACTGGCTGCCCAGCGTGTAGTAGCGCCGCGCGGCGTCGGATACCTCTGCGGGATAGCGCCCCCAGGAGTAGATGTGGAAAAACTCTTTGAGGTCGCGCCGGGTGTTGTTCTTGGCAATTTCGGACACCGATGGCGGGAAGTAGCCGTCGTGCGTGGCCGGGTCGGTCAGGTACTGGTGTTTGGCAGCTGTCTGGAAAAAGGCCAGCCATTCGGCATAAATGCCTTCGACCAGGGTCTGGTCCAGCGGATGGTTGCGCAGGACGCCGAAGCCGGTTTCGTGCAGGCTGCGGCAAAAATCCTGGGCGGCGGTCGGGCTGCGGTAGTCAACGATGGGCAGGTGCATGGTCAGCCTTTCAGGGAGTTAGCCAGTCAGACATCAGGGTTTGCTCGAACAAGGCCAGGCAGGCCGGCGCGTCCACTTCCATGCAAACATCGGTCTGGGGTAAATGCCTTCCCCAGCCGGCCTGCGGGTATTCGATGTACGCGCGCCGGTTCAGCATGGTCTGCCCCTGAGCAATGCCATCGGTGGCCACGCGGATGCTGCCGGTTTCCAGTTTGAACAGCTCTGGCGCAACCAGATAAATAAACGCCAGCAAGTCGTGCGCGAAACAGCCGGGATTCAGTGCCAGATGCTTGTGCAGACCGCTGTAGAACGTCGAATAAAAGGCCACGGCGTGGTGCAGCGTGTCGGTAGCAATGTGGCGGTGGTGTTCGGCCAGCTTTTTGAACAGAGCAAGCTCCGTTACCACGCGGTGGGTGACGTCCAGCCCCACCATGGTGAGTCTCCAGGGGGCCGTAAACACGGCGTCGGCCGCATGGGGGTCATTCCAGATGTTGGCCTCGGCCACCGGTGAGACGTTGCCGGGCTCATCGATCGTGCCGCCCATGATGATGACTTCGCGCAGCAGCGTGGGTAACTCGGGGTCAAGCTTGAGCGCCAGGCTCAGGTTGCCCAGCGGGCCGACCGCCACAAGGGTGATTTCACCGGGATGCGCGCGGGCCATGTCGACGATGAACTGGGCCGACGAACGCGGGTCCAGGGTGTTGGTGGTGATTACGCGGCTGGGCAGGTTGCCCAGGCCGTCAGCGCCATGGATAAAGTCCGGTGGGGCCTCGCCGGGTTTGACCCATGGCGTCTTCACGCCTTTGGTTACGGGAACCGATTGGTTGGCGATGCCGGTCAGGTACAGCGCATTGGTGGCAGCTTGCTCGACCGATACGTTACCAAACGTCGTCGTGATGCCGACCATGTCGATGCCGGGGTGTGCCAGCGCAAAGTACAGGGCCATGGCGTCGTCAACACCGGGGTCTGTGTCGTAAATCACTTTACGGGGAGCTTGAAATTTCATCGGGGGTCCATCAGGAATAGGTGCCGACAGCCAGGCCGCAGTAGACGCCCAGCGCATCCACGGCTTCGGAGTCGTTTGCAGCTTGCTGTGCCAAAAAGGCGTTGACTTCTGCCGCCTGCGGAATGCTGGATTGCGCCCCCAATCGGGTGCATGCCAGGGCTCCCGCCGCACCGGCCAGTTGCAACGCCCGGCGCATGCTGGCGCCCTGGCTCAGGGCAGCGACCAGGCTTCCGCAAAACGTATCACCGGCGGCCGTGGTATCGATAGCCGCAATGGCACAAGCGGGTTGCACCAGGAACGTGCCTTCTATGCGCGCGCAGCAACCGCGGTGCCCCAATGTGACTACCACCGTGGGCACTTTGATGCGTTCCAGGCACTCGGCAATCGTCCCGGTGTGGTGCGACAGTGCCGCCAATTCACCTTCGTTGACGACCAGCACGTCCACGAGATCCAGCAGTTCGGAGGGCAATGCCTGCACCGGCGCGGCGTTCAGCACCACCGTGACGCCCTGTTTGTGTGCGGCGTCGGCATAGGCCGTAACGGTCGTCAGTGGAATTTCGAGCTGCATCAGCAAATGGCTTGTCCCCTGCAAATTGGGCAGGTGTTGGGCATGCAATGCCAGGTTGGCGCCGGGCGCCACGGTAATAGCATTTTCCGCATCGTCCGAGACGCAAATGAAGGCGGTGCCCGTGGGCTGGTCGGTGCTGCGCACGATGTCCAAGTGCACCGATGCTTCGCGCAGTGATGCTTCTATTGGCGCAGCGAAAGCATCGGCTCCCATGGCGGTGAGCAAGGTGGTGGGCGCACCACCGGCGCGTGCACAGGCAACGGCCTGGTTGGCACCTTTGCCGCCGGGGAATGTTTTGAAATCCCGCCCCAAAACCGTCTCGCCAGGGGCCGGAATATGGTGGGCCCGGACCACGAAGTCCAAGTTAGAGGAACCAGCTACCAGTATCATGAAGTCTTCCGTGTGAGCGCTTGGGGCTGCTATTGTGTGGTGGAAAATGCAGGTGGTCCGATTATTGCGCTAGGGAATCACCCTGATTGCAAGGGGTGCGTCGGGCCTATATCCTAACGCTATTTTTCCTGATCATTTAGTCAACAAAAGGGTCGATATGAGTTTTAAAAATCTGGCACGCTTGGGTTTGTTGGGCGCTGCCCTGGTTGCATGCTTTCAGGCTATGGCCGAGCCGGCCATCGTGTATGACATGGGCGGCAAGTTCGACAAGTCTTTCAATGAAGCGGCTTTCCGCGGCATGGAGCAGTGGAAGAAGGAAAGCGGCAAGCCCTACCTCGACTTTGAGATTGCCAATGAATCGCAGCGCGAGCAGGCCATTCGCCGCATGGCCGAGCGCGGTGCCAGCCCCATCATCGGCATTGGTTTTGGCCAGGCCTCCAGCATCGAGAAGATCGCCAAGGAATTTCCCAAGTTGCAGTTCGCCATCATCGACATGGTGGTGAACCAGCCCAATGTGCAATCGGTGGTGTTCAAGGAGCACGAAGGCAGCTTCCTGGTTGGCGCGATGGCGGCCATGGCCAGCAAGACTGGCAAGGTCGGTTTTGTCGGTGGCATGGACATTCCGTTGATCCGCAAGTTCCAGTGCGGCTACGAGCAGGGCGCCAAGCACGTCAATCCCAAGGCCGAGGTCTTTGCCAACATGACCGGCACCACCGGTGCGGCCTGGAGCGACCCGGCGCGCGGCGGCGAGCTGGCCAAGGCCCAGTTTGCCAAGGGGGCTGATGTAGTGTTTGCAGCGGCGGGCGGCACTGGCATGGGTGTCTACCAGGCGGCAAAAGACAGTGGCAAGCTGGCCATTGGTGTGGACAGCAACCAGAACCACTTGCAGCCCGGCACCATGCTGACATCCATGATCAAGCGTGTGGACGTGGCGGTGTACAACGTGGCCAAGGGGCACAAGGCCGGTGTCTCGGTCCTCGGTCTGAAGGAAGGCGGCGTCGACTACGCGCTGGACGACAACAACGCCAAGCTGGTCACGGCCGACTTGAAGAAGAAAGTGGATGCCATCAAGGCCGACATCATCAGCGGCAAGATCAAGGCGGCCGACTACATGGCCGACAACGCCTGCAAGTACTGATGGCAGGTGGCACAGCCGCGCATGCGGCCCTTGCGGTGCGCATGACCGGTATTCATAAGCGGTTTGGGGCGGTAGCCGCCAATGCCGATGTGAATCTGGCCGTGCAAACGGGCACAGTGCACGGTCTGGTGGGGGAAAACGGTGCGGGCAAAAGTACCCTGATGTCGGTGCTCTATGGCTTTTACCAGGCCGACAGCGGAAGCATTGAAGTATTGGGCCAGCCCGCCACGATTCGCAATGCCGACGACGCGATTGCGTTGGGCATTGGGATGGTGCACCAGCACTTCATGCTGGTGGACACGCTGACGGCGCTGGAGAACGTGATGCTGGGCGCGGAGCCGCACTGGCTGCTGCGGCGTGCCGATGCCCAGGTGCGCGGCAAACTGCAGGCGCTGATGGAGTCCACCGGCTTGCACGTGGCGCTGGATGTACTGGTATGCGATCTGCCCGTGGGTGACCGCCAACGGCTGGAGATTCTCAAGGCGCTGTACCGGGGTGCCAGGATTTTGATTCTGGACGAGCCGACTGCGGTGCTGACCCCGCAGGAGACCGAGCAGCTGTTTGACGTCTTGCGACTGCTGCGCCAGCAGGGCACGACCATTGTGCTCATCACGCACAAGCTCAAGGAGGTCATGCGCCTGTGTGACCATGTCACGGTGATGCGCGCGGGCCGCGTGGTGCACGAGTTGCCCATTGCCCAGGCGTCGGTGGAGGGTCTGGCAGAGGCCATGGTGGGCCGCAAGGTTCACATGGGGAGGGTGGACGAGATCACGCTGGCTCCCACCGATATCCTGTTGCAAGCAACCGACATTACGGTGCGCGATGCGCTGAACGTGGTGCGGCTGAGCGGCCTCAACCTGACGTTGCGCAGTGGCGAGATTGTGGGTGTGGCGGGCGTCTCCGGCAACGGCCAAAGCGAATTGCTCGATGTGCTCTCGGGTTTGCTGCGGCCCACCAGCGGGCGGCTGCAGATGGGTGAGGATACCTTTGACGCATCCAACCCATTGGACCCGCTGAAGGCACGCGCCCTCGGGCTGGCCCATGTGCCTGAAGACCGCCACGCCCGGGCGATGGTGATGGACTTTGTGGCCTGGGAATCAGCGGTGCTGGGCTATGACGGCCTGGCCGAATATGCCCAGGGTGGCTGGATGAACCACGGCGCGATGCGGCAGGCCACGGCCAACATGATGGAGCGCTTTGACGTGCGCCCGCGCGATCCTGAACTGTTGAGCCGCAGCTTTTCCGGCGGCAACCAGCAGAAGCTGGTGCTGGCCCGTGAGCTGGGTCAGCGGCCCAAGGTATTGCTGGTGGGGCAGCCCACCCGCGGTGTGGACATTGGCGCCATCGAATTTATTTACGCCCAGTTGCGCGCCATGCGGGATGCGGGCTGTGCGGTGTTGGTGGTGTCCAGCGAGCTGGATGAAATATTGGCGCTTTCGAACCGGGTGATAGTGATGAACCAAGGGCGTGTGACGGGCGAACTGCCGATTGAAAAATGCACTGAAGCCAGCATTGGCTTGCTGATGGTGGGAGACGCGGCATGAGTACCAGCCATCCCCTGCCGCGCTGGGCCGATCTGGTGCTGTTGCCGGCGGTGTGCCTGGGCGTTGCGTTGCTGGCTGCGGCCGGCGTGGTGGCCCTCGTGGGGCAAAACCCGGCGGAGGTGATTGCAGTGCTGGTGCACGGCGCGTTTGGCACGGCGCGGGGCTTTAGTTACACCCTGTACTACGCCACGACGTTTGTGTTTACCGGCCTGGCCGTGGCTGTGGCGTTCCACGGCGGGCTGTTCAACATCGGGGGCGAAGGCCAGGCCATCCTGGGCGGTCTGGGGACTGGCCTGGTGGCACTGTGGTTCTCGGCCTTTCTGCCAACGTGGGTCATGCTGCCTCTGATGCTGGTGGCCGGTGCCCTGTTTGGCATGGCGTGGGCGGCTGTGCCCGCCTATTTGCAGGCCTATCGGGGCAGCCATGTGGTGATTACGACCATCATGTTCAATTTCATCGCCAGCAGCCTGCTGGTGTACTTGCTGGTCAACCATCTACGCCCAGTGGGTTCGATGTCGGTCGAGAGCGTGGCATTTGCCGATTCGGCCAAACTGCCGGGCATGCACGAGGCCCTGGCCTGGTTGGGTCTGGAGTGGCCGGCTTCACCGCTGAACCTCAGCGTGGTGCTGGCCGGGCTTGCTGCGGCCGGTGTGTACCTGTTTCTGTGGCGCACGCGTGCCGGCTACCACGTGCGAGCCGTGGGGTCCAGCGCCAGTGCGGCCGAATACGCGGGCATCCGCACACGCCGCCAGGTGATGCTGGCGATGGCGGTATCCGGTGGCTTGGCGGGCATGGTTGGCATGAACGAGATTGCCGGTGTGCACGGCAAATTGTTGCTGGAGTTTGTCAGCGGTGCCGGTTTTACCGGCATTGCCGTGGCGCTGATGGGACGCAACCACCCGGTGGGCATTGTGCTGGCCAGTGTGTTGTTCGGGGCGCTGTTCCAGGGTGGGGCCGAGGTGGCCTTTGAAGTGCGGGATTTCAGCCGCGACATGGTGGTCATGCTGCAGGGGTTCATCGTGCTGTTTTCCGGTGCCATGGTCTATGTCATTGCGCCCATGCTGGCCTGGGTTCTGGCCCCGAGATCAGGAGCTGCCCATGGATGAAGCCCTGTTGGGGACCATGCTGGCGTCGACGTTGCGCCTGGCAACACCGTTGATTTTTTGTGCGCTCGCAGGCCTGTTCTCGGAGCGTTCCGGCGTGGTCGATATCGGTCTGGAAGGCAAGATGCTGTTTGCCGCCTTTGCCGCGGGGGCAACCGGCGCCGTGTCGGGGTCTACGACGCTGGCCATGCTGGCGGCCATCGGTGTTGCCGTGGCCCTGTCCTGGATGCACGGGCTGGCCTGCGTCAGCCACCCGGGCGATCAGGTGGTGTCCGGTGTGGCCATCAACATCATCGCCGCGGGATTGACCGTGGTGCTGGGCATTGCCTGGTTTTCCCAGGGCGGGCAGACGCCCCCCGTTACCACTGCAGTACGCATTCAGCCGCTGTTTCCGCAGGCCGCGGCGGCGCTGGCCGGTATTCCCTGGGTCGGTAGTGTGCTGGGCGAGGGATTGCTGAGCCACAACAGCATGGTCTATTTGGCACTGTTGCTGGTGCCGCTCTCATGGTGGCTGCTGTTTAAAACCCGCTTTGGCCTGCGTCTGCGTGCCGTTGGTGAAAATCCCCAAATGGTGGATGCCGCAGGTGTCTCGGTCACGCGCCTGCGCTACACCGCGCTGACCCTGAACGGTCTTTTGTGCGGCTTGGCCGGCAGCTACCTGGTGCTGGCGCAAAGTGCCAGTTTCTCCCCCAACATGACGGCGGGACGGGGCTTCATGGCCTTGGCCGCACTGATATTTGGTCGCTGGTATCCGGTAGGTGCGTTGTGGGCCTGCCTGTTGTTTGGCTTTCTGGACGCGGCGGCCATCCGCATGCAGGGCGTGCAATTTGCGGGGATTGGCGAGGTGCCGGTGCAGGCCATTCAGGCCTTGCCCTACGTGTTGACGGTTGTGTTGCTAGCGGGGTTTATCGGCAAGGCCGTTGCGCCGCAGGCTCTGGGGCGGCCCTATAGCAAAGATCGCTAGTGTGGGAAACTAGCGGCATGTCATCCAGTATTTGGGTCAAGGTCGTTGGTTTCAGTGCGATTGAGCGGCACTCACTGAACACACTGTTTCGCCTGTCCGTGCGCCAGACGCCAGCCTATTGCCTGTGGAGTCAGGACGCCCCTGCGCCGCCCAACGTCGCGCTGATTGATATGGACTGCCATGAGGCAGGGGTTGAGTTAGCGTCACCCACGTTCAACCCCAACCTGAAAATCATTTGTGTCGGCGCCCATACGCATGCCAGGGCATGGCGTTCCTTTCAACGCCCAGTCGACTGGAATGCGATGGTGCAGGCCCTGGATGGACTGTTTGCATCCCAAGGCCATGTCGACGTTGCAACCGGATTGGACACGCTGGGCGAACAGGCCGTGCCACCTGGAGTGCGTGTCACGCTGTTGGTCGGGCTCACGCACGAACAAGGCATGTACCTTCGGGCCCGCCTGTCGTTGGCGGGTCTGGCCGATGTGGACGAAGCCCTCACCGCCGACGAGGCCAGTGCCTGCGTTGCACGCCGCCACTATGACGTGGTCATCGTCAGCCTTGAGCTTGGTGACGCCGACGCGTGGGCGCTGGTGCAGATGTTCAAGGCCATGCTGGCACCACCGCAAGCCGTGATCGTCACCACCGCAAACCCGTCCTGGCCGGTAATGGAGCGCGCCGAGCAGGCCGGTTGTGTCGGTCTGCTGGAAATTCCGTTCAACCCGCCGCAGGTCATGGGTCTGCTGCAAATGGTCTGAGGCGGCGTAGCCGGTTCACGTCCAGGCCGCCGGAGAGACTGAATTCCATCGGCAACGGTTCAGCCCCCAGGCGTGCCACCAGCAATTCGGCACACAGTGCCGAAAAACTCAAGCCGCGCGCACCCATGCCGACGCACAGCCACAGCCCGGAACCCGACGCGGTTTCCACAGGCCCCACCAGTGGCAGGCGGTCATGGGTCACGCAGCGGGTGGCCGACCATTGCGCAACCGGTCCGCGGTCCAGTGTCTCGCCCAAGTTAAACCCCTGCAGTGGCAGCAACTGGCTGAGCCGTTCCATGTTGGCCGTGTGTTGGGTCCTCAGGTCGGATGCTGCCATGGCGTCTGGCTCGAAGGTGGAGCCGGCAAACCATTGCACACCACGGGCGCTGGGCACGTGTGGAATGAAGCAACCATTGCCGTTGACAGGCGTTTGCGGCAAGCCCTCCAACGCCTCAGCATAGGTGCCGTGGCTCAACGTGCCGTGGACGGCTTGCAGGGCCTTGAGCTTGTCCTGCAGGTCTGGTTTCAGTTGAACACCAGGCCCCGATCCGTTGAGCAATGCCGCGCAACCCATGGCATTGGCCAGCACTACCAGCGCATAGCGGCCCACGTCCTGCCCTTGCAAATCGTGCAGCGTCCACAGTTCGTCGGTTCGTTGGAGTGCGGCGATCTGTGTGTTCCCGACAAAGGCAATTCCAGTTGAAGCCAGCCAGGCCTGTACCAGTTCAGCCGGTTTGATCCAGCAGGCCAGGGGGTGCCACAGTGCGTTGCCATCGGCGCGTTTTTCCAGCACACCGCTGGGCTCCCAGTCCTGGCCGCGCACCAACAGGCGGTCAGCGTGCTGCAAGAGCAGGCGTGTGCCGTTGCGGGATAGGCGCGATCGTGGATTGTCATCGGCGGACACATGCGGAACGGCCAACCCCGCAGGCAAGCCGGATGCACCACCGGCCGGGCGCGCCTCCTGGTCAAAGACCGTGACCTGCCAGCCGCGCATTGCCAGCGCGTGGGCCACGCTGGTACCTGCTATGCCGGCTCCAATCACTGCGCAGCGGCCCGGGCTGTGTGCAACATGGTGTGACGGTGTCCGTCCGGTCGGAATGTTCCAGCGCGGGTTAAAGGTGCCACAGAGAGCGTTCGCAGGCCTTACCGCGCTATCCAGTTCAAACCCGGTTGCCTGCAGCAGGCCTGGCAGTTGCGTATCGGTTGCGGCGGTGGTTCCGCGAGGTGGCATGGTATCCATCCAGAACCGCGCTCCCCGTTTGCAGCGGCGTGCCAGCAATTGAACCGCCCATTTGTCGGCAGGCGCAGCACACAGCAGGGTATCGGCCTGAAAGGCCTGTTCGCCGAGCATCACCTGTGCGTCGCCAATGCACAGCGTCAGCGAGACCTGCGCATGGTTCAGAAGAATGCGGTGAAAGCCGGCCTCGCGATCCCGCAACTGGTCGGCCAGTTCCCGGGCAAGACTGCGCCGCTCGTCGTCAGGCGCGCTGTCGTGCACGTCGACTTGCGGCACCACGCTAGCAATGCCCACGTAGTGCAGCAGGCGAGGGCGCCGGACATCGCGCTGCCAGGTGCGGCAGAGGTTCAAAAAACGCTGGCCGTCCTGAAAGTGGGTGTCCAGCACGGTCCAGGCGTCACGGCCTGCCCATGCATCCGGCAGGTCCACGCACGCAAGGTCAAGGTCTGGCGTTGGCACCGCCGAGGGATGGGTTGCCGCGCTCAGGCGGACGGTGGAACGTAGCCTTGCGCGGCGTCGGCACCGGAGCCAAAAAAGTGGTTTTCCATTTGGCGTGCCAGGTACTGGCGGGCGCGGGCATCGGCCAAATTCAGGCGGTTCTCGTTGACCAGCATGGTTTGGTGCTTGAGCCAGGCGGCCCAGGCTTCCTTGCTGACACTTTCCCAGATGCGTTTGCCCAGCTCGCCGGGGTAGGGTGGGAAATCCATGCCTTCGGCTTCTTTGCCCAGCTTGATACAGTTAACGGTGCGTGCCATGGAAAACCTCGTTTGGAATGAAAAGGGGGTTCATAACGAACCCGTAGCCTGAATCTTATTCTGTTTGCCAGGCCAGAATCCAAAAGCCACAGGATTGAATGGGGAACTTCGCGGTAAGAATGCGCACCAATCAACGCAAAGTGCCAACCCTTGGCGTCGTTTTTTTCAGGAAACCGGATTTTGAATTACGTATTGACCGAACTGGATACCGCGCCCCGGCGCGTCTTGGCGCTAGTGTGCGCAGCCTGCCTGGGCCTGCTGGCCTTTGGCGTCTACCTGCAGCAGGTGGTTGGTCTGGACCCTTGCCCCATGTGCATCGTCCAGCGGTATGCTCTCATTTTGGTAGCGGTGTGTGCAGCATTGACGGGGGCTAGTGGCCGAAAAAACGTTCATGTGTTTGGCAGCAGCCTGATGGTATTGTTGGCAGTGTCCGGCGCCTACGTGGCCGCGCGCCAGACCTGGCTTCAGTGGTACCCGCCCGAAGTCGTGGCCTGCGGGCGCGACCTCTACGGCATGATCGAGACATTCCCGCTGCAGCGCGCCATTCCCATGATCTTCAAGGGCAGCGGCGATTGCACCAAGGTGGACTGGACCTTTCTGGGCGGCTCCATCGCCAACTGGTCGTTCCTGTGGTTCTGCGGAATGGCCCTGGTCGGTGGGCTGCTGGTCTGGCGCCAGTCACGCAAAGCCTGAGTGGCTGGACTTCAATAGCTGGGAGCCGGCAGGCTCCACTCCTTGGTCACGGCGCCAGCGCTATTGACGCTCTCCAGGCGCACACCAAAACCCCACAAGCGGGCCGTGTGCTTGAGTACCTCCTGCGTGCTGTCGCCCAACGGACGGTCCTGGTACTGGGTGTGGCGCAGGGTCAGCGTGCGGTCGCCCCGCAGGTTCACGTTCCAGGCCTGGATATTGGGCTCGCGCGTCCCCAGGTCGTACTGCAGTGACAGGGACTGGCGCAGCTCGCGGTAGCCAGCTTCATCGTGGATGGCCGCCACCTGCAGGTCCGACATCTTCTCGTCGTCATGGATGGCAAACAGCCTGAAGTCGCGCATCAGTTTGGGGCTCAAGAACTGGCCGATGAAGCTTTCGTCCTTGTAGTTGCGCATGGCGTGGTCCAGCGTGGGCAACCACGGCGCGCCGGCCATGTCAGGAAACCAGATGCGGTCTTCCGCCGTGGGTGCCTCGCAGATGCGCTTGATGTCGGTGTACATGGCAAACCCCAGCGCATATGGGTTGATGCCGCTGTAGGCGCGGTGGCCTACCGGCGGCTGGTAGATGACGTTGGTGTGGGAGCTGAGCCACTCCAGCATCACGCCGTTGCTCAAATGGCCATCGTCGTACATGGTGTTCAGTATCTTGTGGTGCCAGAACGTGGCCCAACCCTCGTTCATGACCTGGCTTTGGCGCTGCGGGTAAAAGTACTGCGCAATCTTGCGCACCAGCCGCACAATTTCTCGCTGCCAGGGCTCCAGCAGGGGTGCATTCTTTTCGATGAAATACAGCAGGTTCTCCTGGGGCTCCGGTGGAAACCGCAGTGCCTCGGGCGCCTCATCGGCCTTGGCCAAATCCTTGGGCAGGGTGCGCCACAGGTCGTTGACCTGTTGTTGTGCATAAGCTTCACGCGCGCGCCGTTCGGTCATTTCCTGCGCCAGGCTCTTCTTGCTGGGGCGGCGGTAGCGGTCCACACCGTAATTGGCCAACGCGTGGCAGGAGTCCAGAAAGGTCTCTACGGCCTCCAACCCATGGCGTTCTTCACATTCGCTGACATAGCGGCGGGCAAACACCAGGTAGTCGATGATGGAAGACGCGTCCGTCCACATGCGAAACAAGTAGTTACCCTTGAAAAAACTGTTGTGCCCGTAGGCTGCGTGGGCTATCACCAGGGCTTGCATGGCGGTGGTGTTCTCCTCCATCAGGTAGCTGATGCAGGGGTCGGAGTTGATGACGATTTCATACGCCAGCCCCATGTGGCCGCGGCGGTAACGCTTGTCGGTGGCAATGAACTCCTTGCCATAGCTCCAGTGCCGGTAATTGATAGGCATGCCCACACTGGCGTAGGCGTCCATCATCTGCTCGGCGGTAATGATCTCCAACTGGTTGGGGTAGGTGTCCAGCCCGAAGCGCGCGGCCGTGTCGCGGATCACGTCGTGGTAACGCTCGATCAGCTCAAAGGTCCAGTCACTGGGGTCGGGCAGGGGCTCGCGGGCGCGTGGGGGCGCGGGCAGCGGCTCCTGCAGGCAGATATGCACACGTCGCTCGTGGCCCAAGGGAATGCGTGCTGGGTCGTCCTTGTGCCGGTGTTCGGCCGGGCGTGGTCCAAGAACGGGGGACAAGTTGGTCATGCCGTTTCCCCTTCCTTCTTGAACAGATCCCGGAACACCGGATAGATCTGTGTGGGGTCGGTCACCTTGCGCATCGCGAAGTTGGCGTGGTTGGCGGCGATGTCGGTGTATTCCTCCCACAGGTTTTGTTCGGTGTCGGCCACCTGCACATAGGCAAAGAAACGGCACAGCGGCAACAATTCATCGGCCAGCAGATCGTGGCAGCGGGTGCTGTCGCTGGTGAAGTTGTCGCCGTCGCTGGCCTGGGCACCGTAGATATTCCACTCCGCCGGCGCATAGCGCTCTTCCACAATTTTTTGCATCAGTTCCAGTGCGCTGCTGACCACGGTGCCGCCGCTCTCGGTCGCGTGGAAAAAGGTGTCTTCGTCTACTTCCTGGGCCTGCGTGTGGTGGCGGATGAAGACGATGTCGATTTTTTCGTAGTGCCGGGTCAAGAACAGGTAGAGCAGGATAAAAAACTGCTTGGACAGGCTCTTGCGTTCTTCGTCCATGGAGCCCGACACATCCATCAGGCAAAACATCACGGCCTTGGACGTGGGCACGGGCGTCTTGACCCGCCCCCTAAAGCGCAGATCCAGCGGGTCCAGAAAGGGTATGCGTTTCAGGCGCGCTTCCAGGTCTGCGATCAGCAGCCGCACATTGCGAATCTCGCTGTCTTTGCCAAGCGGGTTGCGCAGCAGCTCGGCCAGCAGCCGGCGCTGCTGCTCCAGTTCGCGCCGTGTTGCGGCTCCCAAGGCCAGCCGTCGGCCCAGCGCGCCGCGCATGGAGCGCACGATGTGCAGGTTGTTCGGGGTGCCGTCGCGGGTGTAGCCGGCACGGTGGACTTTCCACTCGGGCGACTCACCGATTTGCGTGCGCATCAGGCGGGGCAAGGCCAGGCCCTCGAAGAAGACCTGCATGAATTCTTCTTTGGTCAGCGTGAAGGCAAAGTCGTCTTCACCCTCGCCAGAATCGCTGGCCTGGCCCTTGCCGCTGCCGCCCTTGCCACCCGGAGGGCGCGCAATGCGGTCGCCGCGCAGGTGATCGGTATTGCCCGGATGCACCGAGTCGCGCACGCCACCCTGGCCGTGGTGAAAGACCGGTTCGCTGATGTCCTTCTTGGGAATGGTGATGTTCTCGGCCTGTTCCATGTCGCGGATGCTGCGACCTGACACGGCCTTGCGCACCGCCTCGCGGATCTGCTCCTGGTGGCGATGCAAAAACCGCTCCCGATTGCCAATGGACTTGTTCTTGCCCGCCAGCCGGCGGTCAACAATGTGCAGGGCCATAGGTGTCCTTGCGTGGCAAGCCTTTCAGGAACTCTTGCGTACCCGCAGATACCATTCACATAACAGGCGCACTTGTTTGGCGGTGTAGCCCTTGTCCACCATGCGGGTCACAAAGTCTTCGTGTTTCTTGGCTTCGTCGGCGCTGGCCTTGGCATTGAAGCTGATGACCGGTAGCAGCTCTTCGGTGTTGGAGAACATTTTCTTCTCGATCACCAGGCGCAGCTTCTCGTAGCTGGTCCAGGCTGGATTCTTGCCCTGGTTGTTGGCCCGGGCGCGCAGCACAAAGTTGACAATTTCGTTGCGAAAATCCTTGGGGTTGGCAATTCCCGCAGGTTTCTCAATCTTCTCCAGCTCGGCGTTCAATGCGACGCGGTCGAACACTTCACCGGTGTCGGTGTCGCGGTACTCGTTGTCCTGTATCCAGTAGTCGGCATAGGTGACATAGCGGTCAAAAATGTTCTGGCCGTATTCGCTATAACTCTCCAGATACGCCGTCTGGATTTCCTTGCCGATGAATTCGGCATACCGTGGTGCCAGCAGCTCCTTGATGAAGCCGGTGTACTTTTGCTCCAGGTCGGCGGGGAATTGTTCGCGCTCAATTTGCTGCTCCAGCACATACATCAAATGCACCGGATTGGCTGCCACTTCGGCGCTGTCGAAATTGAAAACCTTGGACAGGATCTTGAACGCAAAGCGAGTGGAGACCCCGCTCATGCCCTCGTCCATACCGGCAAAGTCGCGGTACTCGTGGTAGCTCTTCGCGCGCGGGTCAGTGTCCTTGAGGCTTTCGCCGTCATAGACCTGCATCTTGCTGTACAGGCTGGAGTTTTCCGGCTCTTTCAGGCGGGTCAGGATGGCAAACTGGCTCATCATCTTGAAGGTGCCCGGAGCACACTTGGCCTCTGCCAATGATGATTCCCGGATCAGCTTCTCGTAGATCTTGATCTCTTCGCTGACCCGCAAGCAGTAGGGTACCTTGACGATGTAAATGCGGTCCAGGAAAGCTTCGTTGTGCTTGTTGTTGCGAAAGGCTTTCCATTCGCTCTCGTTGCTGTGGGCCAGCACCACGCCATCAAATGGAATGGCGCCAAAGCCTTCCGTGCCCTTGAAGTTGCCCTCTTGCGTGGCGGTCAGCAAGGGGTGCAGCACCTTGATCGGCGCCTTGAACATTTCTACAAACTCCAGCAGCCCCTGGTTGGCCAGGCACAGGCCGCCGGAGAAGCTGTAGGCGTCCGGGTCGTCCTGCGAAAAACTTTCGAGCTTGCGAATGTCCACCTTGCCCACCAGGGACGAGATGTCCTGGTTGTTCTCATCACCGGGTTCGGTCTTGGCGATACCAATTTGTTTGAGCGTGTTGGGCAGGCGTTTGACGACCCGGAACTGGCGGATGTCGCCGCCAAATTCATCCAGGCGTTTCACGGCCCACGGGGACAGAATACGCCGCAGGTAGCGGGTGGGGATGCCGTAGGTGTCGCGCAGAATGGGACCGTCTTCGTCGGCATCAAACAAACCCAATGGACTCTCGTTGACCGGCGAGCCCTTGATGGCATAAAACGGTACCTGCTGCATCAGGTGTTTGAGCCGTTCAGCCAGTGAACTTTTCCCCCCACCCACAGGCCCCAGCAGGTACAGGATTTGTTTGCGCTCTTCCAGGCCCTGGGCGGCGTGCCGGAAGTAGCTGACCACCTGCTCGATGGCATCTTCCATGCCATAGAACTCGGCAAACGCCGGGTAGATCTTGATCAGCTTGTTGGCGAAGATGCGTGACAGGCGGGGGTTGTTGCGCGTGTCCAGCACCTCGGGTTCACCGATGGCCGCCAGCATGCGCTCTGCCGCGGTGGCATAGGCCAAGGGGTTGCGCTTGCACTCAGCCAGATACTCATCCAGACTCAGCTCTTCTTCGCGGCTGCGCGCGTACCGGGCTACATAATTACCAATCGCGTCCATAAGACCTCCTGGTTACAACAACTACGTAAACACTCAAGCACTCAAACGATGCTTTGAAGTATAGGCGTGTGATACGGTCCCGTCCAACAAGTTCACTCTATGCCCTTGGTCCGTGTTGGCACAGGCGGTTGAACTCAGCGTTGCATCCCACAGACCTGTACAACGGGTGCGGCCAACGCGTGGCCGACAGATGAAGGAAACGATAGACAAGAAGTCGGTCACAGAAGCATCGAACAATGGCCTTTCAGGTCATCACTTCGAAGCTTCACGCCGATGGGGCGGTCAGGCCAGCTTTTTTACCAGTACCTGGCTCTTGCGGTCCCAGTTGTACTTGCGCTTGCGGGCTTCAGGCAGCCATTCCGGATCAACCTGCACAAAGCCGCGCTTGATGAACCAGTGCATGGTGCGCGTGGTCAAGACAAAAATGCTGTCCAGGCCGGCTGCCTTGGCGCGTTGCTCCACGCGCTTGAGCACGCGTTCCCCATCACCCTGGCCTTGCACATCGGGTGACACGGTTAGCGCGGCCATTTCCGCGGTACGAGCTTCGGTGTACGGGTACAGCGCGGCGCAGGCGAAGATCACGCCGTCGTGCTCGATGATGGTGTAGTTGCCGACATCGCGCTCGATCTCGGTGCGGCTGCGCTTGACCAGGGTGCCATCCTTCTCAAACGGCTCGATCAGTTGCAGGATGCCGCCCACGTCGTCCACGGTGGCTTCGCGCAGGCTCTCCAGTTTTTCATCGACCACCATGGTGCCTATGCCGTCGTGCACATAGACCTCCAGCAGGATGGAGCCGTCTACCGCAAACGGGATGATGTGGCTTCGCTCCACGCCATTCTTGCAGGCCTTGACGCAGTGCTGCAGGTAAAAGGCGGTGTCCGTGGGGTGGTTGGCGGCAGGCAACTGGGCCAGCAGTTTTTCGGCGGCGGCCAGCGGCAGCTCGGTGTCGATGGGGTTGTCATCGCCGGGCGCCTCCATGGGGCGCAGACGGATGCCAGGCACCTCTGTGACAAAGATCAGCTTGTCGGCCTGCAAAGCGGTGGCGACCGAGGTGGCCACTTCTTCCATGGTCAGGTTGAAGGCCTCCCCGGTGGGAGAAAAACCAAAGGGTGAAACCAGCAACAGGGCGCCCATGTCCAGCACGCGGCTGATGCCGGCAATGTCCACCTTGCGCACCAGGCCCGAGTGTTGAAAATCCACGCCATCGACAATGCCAACCGGCCGCGCGGTGATGAAGTTGCCGGAGATGACGCGCACCGTGGAGTCAGCCATCGGCGTATTGGGCAGGCCCTGGCTGAATGCGGCCTCGATTTCATAGCGCAGCTGGCCGGCGGCCTCTTGCGCGCAGTCCAGCGCCACCTCGTCGGTGATGCGCATGCCGTGCGAATACTTGCCGGCGTGGCCCTTGGCGTTGAGCTGTTCGTTGACCTGGGGCCGAAAACCGTGCACCAGCACGATCTTGACGCCCATGCTCTGGATCATCGCCAGATCCTGGGCCAGATAGTGCAGCTTGCCCGCCGCGATGGCCTCGCCCGCAATGCCCACCACGAAGGTCTGGTTGCGGAATTTGTGGATATAGGGTGCGACCGAACGGAACCAGGGCACGAAGGTGAAATTGAAAACGGTGGTCATGGTGCGCAGAGTGGGGAGCAGTTGGAGGCGGGGCTGGGATAATCCGTGATTCTCTACGAAGTTTGTACCTTGACCACCAGCCCCCTGCTCATCGAATTCCCAGAATCGCTCCCGGTATCGGGCAAACGCGAAGAAATCATGGCCGCCATGGCGGCCCACCAGGTCATCATCGTCTGTGGCGAGACTGGCTCGGGCAAGACCACGCAGTTGCCGAAGATCGCGCTGGCCATGGGGCGCGGCAAGCTCAATTACCCCGCTGGACAACGTGCCCGACTGATTGGCCACACACAACCGCGCCGCATTGCCGCCAGCAGCGTGGCCAAGCGCATTGCCGAAGAGTTGAAGACGCCGCTGGGAGAGGTGGTGGGCTTCAAGGTGCGTTTCCAGGACCGCCTGTCGAAAGACGCCTCAGTCAAGCTGATGACCGACGGTATCTTGCTGGCCGAAACGCAGACCGATCCACTGTTGAGTGCCTACGACACCATCATCATTGACGAAGCGCATGAGCGCAGCCTGAACATCGACTTTCTGCTGGGCTATTTGCGCCAGATCCTGCCGCGTCGCCCGGACCTGAAGATTGTGGTGACCTCGGCCACGATTGATGCGCAGCGCTTTGCCGACCACTTCAAGTCGTCCAAAGGACCTGCGCCCGTCATCATGGTGTCGGGCCGCATGTTTCCGGTGGAGCAGCGCTACCGGCCATTCGAAGAGTCGCGCGAATACGACTTGAATAACGCGATTGCCGATGGCGTGGACGAGCTGTGGCGTGACCCGCACAACCAGGGCGACATTCTGGTGTTTCTGCCCGGTGAACGCGAGATCCGTGAGGCGGCGGACCATCTGCGCAAGCACCTGAGCCACCAACCCATCATGCGCAGCGCAGAGGTGCTGCCGTTGTTTGCCCGCCTGAG
The DNA here is from genome assembly GCA_030645355.1 of Rhodoferax sp. GTDB lineage: Bacteria > Pseudomonadota > Gammaproteobacteria > Burkholderiales > Burkholderiaceae_C > Allorhodoferax. Next base: position 3,324 of record JAUSNJ010000173.1, on the reverse strand, counting down.
CCCCGCCGAGCAGGACCGCATTTTTGACGGCCACACCGGGCGGCGCGTGGTGCTGGCCACCAACGTGGCCGAGACTTCACTGACCGTTCCCGGCATCCGCTATGTGATCGACGCGGGTACGGCACGCGTCAAGCGTTACAGCTTTCGCAGCAAGGTGGAGCAGTTGCTGGTCGAGCCCATCAGCCAGGCCGCCGCCAACCAGCGCTCGGGCCGCTGTGGGCGGGTTGCCAACGGCATTTGCATTCGCTTGTACGACGAGAAGGACTTCAACGGGCGCGAGCGGTTTACCGACCCAGAAATCTTGCGCAGTTCATTGGCGGGCGTCATTCTGAGGATGAAGTCGCTGCACCTGGGCATCGTCGAGGACTTTCCGTTTCTGGAGCGGCCATCGGGACGGGCCATTGCCGATGGTTATCAGTTGCTCAATGAATTGGGTGCGGTGGACGATGCGAATGAATTGACCGCAACGGGACAGGAGCTGGCCAAGCTGCCGTTGGACCCGCGAGTGGGCCGCATGATTCTGGAGGCGCGCACGCGGCAAGCGCTGGATGAGGTGCTGGTGATTGCGTCGGCCTTGAGCGTGCAGGACGTGCGCGACCGGCCGATGGAGGCGCAGCAGCAGGCCGATACGGCGCACAAGAAGTTTGATGATGAGAAGAGTGAGTTTGTTGGTTACCTGAAGCTGTGGAAATGGATTCACGATGCGCGGGGTGGTGGACACGCGGCCGCTGCGGACGCTGCGACCCGGGGTACGCCGGGCTCCTTGTCGCGAAGCTCAATGTCGTCACCCGGCGCACCCCGGGCCACAGCGCCCTCCGCTAGTGGTGCGGCACACAAGTTGTCGAATCGCCAATACGAACAACTATTGCGGCAGAACTTCGTCAATATTCGGCGCGTGCGGGAGTGGAAGGACATTTACAGCCAGCTCCACACGGTGGTGGCTGAGCACAAGTGGCATCTGAACACGCAGCCCGCCAGCTACGAGCAGTTGCACCTCTCCATGCTGGCCGGGCTACTGGGCAATATCGGTTGCAAAGTGGAGGCCGAAGGACCAGGGGGCGAGTACCTGGGGGCGCGTGGCATCAAGTTCTTTGCCCACCCCGGGGCGCATCTGTCCAAGAAGCCGGGTCGCTGGATCGTCGCCTCCGAGCTGGTGGAAACCACCCGCCTGTTTGGCCGTGGCATTGCCAATATCGAACCGCAGTGGCTGGAGCAGGTGGGCGAGCATTTGCTCAAAAAACAGTTGCTGGACCCGCATTGGGAGAAGAAAGCCGCCGAGGTGGTGGCGCTGGAGCGGGCCACGCTGTATGGCATCGTCATCTACAACGGGCGGCGCACCAACTACAGCCGCGTCGACATGGCCGGTGCCCGCGAGATTTTCATCCGCCAGGCGTTGGTGGATGGCGAGTGGGAAACATCGCTGCCCTTTCTGGCCGCCAACCAGAAGATGGTGCGTCAGGTTGAAGAGCTGGAACACAAGGCCCGTCGGCAAGACGTGCTGGTGGACGACGAGCTGATCTATGCCTACTACGACCAGCAACTGCCCGCCGACGTGTGCAGCGGCTACAGCTTCGAGCGCTGGTACCGGGAGGAGGTCAAGAAGCAGCCCAATCTGCTCAAACTGACCCGCGAAGAGCTGATGCGCCACGAGGCTGCTGGCATCACCACCGCGTCCTTTCCCAAGACCATCCGCCTGGGTGGTGTGGACTGCGCCGCCACCTACCTGCACGAGCCCGGCGATGCGCGTGACGGCTTGACCGTGACCGTGCCGCTGTTTGTGCTGAACCAGGTCAATGACGAACGTTGCGAGTGGCTGGTGCCCGGCATGTTGAAGGACAAGGTGCAGGCCCTGCTGAAGACGCTGCACCAGCGGCCACGCTCGCGCCTGGTGCCGCTGCCCGATACCGCCACCAAGTTTGCCGAGGTGCTGAACGCGCCCGAGCGCTTTGGCAGCGGCGCGCTGATCGACGCGGTGCTGAAGCTGGTGCGCGAAGCCACGTCAGTGGATGTGGCCAGGGCCGACATCAAGGCCGACATGCTGACGCCGCACTTTTTCATGAACTTTCGCGTGGTGGACGAGCATGGCCGTCAACTGGGCCATGGCCGCAACCTGGGTGCGCTGAAGGCCGAGCTGGGCGCGCAGGCGCGCGGTGCGTTCCAGGCGCTGGCGGGGCTCAAGCTGGCACAGGTGGGGGCGGGAACTGGCGCGGCGCTGGCGCCAGGCGTGGCGGGAGCCGCAGGAGCCGTTTCCGGGAAAGCCTCCAAGCAAAATGAGCCTCCAGCCCTCGTGAAATCTGAGCATGTAGCTATCAAATCAGGAGTAAGTCAGACGAACGGCCCGTCGGGCAAGACCAGCCAACCCGCCGCAACCGAGCAGCGTCACACCGCCTGGACCTTTGGCGAGCTGCCCGAGCTGCTGGAAATCCGCAAGGGTGGCCAGACGCTGATTGGCTTCCCGGCGCTGATTGACCAGGGTGATGCCGTCACGATTGAAGTGTTTGATGAGCCCGAGGTGTCGGCCGCCAAGCACCGCGCCGGCCTGCGTCGCCTGTTTGCGCTGCAGATCAAGGACGCGCTCAAGTACCTGGAGAAGAACATCCCCGACCTGCAGAAGATGGCTGTGGCCTATATGCAGGTGGGTAAGGCGGAGAATGGCGCCGGTGGCGGCACGCTGGAGGAATTGCGCGAGCAGATCATCGCCGTGGCGCTGGACCGCGCCTTCCTGCTGGACCCGCTGCCCACTGACGAATTCGCCTTCAAGCGACGGGTGGAGGAGGGCAGGGGCCGCCTGACGCTGATCGCCACCGAGGTGGCGCGCATGGCCGGCACCATTCTGCTGGAGCACGCCACGGCCGCCCGCAAAATCAAGGACACCAAGAACGCCCCCGACGCGGTGGCCGATTGCGCCCAACAGTTGCAGCGCCTGGTGCCCAAGCGCTTCCTGCAGGCCGCGCCCTGGCCGCGCCTTCAGCACCTGGCCCGATACCTCAAGGCCATCACGCTGCGTCTGGACAAGTACCGTGCCGACCCGGCCCGTGATGCCACCCGCCTGGCCGAACTGCGCCCACTGGAACAGCGCTACTGGCGCCTGGTGGCCGAGCGCAAAGGGGCGGTCGACGAGCGCATGCAGGAGTTCCGCTGGCTGGTGGAGGAGCTACGCGTCAGCTTCTTCGCGCAAGAGTTGCGCACGCCGCAGCCGGTCAGCGTGAAACGCCTGGACAAGGCCTGGGCACAACTCAATACCTAGGAGCCTGGGCGGCAGAGCGCGCTGCTCCGTGTCCCCCGCCCGCTGCGCGGGCTCCTCTTTGACCTGCGCAGCGCGCT
>JAUSNJ010000162.1 GCA_030645355.1 Rhodoferax sp. | reverse complement strand
TGATCGCCGTCATGCCGGTGTTGGCCGGGGCCATCACCATGACACTGACGGACCGGCATTTCGGCACCAGCTTCTTCAACCCCGCCGGCGGCGGCGACCCGGTGATGTACCAGCACATCTTCTGGTTCTTCGGCCACCCCGAGGTCTACATCATGATTCTGCCGGCCTTCGGCATCATCAGCCAGGTGGTGCCAGCCTTTGCCCGCAAGAAGCTGTTTGGCTACGCCTCCATGGTGTATGCCACATCCAGCATTGCCATCCTGTCTTTCATCGTCTGGGCGCACCACATGTTCACCACCGGCATGCCGGTGACCGGACAGCTGTTCTTCATGTACGCCACGATGCTGATCGCCGTGCCAACCGCCGTGAAAATCTTCAACTGGATCGCCACCATGTGGCAGGGTTCCATGACGTTTGAAACCCCCATGCTGTTTGCCGTGGGCTTCATCTTCGTGTTCACCATCGGGGGCTTCACCGGCCTGATGCCTGCGGTTGCGCCCATCGACATCCAGTTGCAGGACACCTACTACATCGTCGCCCACTTCCACTACGTGCTGGTGGCCGGCTCGCTGTTTGCAATGTTCTCCGGCTTCTACTATTGGGCCCCCAAGTGGACCGGTGTGATGTACAGCGAGACACGCGGCAAGATCCACTTCTGGTGGTCCATCATCGCCTTCAACATCACCTTTTTCCCGATGCATTTCCTGGGCTTGGCCGGCATGCCGCGTCGCTATGCTGACTACCCCATGCAGTTTGCGGACTTCAATGCGGTCGCGTCGGTCGGTGGTTTCCTGTTTGGTTTTGCCCAAGTCTATTTCTTCCTGTTCATCGTGCTGCCTGCCATGCAAGGCAAGGGTGAAAAGGCCCCGCAGAAGCCATGGGAAGCCGCTGAAGGTCTGGAGTGGGAAGTGCCATCGCCTGCACCGTTCCATACCTTTGAGACACCGCCCAAGCTGGATGCAACCGCCACCAAGGTGATTGGTTAATTGCGATGACGACACCCGAACAGAAAAAGGCCAATGCCCGCATGGGTTTGATCCTGGCATCCATCGCCGCCTTGTTCTTTGTCGGTTTCATGGCCCGCATGGTGTTGCTGGGCAAGTAAGTGATGGAACTGCGGCGCGAGAATTTCCTGATGGTGCGCAAGCTGGCGGTCATAACCGTCTGCATGTTCGCATTTGGCTATGCGCTGGTGCCCATCTACAAGACCATCTGTGAAATGACTGGTATCAATGTTCTGGCACTGGGTGACCGGAACATTCCGGGAGCCACGCCGGCACTAGCCGCGAATACCCAGGTGGACCTGAGCCGGAGCATCACCGTCGAATTTGATGCCAACGCCCGTGGACCCTGGGAGTTCAAGCCTGCGCAACGGTCCGTGAAGGTCCACCCTGGTGAACTGACCACCGTCATGTACGAGTTCCAGAACACCCAGAACCGGCGCATGTCGGCACAGGCTATTCCCAGTTACGCACCGCAGCAGGCAGCGGCTCACTTCAACAAGCTGGAGTGTTTTTGTTTTAACCAGTACACACTGGATCCGGGCGAAAAGAAGTCCTGGCCTGTCGCCTTTGTAATCGATCCCAAGTTGTCCAAGGACGTGAAGACCATCACCTTGTCCTACACCTTTTTTGAGGTGGGAGGCAAGACACCCCCGGCTCCTGTTGCTGCTGTGACGGTCGGCGCGCCCCAGGAGCGTCGCTCATGACGGACCCGGTGTCTGTGAGCGCTCCCGAAACCCCTTCGGTGTGGCGCAGTGTCAAACTGGTGGCTTGGTCGTTTTTGGGTATCCGCAGCAACACGCAATACCAGCAGGATCTGGCCAAGGTCAACCCCCTGCACGTTGTGGCGGTAGGACTGTTGGCCGTGCTGATGCTGGTTGTGGGTTTGGTTATCCTGGTCAACTGGGTCGTTGCGAAGTAAATAACTTGTGGGACAGACCCTAGCCGCACGGCGGCAAGCTCTGTCCTCAACTGATTGGAATAGGAGAAAGAAATGAGTTCAACAACACACGGCGCAACACCGTACTACTTTATCCCCGGCCCTTCGCGCCATCCAGCCATGGCCGCGTTGGGGTTATTTTTCGTCATCCTGGGCGCGGGCCAATGGATCAATGGCGTTGAATGGGGCAAGTTCTCGCTTTTGGCGGGTCTGATCGGTTGGCTTTTCGTGCTGTACCAGTGGTTCAGTCAGTCCATCGCCGAGAGCGAAGGCGGCCAATACGGCCACAAGATCGACATCTCGTTCCGTTGGAGCATGACCTGGTTTATCTTCTCCGAGGTCATGTTCTTCGGCGCCTTTTTCACAGCGTTGTGGTGGGCGCGTGCGCATTCCGTGCCAGCGTTGGGCAGTCTGGATAACGCGCTGCTCTGGCCAAACTTCAAGGCCGTGTGGCCCAGTCTGGCCGCAGGTGCAACTGCATCCCCTGCCGGCATTGTGGAACCCTTCATGACGATGGGCCCGTTCTGGTTGCCTACCATCAACACGGCATTGCTGCTGTCCTCCGGCGTGACATTGACCATCGCCCACCATGCACTGGTGGCGGGCAATCGCAGCAAGACCATCGGGTTCATGTGGATCACGGTATTGTTGGGTGCGACCTTCCTGTGTGTTCAGGGCTACGAGTACTACCATGCCTACACGCTGTACAACCTGAAGCTCAGCTCGGGCATTTTTGGCTCCACGTTTTTCATGCTGACCGGCTTTCACGGCTTCCACGTGTTTGTGGGCATGTTGATGCTGCTGTTCATCACGCTGCGCCTGCAGAAAGGCCACTTCACCCCCCAACGCCACTTCGGCTTTGAAGGGGCTGCCTGGTACTGGCACTTTGTGGATGTGGTCTGGCTCGGCCTCTATATCCTGGTGTACTGGCTCTGACTGGATCTTGCATTGCAGGATAAAAAGGCACCGCACGCGGTGCCTTTTTTCTGGATTAGCGCCCCTGTGGAATGCCCGTCGGGTGGATATAACCCAAACTCCACGCGATCAGAATGCAGGCAAATAGCAGGATTGACAAGCCAACGCGCAGACCGAGGGCGCGGGCCATTTTTCGGGATGTTTCATTCCCCTTCTGTCCACCACGCATCATGTAGAACAATGCTGCACCGAGGCTTGCGAGAATGGCCAAAAAGGCAATGGTTACAAGGTATGTCATGAGCAGGATTATCTGGTGAATGGGCGATTGAAATTTGTACTCATCACAGTGGCAACGCTCGCCGCAGTGGGAGTCACTGCGAGCCTTGGATTCTGGCAATTGTCGCGTGCGGCCGAAAAGCAGTCGCGCCAAGTATCTCTGGATGCGCAAAGTGCCAAATCGCCGCTTGATGCCGCCGCGGTCCGTGCCGCGACTGACCCGTTGACATTGCTCCACCAGCGTGCGCGTCTGCGGGGTACCTGGGTACCACAGTCCGTCACATTCCTTGAGAACCGGCCCATGGATGGGAGGGTGGGGTTCGTGGTGGTGACGGTTTTGCGACTGGAGGGCGGTGGCGCGTTGGCAGTTCAACGCGGCTGGGCTCCCCGCGGATTCGAGGATCGTACGCTGTTGCCCCCGATTGAAACACCTGCGGGCGTGGTCGAAATAGTAGGCCGCATGGCCTTGCCGCCCTCCGATCTGTATGCCCTTGGTGCTCCTACGGCGGGACGAATACGGCAAAATCTCGACCTGCCACAATTCAGCTCTGAAACCGGGTTGCCGTTGCTTCCGATTACGCTGCAGCAAATGGGCGCAACCGGAGAGGCCCTGGTGCGTGATTGGCCGGTTGTCAATCTGGGGGTCGAGAAGAATTACGGCTACGCCGCGCAGTGGTTTGGTCTGGCACTCCTGTTTTCCATGTTGTACCTGTGGTTCCAGGTTGTTCGACGTTTTATTGATCGCCCAAAGGATACAAGTCCCGATGTCTAGCGCAAATCCTTCCGACGACACCCCATTGGGGTTGACGGTGCATACACTGCCGAATGCGCGAGACATGGGCGACCTCGTAAATGGTCGCACCCGTGCCGGACGCTGGAAGATGCTGGCGGTCATGCTGATCTGTGCGGCCCCGGTGATTGCGTCGTACCTGACCTTCTACGTGGTGCGCCCCGAGGGGCGGCGCAATTTTGGCGAGTTGGTTGAGCCGCAACGGGCTCTGCCTGATCTCGTCGCCACCAACCTGGAAGGCAAGTCCGTGAACTTGCGCTCGCTCAAGGACCAGTGGCTACTGGTCAGCGTCTCATCGGGGCGCTGCGACGCGCTGTGTGCAAACCATTTGTATTTGCAGCGCCAATTGCGGGAAGGTCTTGGCAAGGACAAGGCGCGCCTAGATTGGGTCTGGTTGATCAATGATGCAGCCCCGGTGGCGGATGCGCTCTTGCCTGCGTTGAAGGACGCAACGGTACTCAGGCTCGCACAGCCGGCGTTGGCAGACTGGTTGGCCCCCCAGGCTGGCCATGCTTTGCAAGATCATCTGTATCTGGTCGACCCGTTGGGCAACTGGATGATGCGTTTTCCCGCGCAAATTGACGCGCAGGGCGCAGTCAAGGTCAGGCGTGATCTGGATCGGTTGTTGCGCGCGTCCTCCCATTGGGACAAAGCGGGCCGCTGACGCCCAGGACAAGTTTCCATGAACGCTCCACTTTACGACTTCTCTCCACTCGTGCGCATGCTCGTGATGGGTGTGCTGCTGGCCTCGGGCCCTTTGCTGATGGTCTATTTGCGCAACCGGCGCGCGAGTCCATTGGGGCGCCTGCATGCGTTGACACTGGTGACCCTGTTTCTGACGTTTGACTTGGTGATGTTTGGCGCGTTCACGCGGCTGACCGACAGCGGATTGGGTTGCCCGGACTGGCCGGGCTGCTACGGCAATGCCAGCCCTCTGGGGGCCAGTGCGGCAATTGATGCGGCCCAGCAGGCCATGCCGACAGGACCGGTGACACCCGGCAAAGCCTGGGTTGAAATGGTGCACCGCTACCTCGCGATGGGGGTTGGTGTGTTGATCATGGTTCTGGCGGTTGCAGCCTGGCTGGGACGCAAACCCGTGGATAACCGGCGCCCCATCAACCCCTGGTGGGCAACGACGACTTTGGTGTGGGTCTGCATACAAGGCGCTTTCGGTGCCTGGACCGTGACCATGAAGCTGTTTCCAGCCATCGTCACGCTGCATTTGCTGGGTGGATATATTTTGTTGGGATTGTTGACCGTTCAAGCCGTCCAACTGGCGCGTCAGCAGGACTTGCTGGTAACGACAACGGCGTCTGCGCTGCTGCGCAAGGCAATCTACGCGGTTCTGGCTTTGTTGATCCTGCAGGCAGTGTCCGGCGCCTGGGTCAGCACGAACTACGCGGTTCTGGCCTGCACGGATTTTCCCAACTGCCAGGGCAGTTGGTGGCCGCAGATGGACTTTGGCCATGGTTTTGAGATTTGGCGCCCACTGGGCTACAGCCAGGATGGCAGCCACATCAGCTTTCAGGCGCTCACAGCCATCCATTACACGCATCGCTTGCTGGCCGCTGTGACCCTGGTGTCACTGGCCGCGTTGGCCTGGCACCTGTCGAAAACACCGGCCTTGCGCGGCCACGCGCGGGCACTTGGCATCCTGTTGACCCTTCAGTTGCTAACCGGTATGAGCAATGTCGTGCTGGACTGGCCCATCGTGGCGGCAGTCCTGCACACGGGTGGAGCCGGTGCACTGGTCGTTGTTCTGGTTCGGCTGTTGGTCGCTACCTATTCCCCATCTGGATTTCGCGCATGACCGCTACCAATTCCTTGTCAACCCCCTCCGTGTTCCGGCAGTTTTATGCGCTGACCAAACCCCGGGTCATTCAGCTGATCGTGTTCTGTGCGTTGATCGGCATGGTGCTGGCCGTGCCTGGCATGCCCACGTTGCCGCAGATTGGCCTGGCCGCCGTCGCGTGCGCCGGTATCTGGCTGGTCGCTGCAGCGGCTGCTGCTTTCAACTGCATTGTGGAGCAGGGCATCGATGCCAAGATGAAGCGCACCGCTTGGCGCCCCACGGCGCGCGGCGAACTGAGCAACACACAGACTCTGATGTTTTCTGCCATGCTGGGTGTTGCAGGATCGGTGCTCTTGTATGTCTGGGTCAATCCGCTCACCATGTGGCTGACGTTTGCGACCTTTGTCGGCTACGCCGTGATCTACACCGTGATTCTCAAACCCCTGACCCCGCAAAACATTGTGATTGGCGGCGCCTCGGGGGCCATGCCGCCGGTACTGGGCTGGGCGGCCATGACGGGCGATGTGGGCCCTGAAGCCCTGATTCTCTTTCTGATCATCTTCTTGTGGACGCCACCGCATTTCTGGGCGCTCGCCCTCTACCGGGTGGAGGACTACCGCAAGTCTGGCCTGCCCATGCTGCCGGTAACCCACGGCAGCGAATTTACGCGCTTGCAGATTTTGCTCTACACCTTAGTGCTGTTTGCGGCCTGTCTGCTACCCTTCGTGTACGGCATGAGCCGCTGGCTCTACCTGGTGGCGGCCGTCGTGCTGGGAATCGGGTTTTGCCTGTACGCCTGGCAACTCTGGCGGGAGTACTCCGACGAGCTCGCCCGGCGCACCTTCCGGTTTTCGTTGATCCACCTGAGCGCGCTGTTTGCCGCGCTGCTGCTTGACCACTATTTACTTTGAGTCCACGATGAATAGAAGATTTGCTATTAAATTGATAGCCTCCTGCGCATTGTTTACGGGGGCTGCAGTCCTGATTTCAGCTTGCTCCCCACAGCAGGCAGCGTTTGCTTCGGTGGATGTCACCGGCGCCGAGTACGCGAAGAATTTTGAACTGACCGACCACAACGGGCAGGTGCGCCGCATACAGGACTTTGCCGGCAAGGTGGTTGTCATGTTTTTTGGCTACACCCAATGCCCCGACGTGTGCCCCACCACCATGACCGAGCTGGCTGAGGTGAAAAAAGCCTTGGGCAAGGATGGCGACCGGCTGCAGGCCCTGTTTGTCACGGTCGATCCGCAGCGCGACACGCCGGAGGTGCTCAAGGGCTACATGGCCAACTTTGACCCCAGCTTCCTGGCGCTGACCACCACCCCGGAGAAGCTCGTGGAGTTGGCCAAGGAATACAAAATCTACTTCAAGAAGGTCGACGGCAAAACCCCCAGCAGCTACACCATGGACCACTCGGCTGGCAGCTACGTCTACGACACCAAGGGCCAGTTGCGCCTGTTCACCCGCTACGGCAGCGGGCCCAAGGCGCTGACCGACGACATCCGTATCCTGCTCAAACAGGCTTCGTAAGCTGGGCCACCGCATAGACGTTCGCGGACGGTTTTGACAGAAGGGCTAGGAGCATTTCATGCTCCTAGCCCTCGTGGATATTGAATGTAGTGCTACTAAACCAATAGCATTACGAAAGTGAAACGTATCAGGCGTAGTCCGCCAGTGCCGTCTTCATTTTCTTCATGGCCGCCACTTCGATCTGGCGGATGCGTTCAGCGCTCACGCCATACTCGGCGGCCAGTTCATGCAGCGTCATGCCACCGGAGTTGTCGTCGTTGACCTTGAGCCAGCGCTCTTCCACGATGCGACGGCTGCGGGCATCCAGCGCATCCAGGGCGGCGGCGATGCCGTCGGTGGCCAGCACGTCGCGCTGGTGCGCCTCGATCATGGCAATCGGCTCGTGACTGGTATCGGTCAGGTAGGCGATGGGGCCAAAGGCATCTTCGCCATCATCGGAGGGACTGGGGTCCAGCAACACATCGCCACCCGACATGCGGGTTTCCATTTCGATCACTTCTTCGGGCTTGACCTTGAGCTCGCGCGCCATGGCCTCGATCTGCTCGGGGTTCAGCGTGTCGCGGTGCGTGCCCAGGTCGGCCGCAGCGTCGTCGCTCTTGTAGCGCTGCTTCATGGAGCGCAGATTAAAGAACAGCTTGCGCTGCGCCTTGGTCGTGGCCACCTTGACCATGCGCCAGTTCTTCAGGATGTATTCGTGGATTTCGGCCTTGATCCAGTGCAGCGCATAGCTCACCAGACGCACGCCCTGGTCGGGGTCAAATCGCTTTACGGCCTTCATCAGGCCCACATTGCCTTCCTGGATCAGGTCGCCGTGGGGCAGACCGTAGCCCAGGTACTGGCGGGAAACCGACACCACCAAGCGCAAGTGAGAGAGCACTAACTTACCGGCGGCTTCAACATCGTTATCGTTCTTGAACTGGCGCGCAAACTTCTGCTCTTCTTCCAGCGTGAGCATGGGCAAGCGGTTGGCTGCCGAAATATAAGCATCCAGATTGCCCAGCGACGGCACGACCGACCAAGGATTGGCCAAGGCGGGCGTGGGGATAGCCATTGCAATTTGATGTGTCATACCAGAACTCCTTGTGTTCAATGTCTGAATATTAGCACTCTCTTGGAGCGAGTGCTAATCCATTAGTTCAATCGGGGTGATAGACGAACCCTTGCGGCATCACGCGCTATACCGTTCTGGCCAAAAAATCTTGATGCATCTTAATGATAATTACTTCGGTCTCCACTAGACTGGCTCCGGGGGCGTTGGAGTGTTCAGTTTCTGTGCTTCATTGGTAATGAAACATAAGCGGCGCGAGGGTGTATTCCGATACGCCCGGGATAGACCGACGTTTCTCAAACAGGGAGTTTGTCATGGGTCTGTTTATCCGTAACTTGCGCTTTGCGCACAAGTTTCTTCTCATTTCACTGCTGGCGGTGTTGATGCTGGTCGTACCGACCGTCATCTTTGTCCGTGTCAACCTCGCGCACATCGCGTCGGCCCAGCAGGAGGTGCGGGGTTTGGGTCCGATCCAGGACACCATGAAGCTGACACAGCTGTCCCAGCAACACCGGGGCATGTCAGCCGTTCTGCTGGCTGGAAGCGAGGCCCAGGCCCCGGCGCGGCAGGCCAAAGAGGCTGAAGTGAGCCAGGCCATCGCCAAGGTACAGGCTTCACTAAGCGCGCTGGCCGATCCCAAGTTGGGCGCGCTGGTGGCCAAAATCAGCACCGACTGGAAATCCTTGTCCGCCGCCGTTGCCGGCAAGTCCATCGCCGGCCCCGAGAGTTTTGCGCGGCACACGGCCCTGATTGCCGACGAGTTGACCCTGGTGGAAGACATTGTGAATGCGTCCGGCATCGCGCTGGATCCCACCGCCGCGGGCTATTACCTGCAATTGGCCGTACTGCAGCACATGCCCCGGGTGACAGAAGGTTTGGGACAGTTGCGGGCGCGGGGTTCCGCGTTGCTGGTTCGTGCCAGTGCCACGCCCGAGGACAAGGTGCGTATCGAAGGGCTGGGCAGCGGTATCCGCAGCAGCTTGGGCGCCGCCCGCAAAAACATCGAGCTGGCGACCGCCGCCAATCCGGCGCTGAATTCCCTGGTCGCTGACGCGCTGTCCAAGGCAGTCAGCGCAACCGAGGACGGCATGCGCTTGGTGGATGACAAGATTTTGCGGGCGGAGACCTTGACCCATCCTTCAGCGGACTACTTTTCGGCAATGACCAAGACCATTGACGTGCAGTTTGGCCTCATCACGGTGGCGTTTGACGCATTGCGCAAGCAACTCGACGACACGGCTGCAGAAGCCCAGCGCGAACTGTTTTGGGGCAGCGCAACCGTTGCCCTGATGACAGCCTTGGCGGTATGGATCATGGTGTTGATTACCCGGACCACGACATCGTCGGTCAACGTGGCGCTGAAACTCGCCCGCGCTGTGGCGGCCGGGGATCTGAGTCAGCGCATCGAGGCCCGGGGTAACGATGAAATGGGCCATCTGCTGGGCGCCTTGGCGGAGATGCAGGCCAGTCTGGCGAAAGTCGTGACGACCGTTCGCCAGGGTTCGGAAGGGGTCGCCACCGCCAGCGCTGAGATCGCCCAGGGCAATAACGACATGTCCGCCCGTACCGAAAGCCAGGCCAGTGCGCTGGAGCAAACGGCGGCCAGCATGGAAGAGTTGAGCGGCACAGTGCGCCAGAATGCGGACAGCGCGCGAACGGCCAATCAGCTGGCCGTCAGCGCGTCTACGGTGGCTGTCAGAGGCGGCGAAGTGGTGGCCCAGGTAGTGGACACGATGCGAGGCATCAACGATTCTTCACGAAAAATCTCCGACATCATCCAGGTCATTGATGGCATTGCTTTTCAGACCAATATCCTGGCGTTGAATGCCGCGGTTGAAGCGGCACGTGCGGGTGAACAGGGGCGCGGCTTTGCGGTCGTGGCCAGCGAGGTGCGTTCGCTGGCCGGACGCAGCGCGGACGCTGCGAAAGAAATCAAGATGCTGATCAATGCCAGCGTAGAGCGCGTAGAGCACGGTACGACGCTGGTGGACGAGGCCGGCGCCACGATGACGGAGGTTGTGGGCAGCATTCGCCGCGTCACCGACATCATGGGTGAAATCAGCGCTGCGAGCAATGAGCAGGCTCTGGGAGTGGCCCAGGTGGGAGAGGCGGTCAAGCAGATGGATGAGGTGACCCAGCAAAATGCAGCCCTCGTCGAGGAAATGGCCGCTGCTGCGAGCAGCCTGAAGAACCAGTCCAGTGATCTGGTCGATGCCGTCAGCGTCTTCAAGCTCGACGCCGACGGGGCTGCGCACGGGCGGACACGCCTGGCTTTGCGCGCCAGTTGAATCCCGCCATGAAGCACGCGCTGGCAGCCCTTTGGTTGCTGCTCAGTCTTCTGTTTTCGGATGTGGCGTGGGCCCAGTCGCCTTTGCGGTTCGGCGTGTTGTCCTTTCGTTCCGACACGCAGTCGTTGGCGCAATGGCAGCCGCTGGCGCGCTACCTTGAATCGGCCCTGAAACGGCCGGTAGACTTGTCAGTACATGATCTGTCCCAGCTCGAGGCAGCCGTGGCCCGTAGCGACCTGGATGTGGTGTTTACCAATCCCGGGCACTACATCCTGCTGAACCAGCGCTACGCCCTGTCGGCCCCCCTGGCCACCCAGGTCAATGCCGTGGGTGATGACAACGTGTCGGAATTTGGCGGGGTCATTTTTACGCGCGCTGAGGCCACGAAGATTGCATCACTGACCGACATTTCCGGCAAACGTGTCGCGGTCACCAGCGTCGACTTTCTGGGGGGCTACCAGTTGCAGGCGTTTGTCCTGCAAAAAGCCGGCCTGCCGGTGCTCGAACAGGGCATGCTGGTGGTGACCGGGATGCCGCAGGACAACGTCGTCACAGCCGTCATGTCGGGTCGTGCCGAGGTGGGGTTTGTGCGGACCGGCATACTGGAATCCATGGTGCAAGAGGGGCGCCTGGACCCCACGGCGTTCAAGGTCATCCATCGCCAGAACCTCGGGCGTTTTCCATATGCCAGCTCCACCCCCCTGGTTCCGGAGTGGCCGGTTGCCGTGCTGGCGACCGTCGACCCCCAGGTGGCGCGTAGCCTGGCCATTGCCCTGTTGGGATTGCCGCGCGACAGCCCCACCGCCATCGCCGCCGGGCTCAGCGGCTTTATGCCACCGGCCAACTATGGAGGTGTCGAAGCGCTGTTGCGCAGTTTGCGCATGCCGCCCTTTGACGCGCCCCGTGACCTTGTTCTGGCTGACCTGTGGATGCAATACCGGGGCTGGGTGGTTGCGCTGGGCGTGCTGACGGGCTTGCTCGTGTGTGCCGGTGCGGGCCTTTCCGTACAGTACCGCCGCATGCTGCACGCCAGGCAGCGCGCACGGGCCATCATCCATTCCGCCATGGATGCCGTGGTTCAGATGAATGCCCAGGGGCTGATCACGGGCTGGAATCCAAAGGCCGAGCAACTGTTTGGCTGGACACGCGCCGAGGCCATGGGGCGGGCCATGCACGACACCATCATCCCCGCGCACTACCGTGAGGCCCACCAGGCAGGGCTGAAGCGGCACCTGTCAACGGGCACTTCCAGTATGTTGGGGACGGTGGTGGAAGTGCAGGCCATGCACCGGGATGGGCGACTGTTTCCCGTCGAGCTGGTGATAACCGCCTTGGCGGTGGATAGTGCGCGCGAGTTCAATGCCTTCGTTCGTGACATCACCAATCGCAAGCTGTTCGAGGGCACTTTGCACTTTCTGGCCGATCACAGCGGCGCCAATGGCCGCGAGGGCTTCTTCCCGGCATTGGCTGCCTACCTGGCCGGCGCCCTGGACGCTGACTGTGTGTGCGTGGACCGGTTGTCGGACGACGGTTTGGTGGCCCACAACGTGGCCGTGTTCCACGACGGCAAGCTGCAGGACAACGTCCACCATGCGCTCGCACAGACGCCCTGTGGGGATGTCGTGCAGAACGGCATGGCGGTGTTCCACGGGGGGGTGTGCCAGCGGTTTCCCGATGACGCGGTGCTGCAGGAATTGCAGGCGCAAGGCTACATTGGTGTCACGCTGTGGGGCGCCGGCGACAGGCCCATCGGTTTGATTGCCGTGATCAGTCGAAAGGCCATGCCGCACACCTCGCAGGCAGAAGCTGTGCTGAAAATGGTCGCCGTGCGCGCAGCGGGCGAGCTTGAGCGCGCACAAGCCCAGGCGCGCCTGCAACTGGCCGGCAGCGTGTTCACCCATGCCCGCGAGGGCATACTCATTACCGATGCCCAAGGGCTCATCGTCGATGTCAACGACACCTTCTGTGCCATCACCGGCTACAGCCGTGCGGAGGCGCTGGGCCGAAACCCCCGCTTTCTGCAGTCCGGTCGGCAGGGGGCTGCGTTCTACACAGCCATGTGGGCCGCGCTGGTCGACAAGGGCTTCTGGGCGGGAGAAATCTGGAATCGCCGCAAGGATGGCGCGGTCTACGCGGGGCTGGAAAACATCAGCGCGGTGCGTGATGCCAGCGGCGCCATCCAGAACTATGTAGGGCTGTTCACCGACATCACGCACATCAAGGAACACCAGCGTCAGCTGGAGCACATTGCCCACTTTGACGTGCTCACGGGCCTGCCCAACCGGGTGCTGTTGGCCGACCGGCTGCAGCAGGCCATGGCGCAATGCCAGCGCCAGGGGCATACGTTGGTGCTGGCGTATTTCGATCTGGACGGGTTCAAGGCCGTCAACGATGCCCATGGCCACTCCACGGGAGATGAACTGCTGATCGCGGTGGCCAGGAATGTCAAATCGATACTGCGTGATGGTGATACTCTGGCCCGCATTGGCGGTGACGAGTTCGTGGCCCTGCTGGTGGACCTGGATCCGACCCCGGCGTTCCAGCCGATCGTGGCCCGGTTGCTGGAGGCTGCGGCCATGCCGGTCCAGGCGGCCGACACCGTGCTGCAGGTGTCCGCCAGCGTGGGCGTCACCATTTACCCGCAGGATGGCGCCAGCGCCGACCAATTGATGCGCCACGCCGACCAGGCCATGTACCTGGCCAAGCAGGCCGGCAAAAACCGCTATCACCTGTTTGATGTGGCCCGTGACGTGGCGGTGCAAACCCAACGGGAAAGCCTGGAGCACATCCGCCTGGGGCTCGATCGCGAGGAATTCGTGCTCTTCTACCAGCCCAAAGTCAATATGAAGACGGGGCGTGTGATAGGCGTTGAGGCATTGATCCGATGGCAACACCCGCAACGGGGGCTGTTGTCGCCCGCGGCCTTTCTGCCGATCATTGAGGAACACCCCCTGAGTGTGGATGTTGGGGAATGGGTGATTGCCAACGCGCTGGCGCAAATGACGGCCTGGCATGCCGCGGGGCTGGAACTGCCGGTCAGTGTCAACATTGGCGCGCGCCAATTGCAGCAAGCGGGTTTTGTCGAGCGCCTGGGCGCGTTGCTGGCAGAGCACCCGCATATCCCACCCCATTGCCTGGAGCTGGAAATCCTGGAGACCAGCGCACTGGAAGACATGCGCCACGTGTCCGACATCATGCGGGCCTGTCAGGCCATTGGTGTGCGCTTTGCGCTGGATGACTTTGGCACCGGCTATTCGTCGCTGACCTATCTCAAGCATTTGCCTGCAGAGCTGATCAAGATTGACCAGAGTTTTGTGCGGGACATGATGACCGATCCGGATGACCTGGCCATCGTGAAAGGGGTCATCGGACTGGCCGCTGCCTTTCAGCGCGAGGTGCTTGCCGAAGGCGTCGAGACAGCGGTGCATGGGGTCCAGTTGCTTGCCCTGGGGGCTGAACTGGCGCAAGGCTACGGCATTGCCCGTCCTATGCCCGCACACGCAGTCCGGGAATGGGTGGCTCGCTGGCAACAGGACGCGGCCTGGCTGGCCTGACGCATTCCCCCGGGTTTTCGTCCCGCGCTACCAAAATCGTAGCTTCTAAACCAATCAATTCGAGGGCTACCACCCCATTTTGGTATGTGGGATTTTTGGGGGCGGTGACGGTGTCCGGGACGCTTTTTTTTCTTTCAGTCGACCTGCGGTTTTCCGCCAATCTGTTGCTACGATGGCGGCGAAGTGAAACCCGCATCATTGATGCACAGCAAAGAAAGATTTCTTTACTTCGCTAGCATCCGGCAGCGGTGTGTCGCCAGTTCAAATCGGCAGCCCCCAACATGAAACCTGTCGGAGCATGATGACAACTTCCATTCTGGCGAACCTGGCTTTCACCAGACCCAACCCCATGCTGCATGGGTTCACTGCATAGCCGCAGTAACCCGCAAGCGACCCCAAAAATCAGTTTCCCGAGGAGATCAAAAGCATGAAACGCGACCCCATTCATCCACCACACCAGCAGATCGTGATTCAGCCCATCAGCCATGATGTGCTGGCCGAAAAATACCTCAAACCGGGCGAAACCGGAATTGAGGATCTGTTCGCCCGCGTGGCGCGTGCGCTGGCCTCGGTCGAGCTGGAGGCGGACCGCCCAAAATATGAGGCGATTTTTCTGGAGAACCTCTACGCTGGAGCGATTGGTGCGGGGCGCATCATGAGCGCCGCCGGAACCGACATCCAGGCCACGCTGATCAACTGTTTTGTGCAGCCCGTGGGCGATTGCATCCAGGGCCTGGACGCCGACGGCTACCCCGGCATTTACGAAGCCCTGCGTGAGGCAGCCGAGACCATGCGCCGCGGCGGCGGTGTGGGCTATGACTTCTCGCGCATCCGCCCGCGCGGAGCGGCCGTCAAAGGTACGGCCTCCATGGCTTCCGGCCCTTGCAGCTACATCAATGTGTTTGATCAGTCCTGCTCGACGGTCGAGAGCGCCGGTGCGCGCCGCGGAGCACAGATGGGTGTGCTGCGCGTGGACCATCCCGATGTGATGGAGTTCATCACCGCCAAGCGCACACCGGGGCGCTGGAACAACTTCAACGTATCGGTGGGAATGACCGATGCCTTCATGGAAGCACTGATTTCAGACGGTCCCTGGGAGCTGGTGCATCCGGCCAAGCCCGGCGCCACGTTGATGGAGAAGGGCGCATTCCAGCGCGCCGATGGCAAGTGGGTTTACCAGACCCTGCAGGCGCGCGCGCTGTGGGACACCGTGATGCGCTCCACCTATGACTTCGCTGAGCCCGGCATTTTGTTCCTGGACCACATCAACAAGGACAACAACCTGCGCTATTGCGAAACCATCGCCGCCACCAACCCGTGCGGGGAACAGCCGCTGCCTTCCTACGGCTGCTGCGACCTGGGCCCCATCATCCTGACGCGTTTCATTCGCCATCCATTCGGTTTTGACGGCGTTCCCGCGTTTGACTTTGAGGCGTTCGAAAAATCCGTGGCGATTCAGGTGCGGGCACTGGACAACGTGCTGGATGTGACGTTCTGGCCGCTGCAGCAGCAGCGCGACGAATCGGCGGCCAAGCGCCGCATCGGCGTTGGCTTTACCGGTATGGGTAATGCACTGGCCATGCTGTGCCTGCGCTACGACAAGCCCGAAGGTCGCGAAATGGCCACGCGCATTGCCACCAGCATGCGCGATGCGGCTTACACCGCTTCCGTGGCGCTGGCCCAGGAGAAAGGCGCCTTCCCCAAGTTTGATGCCGATGGCTATCTGGAACCCGGCACCTTTGCCAGCCGCCTGCCTGCCGCGTTGCAGCAGTCCATCCGCACGCATGGCATCCGCAACAGCCATTTGCTGTCAATTGCGCCCACGGGCACCGTGAGCCTGGCCTTTGCCGACAACGCCTCCAACGGCATTGAGCCGCCGTTCTCCTGGATGTACAAGCGCAAGAAGCGCGAGGGTGATGGCAGCTATACCGAGTATTCGGTGGAAGACCATGCCTGGCGCCGCTACCATGAACTGGGCGGCGATGTGAACAAGTTGCCGGACTACTTTGTGTCGGCGCTGGAGATGTCGGCCACCGACCACATCGCCATGATGGAAGCGGTGCAGCCCTTTGTGGACACCGCCATTTCCAAAACCGTGAATGTCCCGGCTGACTACCCCTATGACGACTTCAAGGGCCTCTACCAGCAGGCCTGGAACGCCCGTCTCAAGGGTCTTGCCACGTACCGGCCGAATGCGATTCTGGGCTCGGTATTGCACGTGGAGTCTGCCAAGCCAGAGCCCGTCAAGCCCGCCCCGGTACCCGTGGTCGACCCGATGCGCACGGTGATCGAACGGCGTCCGAAAGGTGCACTATCGGCGGTTGCCGAGAAGGTTGACTACTGGACCCAAGAAGGTCACAAGACGCTGTACCTGTTGGTGTCGTTCCTGCCGATGCCCTTGCCCAATGGTGGAACGGTCGACCGTGCCATCGAGTTCTTCATGCCCGTGGGGCAAAGCGGCGAGTCGCAGCAGTGGATTACCTCCAGCATGCGGCTGTTGTCGCTGGCTGCGCGTGGCGGCTTTCTGGAGCGAGCGCTCAGCGATATGCGCAAGGTGGCCTGGGACCGTGGCCCGGTTCGCCTGGGCATGCACCAAAAAGAAGACGGCACGCAGGTGCCCATGTGGCACGACTCCGAGGTGGCAGCTGTGGCCTATGCCATCCAGAACATCCAGACCCAGCGCAACAGCTTGCTGACCGGCGACTACAACCGGCGCACCACCGATACCCAGAGCGAGACGGACGCCCTCCTGCCGCAACAGGAAAGTGCGCTGGCCACCGCCCCTCTGCCCGTGATGGCGGGAAAAAAGTGTGGTGAATGTGGTGCCCATGCCGTGATCCGCAAGGACGGTTGCGACTACTGCACCCAGTGTGGCCATGTGGGAAGCTGTGGGTGAATCCAGGCAAGCCCTCGGCTGAGGTGCTGGCAGCACTGGACCGCCATTGGCGCGTCCGCTACCTGCTGCTGGCTCCGCACCGTTTGGGTTTTTTTCTGGCCATGGTGGTCCTGGTCGCGTCCGGCGTCTGGTGGGCGCTGGTGCAACTGGATCGCGTGAGCGTTGCCGTGGTGTTGCCCTACGTCATGTCTCCCACCCTGGTCCACGCTGCGGTGATGACCTTTGGTTTTGTTCCGCTCTTCTTCTCCGGCTTTCTGTTTACCGCAGGTCCCAAGTGGCTGCGCGTTGAACCGCTGGAAGTCCGCGTGTTGCTGATTCCCTTGTTGATGCAGGCTATTGGGTGGCTCTTGTGGCTCATGGGTGTCCACACCCATATGCTGGTCGCATTGGGAGGCCTGGCCCTGGCCTGGAGTGGCTTGGCTCGCCTAACCTGGCTGCTTTGGCGTCTGGTCTGGCGCAGCCGGGAGCCCGACCAGTTGCACGCCCGTACAGTCGGCGTGGCCTTTCTGGTGGGGTGCGCGAGCCTGGGCGGCCTGCTGGCCAATCTGGTGGTGGGTGCAACGGCTGTTGCCCAGGCCTGCGTGCTGACCGGCTTATGGGGGTTTGTTGTCGTGGTGTTTGTCACAGTGGCCCACCGCATGATTCCATTCTTCACGTCTGGCGCCATGCCTTTCATCACCACGTGGCGCCCTTTTTGGGCACTGGGTTTGATGGTGCTGGCCGCGGTTGTGGAAGTCGCGGCCGTGTGGGTGGAAATTGATGGCCCACTGCATGGGGCCATGGCTCCGGTCTGGATGCTGGCCCGAGGCGCATTCGAATTGGGATGCGGCTGTATTTTGTTGTGGCTGGCTTCCGTCTGGGGCTTGTTGCAGAGCCTCAAGAATCGATTGCTGGCCATGCTGCACATTGGATTCTTGTGGCTGGGTCTTGCGCTCGTGCTGGGCGGCCTTGCGCAACTATTGGGAGTCATGCAAGACACCGCCGTGTTGAGCCTTGGGTCGCTCCACGCTGTCACCATAGGCTGCCTGGCCTCGTTGATGCTGGCCATGGTGACACGGGTGTCTTGCGGGCATAGTGGACGTGCGCTGGTGGCTGATCGCACCGTCTGGTCTTTGTTTGTGTTGTTGCAGATCACGGCGCTGCTGCGCATTGCCGCTGCCGCCCAGAGTACGCTGGCCAGTTGGCTCTTGCTGCCCACGGCACTGATGTGGGCCGCCACGATGGCGGTATGGGGCGTGCGTTTGGGGAATTGGTATGGACGTGTTCGCACCGATGGACGGGCTGGTTAAAGTGGATACCACCCCAACCGACATGGACTTGGTCAACACCGTGGCCACATTGATGCAGGTGCGCCAGACGATACTGCCCAAGCGCCTGATGCAGCCCGGCCCCGATCCGGCCCAACTGCGCTTGATACTGGAAGCTGCGGCATCGGCTCCGGACCACGGACAGCTACTACCGTGGCGCTTTGTGACGGTGCCCGACGCCGCGCGCGCCACGCTGGCCCAGGTGTTTGGAGAGGCCCTTCTGGAGCGCGATCCACAGGCCACGGGTGATCAGGTTTTGCAGGCACAGGAAAAGGCCTACCGGTCCCCGTTCTTGACGCTGGTGGTTGTCGATGCCATGCGTGGAGATCCCGAGATCGATTTGCATGAGCGCATTGTCTCGGCCGGTTGTGCTGTCCAGAACGTCCTGCTCATGGCCACGGCATTGGGCTTTGGGTCGGCACTGACCAGTGGCAAAGCGCTGAAGTCGACCGTCTTGTGCAGGCTATTCGGTCTGGGTCCCCATGAGCACGCTCTGTGTTTCCTCAGCATTGGTTCGGTGCAGTCGCGCAAGAAAGCACGACCACGCCCCGTTCATGATGACTTCGTCAGCGTGTTGACGGTTGATCCAATAGCGACTGGCAGTGGCCGGCAGCCAGGGGAAAATCCAGCTGCGCGATAGCGCGCGCCATTGGAGCAAACGCCGCATCCCAAGTGCTCCCATAGGTCTGCTGCATGCGGGCGAACACTTCCAGCGCCTGCATATTCGAATCAAACAGCAACTGGTGCAGCGCTGTCAAATCCTTGATCCTCTGGCTGGCGTCTATCGCGGGCAACGCAGTGGTTGGCACCGGAACACTGCCCGGCGTGACGGTTGGCGCATACCGCTGCAGCACCGGTTGCAGGGCATGGGCAGTTGTGTCGATGGTGTCTTGCAGGTGCTGCACAACATCGGCATGTGCTTCGACCGGCACACCATTGCGCAAACGCGTCTCCAGTTCGATCGCCACCTGCGCCAGGCGGCTGGCGCCTACCGTGGCGGCGAGTCCTTTGAGGGTATGCATGGCGCGAACCGCCTCTTCTTGCCGGCCGGCTTCCAGCTGGACCTTGAGCTGCTGCGGTATTTGCGCCATGTCCCGCGCAAAGGACTGCAGTAGCACCCCCAGGAGGTTTGCGTCACCCCCCAGTCGGTGCAGCGCCGCGTCTATGTCCAGTTCTGCCGACTGCGGGGGTATCGGCGGGCGCGCATCGGTGTTTTCAGTCACCACGCGTCCGGTATGTTGCAGCAACAAGGCCACCAGATGGTCCAGCTCGAATGGTTTGCCCACATGGTCGTTCATGCCTGCTGCCAGACAGGCCTCGCGGTCCGAGGCCATTGCATTGGCCGTCATCGCGATCACGGGCAGCGTGGTCAGCCCCAGCTCGTTGCGAATCGCACGGGTGGCGGTGTAGCCGTCCATCACCGGCATTTGCACGTCCATCAGCACGGCATCAAATGCCGGTTGCGCAGACGCCACCGCGGCCACACCCAAAGCGCCATTCTCGGCCAGTGTGACGTCGGCACCCTCCTGGCGCAGCAGGCCTTGGGCAACCAGCTGGTTGATCTTGTTGTCTTCGACCACCAACAGGCGCATGCCCGACAGGCGCTGGGGCCTGTCGACCTTTTCGGACGGACCCTTTGGCTGTTTCATGTCCTGGGCTTCGGATTCAGGGCTCAAGGTGAAGCGGACGTCAAAATAGAACGTGCTGCCCTCGCCCAGCGTGCTGTCGAGTTTGAGTTCCCCGCCCATGAGATCCACCAGGCGTTTGGAGATGGACAAGCCCAGACCCGTGCCCCCAAAACGGCGCGTGGTGTTGGACTCGGCCTGGGAGAAACCGCTGAAGATGTGCGCCTGCTTGTCGGCCGCAATGCCGATGCCACTGTCGTGCATGGCAAACCGTATCAGTGCGTCGCGGTCGGTCTTGTCAAGCAGACTCACCGCCAGCACCACTTCTCCCTCACTGGTGAACTTGATCGCATTGCTGCCCAGATTGATCAGCACCTGCTGCAGGCGCATGTCATCACCCAGCAGGCCACGGGGGACATCGGGCGCCACGTCGAAGCGCAGCGTGAGGGGCTTGCCCTCCAGATTGGATGAAAGGACCACGCCAAGGTCGTGCAACATCCGGTCCAGATGGAAAGGCCGCGGGTCCAGCGTCATCTTGCCGGCCTCGACCTTGGAGAAATCCAGAATGTCGTTGAGCAGGCCCAGCAGGGAACGTGCAGCACCCTCGGCATTCGACGCATAGTCTTTCTGCCGTCGGTCCAGATCGGTGTTCTGCAGCAGTTTGAGCATGCCCAAGATGGCGTTCATGGGTGTGCGGATTTCATGGCTCATATTGGCCAGAAATTCACTCTTGGCACGGCTGGCGGATTCCGCCGCCTCCTGGGCCTGTTTCAGATCGGTGATGTCGACCCGAAAGCCCACGGTCTGTCCCAGCTGGGTCTTTCGCTCGACGACGCGCAGCCAGCGACCGTTGTCGAGTTTTTGTTCCATGCGTATGTTGCCGCTGCGATGAATGGCCAGGCGTTCGGCAACCCACTCCTCCATGCGACCGATGGCTGACGGGTAGTGGCCGCGCTCGGCACCGTAACGCAGAATAGTCTCAAAGGTATTGCCCGGCACCATGACTTCGGCCGCCCCGCTGTAGATGTCGCGGTACTTGTCATTGCAGAACAGCAGTCGGTCACTGGCGTCAAACACCACAAAGGCCTCGTCGATGGACTCGATGGCGGCGATAAGCATGGTCTGGGTCGCGTCGCGCGCGACTTCGGCCAGCAGCAGTTCGCTGGCACTCTCCCGCTGGGCATTCAGAGAGAGCAGATGGTTGTTGTAGCCCTCGACCAGCTGGCCGATTTCGTCATGGGTGCGCGGTTCTGGCAGCGGTGTGTGGTTCTCTGCAGGTGCCTGGCTCAGGCGCCGAAAGCCCGCCGACACGGCCCGGATGGGTGCCACGACCGTGTGTGCAAACCGCCAGGTGAGTGCCAGCACTCCCACCAGTCCCAGGGCCAGTAAGGCAATGGTCGCCAGCGTCAGCTGATCGACCCGCCCAGTCACCAGCTGGCGCGGGGTGATCATGACCAGGAAGCCATGCTCTAGATTGTTGGCATCGGTATCCAACAGGACCTCCTGACCATCGAGCGTGAGCTGCTGAGTCTGCGTGTGTTGCCGGATCAGACTCATCAGCGCTGGCGCGATTGGTTGCCCCACCTGCTGCCGGTCCGAGTGCAACGCCACGGTGCCCTGGGCATCGATCTGCATCAGACGTTGACCGGCGGGCAGCGGCACCCGCCGCAAATACTCCTGCATGATGTCATCGGTCAGACTGATCACCAGCACTCCAACCACATCGGACTGTCCCGACTGTGGCGAGAAGTGTCGAATGGCCCGCGCGACGCTGGTCACCCTGGGGTAGCGCGAACTGCTGTTGATGTTGTCCGCCATGCCGCGCCACAGCGTGGGCGACTTGGCCTCAACGGCCATTTGCAGTAGCGCGCGAGCCGCCTGTGGCGCGACTGCGCTGGAACTGAGCGTCTCGCCCACGTGGAAATGCGCTCCACCCACAGAGAAGAGGTCCAGCGATACCAGCCCCTTGACGCGCACATAACTGTTGAGTGTGTAGCCAATCTGGGCGCGCACATTGAGCGCTTCGTAGCCGCTGCTGGATGCTGCGTCGGCTTGGTGCAAGGCATTGCCAATGGTTTCATTACCGGCAATGTTGGTGGCCAGGTCTTCAATCTGGTCCTGGTAGAGCGACAGATAGGACGCGAAGCCACCCAACGCGCGCACATTCTCTTCCTGCGCCTGTTGCAGAACGACGCGTTTGGCAATCTCCAGCGCACTGAATCCCAAAACCGTCAGCGGGACAATGCCCGCCACCAACAGATAGCCCAGCAGCTTGACGGTAATGTTGAAGCGCAGGTTCACAGCCCTACCGCGGTCGTGTGCTTATTTCAGATCGGCTGCTGTCACCAGACGGGTGTCAATCAACGTCATGGTCGGCACCTTGCCCCCGTTGATCAGCTGCAGCGCCAGGGCCACGCCCTGGTATCCCTGCTCGGCGGCCTGCTGGTCCACAGTGGCGGCCATGCGGCCCCCTTTGATTTCTGTCATCGCTTCGGCCAGCGCGTCGTAGCCCACCACGCTGACCTTGGTCTTGCCGGATTCCTGCAGGTACTTGATGGCACCAATCGCCATCATGTCATTGGCGGCAAACAGCAAGCCGATGTCGGGATGTTTGGCAAACATGGCTTTGGTGGCGGCATACGCCTCGTCAATTTTCCAATTGGCCGTTTCAGATGCGACCAGTTTGACCTGCTTGTTCTCGGTCAGCGCGCGCTTGGCGCCTTCCATGCGCTGGCGGGCGTTGTCCGCACTGCGTATGCCCTCCAGAATGGCTGCCTGGGTGGGGGTGGTGGCCGTACTGGCCAAGAATTTCCCTGCCTTATAGGCACCTGCATCGTTGTCGACACTGACAAAGGGCACGTCACCCAGTCCCGCCTGTGCGAGCGCAGCGGGGTCCAGGCGGTTGTCAATGTTGACAATCTTGATGCCGGCCCCGGCCGCTTTCTTGAGCGTCGGGATCAGGCTTTGGGAGTCGCCGGGTGCAATCACAATGGCATCGACTTTGGCCGCAACCAGGTCGTTGACCAGCTGGATCTGCTGCTCGATGGATGTCTCCTGTGCCGCCGTCTTGACGATCAGGGTCACGCCCAATTCCTTTTCAGCCCGGCGCGCGCCCTTTTCCATTTCAATGAAAAAAGGATTGGTCAGTGTTTTCATGACCAAACCAATCTGTCGCGACGGCTGGGCCGCCGGGGCTGGTGCCGAGGCCGGCGTCGCCACTGTGGTCACGTTGGGACCACTGGACTGGCCGCACGACACCATTCCCAAACCCAGAATTGCGGAAGAGAACAAAGGGAAGAACTTCACGGCTGACTCCAGTGCACGGATGTTGATCGGGTGTCGCCATCGTAGCGTATGCACGCAGCCGCATAGGAATTGAGAGCCGTGTTCCAATAGCAGCATGAACCCCGACGCACACAAATTATGGCTCGCCCCGCAATGGGCATTTGCCATTCTGCTGGCGCTGCTGGGCATGCTCGGGCCGTTTTCGATTGACACGTATCTGCCAGCTTTTGCCGACATCGCACGGTCGCTGGACGCCACCCCGGTGCAGATGCAGCAAACCCTGTCCGCCTACCTGTTTGGCTTTGCCTTCATGAGCCTGTTCCATGGCGCCATTTCCGACAGCTTTGGCCGCCGTCCCGTGGTGCTGTGGGGGCTGGCTGCTTTTACCGTGGCCTCTGCCGGTTGTGCCCTGTCCCAAAACATTGGCCATCTGATTCTGTTTCGCGCCATGCAAGGTCTGTCCACCGGGGCCGGCATTGTGGTGTCGCGGGCCGTGATCCGCGACATGTTTGCACCGTCACAGGCGCAAAAAGTCATGAGCCAGGTCACCATCTTTTTTGGCGTGGCACCCGCCATTGCGCCCATGGTGGGGGGCTGGATGCTGGTGCACGTCAGCTGGCACGGCATTTTCTGGTTCTTGACCGGTGTGGGTGTGGTTTTGTGGATTGCCATTTTTCGGCTGTTGCCAGAAACGCTGCACATCACCCAGCGCCAGCACTTCCATCCCAGGAATCTGATGGCCGGCTACTGGCAGCTGGGCTCCGACCCCCGCTTCTTTCTGCTCGCACTGGCCAGCGGTATCCCCTTCAACGGCATGTTCCTGTACATCCTGAGTGCACCCGTTTTTCTGGGGGAGCATCTGCAACTGGCACCGCAGCAGTTTTTCTGGTGTTTCCTGATCACCATTGGCGGCATTATGGGCGGGGCTTTGGTGAGTGGCCGCATGGCGGGCAAAATTGCGCCCAAACGCCAGATCCGGATCGGTTTGAACATCATGCTGGTCATTGCGCTGGTCAACCTGGCGGCCAACCTGGCGTTCAAGGCGCACGTCAGTTGGGCCTTGCTTCCATTGGGCATATTTTCATTCGGTTGGGCCATGATGGTGCCCGCCGTCACCCTGCTGGTGCTGGACCTGCATCCCGAACGTCGCGGCATGGCGTCAAGCCTGCAGATGTTTGTGGGCTCCAGCGCGAATGGCATCGTGGCAGGGGTCATCTCGCCACTGGTGATGCATTCCACTGTGGCACTGGCCACGGCGTCTTTGGCCATGCTGGCCCTGGGGCAGCTGTCGTGGGCCTACATTCGACACCGTTGGCCCGAAATCGGACTTAAGATTGGTCATGCATAAGTTGGGGCTGCTGGTCGTTGGCGTGATGTGGGTGCTCATGGGCTGGCACGGCGTTGCCGTTGCCCAGTCGGGCGCCATGGATCGCATCGATGCGATCCAGCTATTGTCCGAAAATGACAACCAGCAAGCCCTGGAGCAACTACAGGCCATGGGCGCCACCCTGGATGCGGCCACGCCATATGCGGTGCGTCGGGAGTACCTGGACGCACTGATAACCGTGCAAGTGGATGCCGCCAAAATGGAGGCGGCGCAGGCGACGATTGCTGCGCTGTCGAAACTGGCACAGGACAACCGCGACGATATCGGGGTGGTACTGGCCACCAGCAAATCGGCGTCCATCATGGCCTTGTCGGGCAAGACGGATGCCGCCATCGCGCAACTCATTTCCATCGAGGCGACCGCCCTGCGCACAGCGGATGCGCACGCTCTGTGGCGTTTTTATTTGACCTTGGGCAGTGCGCAGTTAACGGTGGGCCGGTTCGAGGCAGCCCAGGAGAGCGCGCTCAAGAGTTTGCAATACGCCAAGGAGCGCGCCGCACACGCGCAGACGTCCCACCTGCGTTCACTGAACCTGTTGGGCAACGTGTACATGGCCATGTTGAACTGGAACAAGGCCCTGGAAGTCATTGATGACGCGCTGGTGGTTGTCGATGCGGTGGGGTCCAGCAAACTCAAGGGCACGCTCTACCTGAACCAGGGTGCCGCCTTTGCCAGCCTGGGGCGCGCCAAGGAGTCTGTGGCCGCCTATGAGAAGGCGCTCAAGATCGGTGGTGAGTCCGGGATGGTCGGCCTGCAGGGCACGGCGCTCAACAACATCGGTGACAGTTACCTGATCAGCAAGGACTACCCCAAGGCCGAAGTGTTCTCCCGCCAGGCCATGGTCAAATTCAAGGAGGCTGGCGAGCTCGGTGGCGTTGCGACGGCCCAAAGCAACATAGGATTCGCCCTGATGGGGCAAGGCCGTATCCATGAAGGGGTGGCCGAGGTACGTGCCGCCATCCGGCTTAGCCAGGAGATGGGTGCCAAAACCGACCAGGAGGGCATTCTGGGCGAGCTCGGGCGCATGTATGAGCAGGCCGGGCTCTACCGCGAGGCGGTTGCCACGATCCGCGAGCAGCAGGTGTTGACGGAGCAATTGTTCCGTGCGGACCGCGAGAAGTCGGTCGCCACGTTGCAGGCCCAGTTTGACGCCGTGCAGCGCCAAAAGCAGATTGAATTGCTGGCCCGTGAAAACAGCCTGAAGGATGCTGAAATCAGCAACCGGCGCCTGCAGCAAATCATCACCCTGCTGGGCGCTGTCGTGACGGTAATGGCGGGTATTTTTGTATTCCTGCTGTACCGGCGTGTGCGCAAGACCAACCTGAAACTGCGCGAGGCCAACAAGCAGTTGGAGTTCCACGCGGTGCGCGATCCATTGACCGGCCTGTACAACCGCCGGTCGTTCTTTGAATTGATGAAGGGCCGCACCAGCAACGCCAATGGAACCCGCCGCGAAGACGAGATACCCGATGGCTTGATGATTCTGGACATTGACCACTTCAAGAACATCAACGACACCCTGGGCCATGCCGGAGGCGACGCGGTGCTGGTCGAGATTTCCAAACGCCTGCGCGCCACGGTGCGTGACACCGACATGGTGATGCGATGGGGCGGCGAGGAGTTCCTGATTTTCTCACCCAAAGCCAATGCCGCGCATTTGAAGAGTCTGGCGCAGCGCGTGCTGCACGCAATCGGCGCCACACCGATTGCGGTGGGTGACAGGATGATGCCGATTACCGTGACCGGCGGCTTCCTGTCGCTGCCGTTTTCCGGCCTGTCCGAGGTCGACTGCAATTGGGAAAAAGCCATGCAAATCGCCGACATGGCGCTGTACCTGGGCAAGGTCAATGGCCGCAACCGCGCCTATGGCCTGAACCGCCTGCTGGCGCCATTCGAGTTGGTGATGCCGGTGCTGGAGCGCGACATTACGGCAGCGCTGAAGGCCAATATGGTCGAGTTGGTCGAGGTCATAGGCCCCGTGGCGGATGCGCAAACTGTGGAGCCACCTTTGGAAAATGCAGGCTGAAGCAGCTGCCATGCCCCGGCTCCGAGCGGGCGGTCAGATGGCCGCCCAGCATGCCGGTTGCAATATTGCGCGACACCGATAGCCCCAGACCCGAGCCTCCGTGCCCCAAGCGGGTCGTAAAAAACGGCTCAAAAATATGTGCCAGCGTGGCGGGGGCCATGCCTTTGCCGTCGTCTTCTATGCGCAGATCAATGCTGTCATCCACTGCACGTGCGCTGATCTGCAAGAGGCCCCGGGGGCAGTCCGCAAAGGCATGCAAAGCGGCGTTTTGTACCAGGTTGGCAATGACCTGACCCAGCGGGCCAGGGTAACTGTCGCAGTCCAGCCCGTCCGGGATGTCGATCTGGATCACCCAAGGCGCGCGTTTGAAGCTGGGCCGCAGGGCGTCAATGTTGTCTTCGACCAGGGTGCGCAGGTCAAAGTGGCGGCGCTGCTCGGAGGTCTGGTCCACCGCCACCTGCTTGAAGCTGCTGATCAACTGGCCGGCACGCTCGCAGGAGCGGGTAATCAGGTCGGCCATCTCCTGGCTGTCCCGCACGACGTCGTCCAGCGCAGAGCGCCGCAGCTCACCCCGGGATACCGTGTCGCCGAACGTCTGCATGCGGTGTTGCAGCGTGGATGCCGTGGTCAATGCATTGCCAATGGGTGTGTTGAGCTCATGCGCTACGCCAGCGACCAGAGCCCCCAGCGAGGCCAGCTTTTCGGCCTGCACCAGGTCGTCACGGGTGCGCTGCAAATGCTCCAGGGCCGTGGTCAATTCCACGGTGCGCGCGTTGACGCGGGCTTCCAGCAGGCGCTCTGACGTCTGCAGGGTTTGCACCGCCGCCTGCTGGGCCTGCAGCGCCTCGTTCTGGGCGTGCTCCTTCTCCTGGCGCAGCACGTTGAACCGATCGGCAAGGGCAAACGCCAGCAACAGCATTTCGATGGCCGAGCCAAACTGGATGTAGTTGGTCGTGGTCTCCAGGTTAGGCGCCAGACCAAATCCGCGCAACTGGGCCATGAACAGGGCCACGCACAGCGCGGCAAAGGCGGTCAGAAAAAAGTAGGCACTGCGTTGCCGCTGGATCGAGCCGACGATGCCGGACAGCAGGATCAGCACCGTTGACAGGGCCACAAAAAGGTAGGTTGGCCTGATGGCGTCGGCAAACGCGAAAAACAGGCCCAACGGGGCCAGCAGATTGAGCGCCATGCAGATCTTGAGCCCGATGTCCAGCCGTGGCATCAGGGTGGCCGTGTTCAGCATGCGCCGGGTGAACAGCAACAGGGTCATCATGGCCATCGAGGGGCCTGTGAAGGTCACGGCCGTTGACACGGTGGGCGAGTTGCTCCACAGAAATTCATAGGCCAGACCATTGAAGGCCGCCATGGTCAGTGCGATGGATGCCACGAAGGCGACGTACAGCAGGTAGTTGATGTCACGCAAGGCCAGGAACAGCAGCAGGTTGAACAGGGCCATTGCCATCACCATGCCGAAATACAGGGCCTGGCTGACGTAGTCGTGGCGCTCATAGATCTCAAAGGCCTCGCGCGACCACAGCCGTGCGGGGACGTTCATGGTGTTGCCCGTCTGCACGCGCAGGTACACCGCTTGTGTGGATTGCGCCGACAGGTGGATGGGCAATACAAAGAAATGGTGGGGGTAGGGCCGCTGTGCAAAAGGCAGAAGCTGCCCGGTCTGGCTGCTTTGCACGTGGCCGTCTGCCGACAGGACATGGAAGTCCAGATGCCCCAGGCGGGGATAGGCAATTTCCAGCATCACCTGACGCGGCGCCGGATTGCTGTTGTGCAGGCGCAGTTTCAGCCAGTAGGCGGAATCGGTCACGCCAAATCCCAACTGGCGGTCTGGTTCGGCTACGGTCTTGAAACGCTCTGCGTGCGCTGGCTTTTGCACATCGGCCAGGGTTAAAGACTGCCGGGGATCTTCCAGGACCTCGATATAGCGGTTCAGTGGGATGGCCTGGTCAGCCAGCGCATGGGTATCCAGCACGGGGACCGTGTCGGCCAGGGCCGGGCACATCAGCACCAGGGACACGAGCAAACCAGCCAGAGGACGAAAAGTAAAGGGCATGCCTAGTGTGCGGGTGGCGGAGAGCTGCAGTGTACGGGTGCAGTGCATTGATCTATACTGTATAAAAATACAGTTTTACGAATGCTTACACATGTCTGCCCCTGCCCATCTGCTGTCCCGTACGGGCGCCCATCTGGACGTCTGGCAGGCCGATGCGCTGGCCGGGGCACCGGGGCGTGTGGTGGCCACGGGTGATGCCCTGCTCGATGCCCAGTTACCCGGTGGAGGCTGGCCGCTGGGAGCCTTGAGCGAAATCTTGCAGCCCCCCGGCGTCCACAGCGAATGGCGCCTGCTGCTGCCCGCGCTGCAGCGCTGTGGCACCGGCGCCGTGGTGCTGGTGGGCGCGCCCCACCTGCCATTTGGTCCGGCCCTGGGTGCGCAGGGCCTGCTGCCGCAGCGCCTGCTGTGGGTGGCGGTGCCTGCCGGGGCCCAAGGGGGTGCGCAGCGCCTGTGGGCCACCGAGCAGGCGCTGCGCTGCGCCGATGTGGATGCCGTGCTGGCCTGGCTGGCGCCGGTGCGCCCGGAGCAGCTGCGTCGCCTGCAGATGGCCGCCGCCGAGTACGCCAAGCTGCTGTTTGTGCTGCGCCCCGAGCAGGCCCAAAGCGAGTCTTCGCCCGCCGCGCTGCGGTTGTGGGCGGCGCCGTCCGGCGATGCGTCCGACACGCTGGAGGTGCGGGCCCTCAAACGGCGGGGCCCGCCGATGGACCAGCCCTTGCACTTAGGCGCCCGCCCAGCGCGGCTGGCATGTTTGCTGGAGGCCAGTCAGATCAGGAGTGGTGATGCATTGGATCGCACTGCAGCCCGCGCCTGAAGCGCCCGGTGCGGCAGCGGCCGACGCGCCGCTGGTGGACGCGCCCAGCGCCTGGGCCTGGTGGGCGCTGCAGTTCACGCCCCTGGTGGCACGGGTCGAGGCGGCGCTGGTGCTGGAAGTCTCGGCCAGCGAACGCCTGTTCGGCGGGCGGGCCGCCTTGCTGGATCAATTGCTTAAGCCAAACTGGCCTCTAGCCCTCGTGGAATATGCACAAGGCGCTACATCTTTAATAGCATATGGGCGACTGCAGTGTGCCAGCCGTACCACTGGCGGTACCGCCACCATCGCGCCCGATGCCTTGCCCCTGCACACCCTGGTGGCAGCGCGCGCACACCTGCCTACGTTGGTGCGCCTCGGTCTTGCCAACTGGGGCCAACTGCGCGCCTTGCCGCGCGGGGGGGTGGCGCGCCGCTTTGGCGCCGGATTGGTTGATGCGCTGGACTGTGCTTACGGCCAGCGCGCCGAGCTCTACCCCTGGCTGACTTTGCCCGAGGTGTTTGACGTGCCGCTGGAGCTGTTGTCCAGCGTCGAGACCGCCTCGGCCCTGCTGTTTGGGGCCCGACGCCTGCTGGCACAGCTGCAGCTGTGGCTGCGCGCGCGCCAGCGTGGCGTGCTGGCGCTGGAGCTGCTGTGGGAGCTGGACGCCCGGCGCTCCAACGCCCTGCATGTGGACGCCCACCACACCGGGGGCGGGCAGGGCCGACTGCTGCTGCGCACGGCGCAGGCCACGCAGGACATGCAGCACCTGGCGCGCCTGCTCGCGGAGCAACTGGCGCAGGTGACGCTGCCGGCCCCGGTGCTGCATTTGCGGTTGCGCTCCCTGCAGACCCAGCCGCTGGCGGGGGAGAGCATCAGCCTGTTGAGCGACGATGTGCGCCATGGCGACAACCTGCACCAGCTGCTGGAGCGCCTGAGCGCACGCTTAGGGCCAGAGCAGGTGCGCTGCACCACGCTCATGGCCGACCACCGGCCCGAGCGCATGCAGCGCTGGCAGGCGGCGGTGGATGCGTCGCAGACCGCTATTAAATCAGGAGCGGTATACGCATATTCCACGAGGGCTATAGGCCTAAATGTCTTACAAGATCAGGCGCAGGGCGCCCTCTACCCAAGCTGGCTGCTGGCCACGCCCCTGCGCCTGACCGTGCACCAGGGCTGCCCGCAATACGAGGGCCCCCTGAACCTGCTGGCGGGACCCCAGCGCCTGGAGTCTGGCTGGCTGGAGGGCGATGCCCACTGCGCGCTGCGCGACTACTACGTGGCCCGCAGCGCGACTGCGGGGCTGGTCTGGGTGTACCGTGACCGTCTGGGCCAGCCCGGCGCGGGTTCATTGGCGGCCACGCGGGAAGTGCCGCGCTGGTACCTGCATGGGCTGTTTGCGTAGACGACTTTTCCTTGGCTGCTCCGACTACTTCAGGTGCTTCGCCAGAAACTTCTCTACACGGCCCCAAAAGTCGTAGTTGGTTTCAGGGCGCCGCCAGCCGTGGCCTTCGCCCTCGTAGACCACCCACTCCGGTGCATTGCCATTGGCCTGGAGGGCGTCACGCATCTTTTCGCCATGTTCAATGGGCACCCGCATGTCCTTGTCACCATAGGCCAACAGAACCGGGGCCTTGATGCGTTTGGCATTCACCAACGGTGAGTTGGCCGCCAGCATGCCGGCATCCTTGACCGGGTCGCCAATCAGAGTGGGCATGGCAAACTGCTTGGAATCGGCACTGATGTCCGACCAGTGGATCGAGAACATCAGGGACGGGTCAGATACGCCCACCCAAGCCACTGCGCACCGGTACTGGTCCGTATCCTTGGCCACTCCCATTAAAGCGGCATACCCGCCATAACTGGCACCCGCAATACACACTCGCTTGGTGTCCGCCCAGCCCTTTTGGGCTGCGAAGCGCAGAGCGTCCGTCACATCATCCTGCATGGCCTGGCCCCACTGCTTCCACCCGGCGCGCTGGTGCACGATGCCGTAGCCTTCGCTGCCCCGAAACTCCGGCATGATGACCACATAGCCACGCGACGCCAGGAACTCGGCCTGCTCATTCCAGCGCCAGTGGCCACCGCGTACCCAGGGCCCGCCGTGGACCAGCACAATTGCCGGTTTGGGCGGCTGGCCCGCCTGCGGTGCGCCGGTGATCCAGACCGGCAGATCCAGTCCATCCCGTGCCGGAGTCCTGTGCAACTGCACCCCGAACGACTGCTCGGGCTGGATCTGCGGGCGCTGCACGCCCAGGCGTTGCAGGCTATTTCCCGCAATCTGGTAGACGAAGTACTGGCCCGGGTCCTTGTCGGAGTATGAGTGCACCAGCACATTGCCGGGGGTGTCACAGGCACCGCAGCTCAGCGTATTGATACGCTCTGGCAGCGCAGCGTCTATCTTCTTCTGCACGTCCTGCATCACCGGGTGTAACCACACCGTGTTCTCAGTCTCGCCCATCACGCGTACGCCATGCTGTGTGCCGGTTTTGGGGGAGACAAGGGGGGTGGCCTCTGCATCAAAACCGGGCGCCGCAATCCAGGCGGGCAACTCCACTTTGCCGGTCTCAAAATTGAAGCGGTAAAGCCGGTCCTCCCCTTTGGGGCCGGTAGCGCCGTAAACAAACAGGGTGTCATTGTTCACGTAGGCAGGTACCCAGTCCATTTTCAGGATAGGGAACTTGGCAATGCGTGTCCAGGTCTTGCCGTCACCCGGCGACCAGTAAATTGTGCTGAACTGGGGCTCCTCGCGGCTGTCGGCGAGGCGGGCGCGGCCCTGATGGTCAAACAACCAGCTGCGGACATTGGGAGGGGCCGCGTCCACGAGTTTGCGCGTGGACCCATTCTCAATATCCAGGGCGAGGGGCGTCACATGGGCCAAGTCCGCGCGCTGGAAGTTGGCATGGCCCACGATAATTTCATTGTTGCCCGGTGCGCCGGGCGCCAGGTAATAGTGGTCCGGTTCCAACACCCGTGCGCCGACCCGGTCTGACACAACTTTTTCATAGCTGCGTTTGATCAACATACGCGTGCGGTCACCCTTGCGATTGACGGCCAGCAGACCATTGGCCTTGCGGTTGAAATTGACCTCGTCAACACTGGTAACACTGTAGGTGAGCCAGTCTTCATTCACCCAACGGAAACTGCTCACGTCGGCCGTCTTCAGCACGGTGAGTATTTTGGTGGGCTCCTTGCCTTCCAGATCGGTCAGCACCAGCCGGTCGCGCATGCCGCCGCCGCCCACCAGGCTGACGACCCAGCGGCCTGATGGTGACAGCTTGGCATCGATCATGGAGGCCGGGCCAAAAAACGCTTCAAGGGGTGGCGGCGTGCTGGCTGCGGCCTGGGCTATCGGTCCCAGGCTACAGCCCATGACCAGGCAGGCCGCCAGTTTCAGTGCCCAGAAGGGCTTCAAGTCTTTCGTGCTTTTCATAATTTGGATACGAAGAAATGGTGTAGGGCATTTTGCAGATGCCCGCAATGGAATGTCTCTTATTGCGCAAAACAAAACCTTGCGCCTGCCCGGCGTATGACGGGCTCCAACAAATTGCGTGCCAGTGTAATGCGGGGCGTTGCCCATCCAGCCCGATCATGATCTTGCGCAACGAGTCAACGGGGGACAGGATGAAACGACGAATCAGATGCTAGCCAGACCCGATGGAGCCCCAAGGCCAATCGAGGGTTCTTACGCTGATCGAGGGCCGTTCCAAGTGCGATACTTGGCCGCATCGGCTTGAATTTCTATCGCGCAGGAAAACCATGCCTTACGCACTACATTGGGAACCGCTCGGGGTCTATAAAAAGTTCAGTGGCGTAGTGACTGGATCCGAGCTGGTGCAGTCCGTGGTTGACGTTGCCTCCCATGTCAAATTCCCCAGCTTGACGTATGAGGTCTCCGACTATCTGTCTGCTGTTGAGACGGTCTTTTCCCAGGATGCGTTGAACGAAGTCCGGGCGGTGCGCATTGGCTCGTTCCAGACTAATCCGAATATCAAAGTCGCTATCATCACCCTCGATCCGCAAATCCAGCAACGCATCTATTCGACGATTGCCGCCAGGCTCACCCTGCACCAGACCCGGGTGTTCAGTGCCACGGCCGATGCCGATGCCTGGCTGGGTCGGGTGGTGGCCCACGCCGTGACGCACGCCCTGCCATGACCCACCAGGCCACAGACCATGATTTGATCGAGGCCATGCCCGCCGCTGTTCTGGTGCTTCACCAGGGCCTGATCGTCCATCTCAATCCGGCGTGCGTGCGGCTGCTGGAAGCCGGTAGCGCACATGAGTTGTTGGGCCGTCCGGTCACGGAATTCGTTCATTCCATGGACCAAGCCCAGTCACTGCATCGCCTGCAGCGCCTGCAACCTGGCGATGACGCCAACCTGTCCACCCAGATCCGGATGCTCACCTGCAAGGGCAACTTTCGGACGTTGTTGGTCAACAGTGCGCCGGTGCGGTACCACGAAACCGATGCCATCGTCGTCACGGCCATGGACATGAGTGATCAAAGCGCCATGGAAGAGCGACTGCGCGTCAGCGAGCAAAACTTTCGGCGCCTGTTTGAAAACATGCAGGATGTGTATTACCGCACGAATGCCCAGGGCGTGGTGCAGATGGTGGGGCCGGGTGTGCGGCGCGTGCTGGGCTATGAGCCGCATGACATCATCGGCCGCACTGCCGAGTCCTATTACCCGCAAAGCTCAGACCGCGATGCCTTCAAAAAGGTCATCCAGGAAAAAGGCGAGGCCTCGGACTTCCCCGGCCAAATGGTGCGCGCCGATGGCCAGATCATCGACATCTCCATCAGCAGCCATGCCCTGTATGACGACAGCGGTGCATTTTGCGGGATTGAAGGCATTTACCGCGATGTGACCCAGCGCAAGAACCTGGAGCGCGAACTGCAGCGGCTGGCCACCGTGGATTCCCTGACCGGCATCGCCAACCGGCGCGCCTTCATGGAGCAGGCCGCGCAGGCCTTCAGCAGCGCGCAACGCTACCCGTCGGACCTGGCCGTGCTGGCCCTCGATCTGGACCACTTCAAGTCCATCAACGACCGACATGGCCATGCGGCGGGCGATGAAGTCCTGACCCGCTTCACGCAAGCGGTCAACACCGAATTGCGCGAGTCCGACCTGTTTGGCCGTCTTGGCGGCGAAGAGTTCTGCATCGTCTTACCGCATGCCGATCAGCAAAAGTCGCGCCAGGTGGCGGATCGCATTTGCGCCAACATGCAGGCCCTTCGCTTCCAGGACGCCAGCGGCCAGTTCTACACCGCGACCGTCAGCATCGG
This sequence comes from Rhodoferax sp., assembly GCA_030645355.1. Classification (GTDB taxonomy): domain Bacteria; phylum Pseudomonadota; class Gammaproteobacteria; order Burkholderiales; family Burkholderiaceae_C; genus Allorhodoferax. Next base: position 69,163 of record JAUSNJ010000162.1, on the reverse strand, counting down.
AATTGCCCTCAAGCGGGCGAGCGACCGGCATGTTCTGGAGTTGATCGAACGCGGGGACAAGGCCCTCTACCAGGCCAAGAGAAGCGGGCGCAACCAGGTCGTTGGGGATAGCTAGCCCTGCTGGTATCTGCACGGGCTGTTTGCTTGATACACATCAAGAAGAAGCTTCGGGTTTGGCACCAACCCCATTCCAATTTCCGCTGAAAGTGCCACACTCAAAACCATGCCATGCGCCCCTTGCGCGTGCACCAACTTTCAGAAGGCATGTATGACTAGCTGGATGACAAATGTGGTTTTTGGCCTGTTCTTTTTATTGGGTTTGACGGGCCTTTTTTTCTTTGTGTTGACGCGGGGTGCCTTACTGGTGCGCGGACTTTCCTCCGCGCAGAACAGCGCCAAGTCGCATGTATACCCGCTGTACTCCAACATGCGCCTGATCAAGCTGGTGGACTTTCAGCCCGTCATCTCGGCCATCCTGCTATTCCAGTACAGCACCCTGGTGTCCAAGATCGTGGCCGGCCTGGGGGCCACCAATCTGCAGGGCAAGAAAGTGCTGGTCACGTCCTGCGCCTTTGGCAACGTCATTCCCCGGGTGGTGGACGCTGCGGTGCAGTCGGGTGCACAGAGCGTGGTGATTGCTGACATCATTGACAACGAACTGGAGCACGCCCGGGGCAAGCTGGGCCACCACGCCGGCAGAATCGCCTATGTGGAAGACAACGCCACGGCCATGACCCAGCAGGCCGGCGGCGTTGATGCCAACGTGATGTTCTTTCTGCTGCACGAACTGCCCCATCCACTGAAGATCCAGGCCCTGCGCGAAGCCGGGCGCATGCTGGCACCCGGCGGCAAACTCTACCTGGCCGAGTTCCACCGGCCCGAGTTGCCCATCCTGCGCCTGCTGAGCTGGACCTATTTCAAGGTGTTCGAGCCCTTTGGCCTGGCCCTGTGGGACACACACGACCCTGTCAACTGCCTCACCGAAATGGGCGGCTGGACCTGTGAGCGCAGCACCTATTTTTTCGGCAACTTCCAGGTCATCACGGCCACTAAACACTAAATTTTGGAAGACGTCGCCCGCATGCGCCAGATGGTGCTGCAATTGACGATCAGGATGGTCAGTTCGAGCGCGGTGCCGCCGATGGAGCCGGACAGCACGTTGTTGACGATCCACAGCAAGGTGCCAGCCAGCATGACCACCCGTATGCGAATCCCGTGCAGCAGGAACAGGGCCAGCGTGCCAATGGTTGATGCCAGCAGCGGCAGCCAGTTCCACCATTGCGTGGCCAGGCCATAGCCCAGTGCCAGGTTGACCACCACCACGCCGAGCGCAACCCAGGCCGAGCGGGTGTACAGCGACAGCAGCGAGCGCACCAGCGACACCCCCGAACTGGCCGCCGCCGTCGGGACGCCCAGCAACCAGAAGTGGACGACATAGGCCAGGCACTCGCCCGCCATGAACCACTTGAAGCGCCGGTCACTCTTTTGCAGGAACGAGGCCACGCCCAGTGCGAAGGCGAGGTAGCCAAACAGCTGCGCCGGGGCGCGCCAGTCCTGGAACACGACGAAATCCATGGCATGATAGTACAATGAAACATCGTTTCAAAAATCAAATTGACCGTGAAAAAAACCAAAAAAGTGGCCTTGATCGGCGAATGCATGCTGGAGTTGCACGGCACGGCGTTTGGCGCCATGCAGCAAAGCTATGGCGGTGACACCTTCAACACCGCCGTCTACCTGGCCCGCTGCGGTGGCGATGCGCTGTCGGTGCGCTACGCCACGGCGTTGGGGGATGACCCGCTGAGCGGGGAACTGCTGCGCCGCTGGGGCCAGGACGGGCTGGTGCTTGACCTGGTGCGCCGCATCCCGGGGCGTCTGCCCGGGCTGTACCAGATCGAGGTGGATGCGCACGGCGAACGCCGCTTCAGCTTCTGGCGCGACCAGAGCGCCGCCCGGGCCTACTTCGACACCACGCAAACCCCGCTAGAGCAGCATGCCGCGCAGTGGGATGCGTTCTATTTTTCGGGCATTAGTCTGGCCATCCTGCCCCCGGCCGGGCGCGAGCGCCTGTTCGCGCTGGCGCAGGCCTTGCGCGCTCGCGGCGCCTGCGTGGTGTTTGACAACAACTACCGGCCCCGGCTGTGGAGCGATCCCGCCGTTGCCCGCGAGAATTTTCTGCGTGCCTTCCAGGTCGCCAGCATGGCACTGGTGACCGCGGATGACCACCAAGTGCTGTTCGGCCTGGCCAGCCTGGAGGAGGCGGTGCTGGCGGCACAGCAACTGGCGGTGCCCGAGCTGGTCATCAAGCGCGGTGCCGCACCCACGCTGGTGCGGGCCGGGCGCGGGCACTGGGAGCCGGTCGCCACCGAGGCCGTATCCCGGGTCGTGGACACCACGGCCGCGGGGGATTCCTTTGCGGCGGGCTATCTGGGGCGCCGGCTGCAGGGCGCCACGCCGGCGGCGGCGGCGGCGTTTGGCAACCGGCTGGCGGCCCGTGTCATCCAGCATCCCGGTGCGCTGATTCCCGTGGAGGCCATGTCGGACCTGATGGCCACTACTTCAGTTGCTGCGCCAGCGCCTGCAACTGTAGCGTCTCCTTGATGCCCTGCGCCACCAGGGCCGCCATGGCCCGGGCACCGCGTTCCTGAAAGTGCGTGGTGTCGGGTGACGCCCGCGTGCCGGCGGTCTGCGTGGCGTACCAGGGAAATTTCACCGTGTCACTCACCACCAGCCAATAGTCCTGCCAGTCGTGGGCATGCGCGTTGGCAAAGGCGATGGTTTTGGCCTCCAGGTCGATCAGTGGCACGCCATTGGCGCGGGCCGTGTCCCGGATAGTCTGACTGTAGTCGCCGGTAAAGGCATAGCCACCGCCCGCGTGCTGGTGCGTGCGGTGCTGTGACACGACGGGGCGGGTGTCGCCACTCACATGGGCGACTCTGCGGTCCGCGTTCAGATAGCGCGTGGTGGGTGTCATGAGGAAGGGAATGGCACCCCTGGCACGCGCATCATTGATATAGACCTCCAGCGCGGTCTGAAACGACATCTGCGGCTGCCTGGCTGGAAATTGGCGTCGGCCTTGCGCGTCGTTGGGGTAGGAGCAAAGGTTGGTCACGTCGGCCGCGCCGCGCGCCGGGCGCAGGCTGTTGCAGTTCTGGTCGTTGTGACCCAGGGCAATCACCACATAGTCACCGGGGCGCAGGTAACGCAGCATCTGGCGGTACCAGCCGCCGTTGTAAAAGTCGCGGGAGCTGCGCCCGGCGCGTGCGCCATTGACCACCTTCACGTCTGCAGTGTCTTTGAATTGCTCTTCAAACACCTGGCCCCAACCCATGCGCGGCAGGCGCTCGCGCTCATAGGTCGCGGCGGTCGAGTCGCCAACGATAAAAAGGCGGACCCGGGCCGCCAGAATCGCCGCACGCTCGCGCTCGGCACGCTCCATCTGCAATGGTTCGTTGGCACGTTCACCAAACGGATGGGCAATCGGGCGCCACGCCGTGTCCGTGATGACGGTGGCAGACGCCTCACCACTGTTGTTGTCGTAACCCCTCGTGTGGTTGAGCACGGTCAGCACGGCATCCACGCCGCGCCCGTCGGCGCGCATGGGCGTGGTGACCGGGTCAAAGCCGGCCGTGAGCACAACGCCGCTGTAGGCCAACGCCGCCCCGAACCCGCTGCGCAACTGCTGCAGCGCGCGGGCCTGTACGCTGGCCGGAACAACGGGGGCCTGCGGCGTTTCGGCAAACTGCTGCGGCCCGATGAACTGCAGGGTGGTGGCCATCTCGGACGCCAGCCAATCGGTCAACGGGTTGACATTGGTGGTGTTGTCACCGTCTTCCAGCGTCGCCCGCCACGCCACCATGCAGACGGCGCGAGGGGTCTGGTTGGTGCGGCAATTGCGGTTGTCCGCCTCCGACGCCACCACCACCAGCGGCGGTGTGAGGGTGGACGCGTCCAGCTGGTAGCGGCCCAGGATGTCGGCCCGTGTACTGGCCACGGTGCCTTTGCTGTCGCGCACGCTGATGTGCGCCTGCGCCAGGGGTCCGCCCGCTGCCACGACGCCGTTCAGGCGCTTGACGGGCGGCACGCTGGCGCAGCCGCCCAAGCACAGCACCGCGAGCACGATGATGGGCAGGCTGGCCCGTGTGAGTAGGTGCATGTTGATTCCCCCCAAAAAAAAGGGGCGGCCCGCAGGCCACCCCTTTACCCCCGCTTCACCCCATCAGAACTTGTAGCGTGCGCCGATCAGGAGTTCCCGTCCGGTCACGTTGTAGACCACCGCGCTGTTGCGGGCGCGGCTGATGAACTGGTCATTCGGTGTGTTGGTCAGGTTGGTCGCTTCCAGCGTCACGTCCAGGTTCTTGTTGACCTTGTAGTTCATGGAGAAGTCGACGTTGACCGAGCCATTCTTTCCTTCCACGTCATTGTTGTTCTGGCCGGGCACGCGGGTCAGGAATGAGCTGCGTGCCGATGCCGAGATACGCCCGCTGAACGTGCCGTCGTCGTAATAGAAGGTCGCGTTCCAGGACGTGGGCGACAGATTCAACAGGTCATCGGTGATGTATGAACCACCGGTTGCCGTGGTTGCGTAGTCAATCTTGGATTGCACCACGGTGTAGTTCAGCAGGGTGCCGAAATTCTTTCCAATGCCTGGCAGGAACGTGAAGGGCTGTTGGTAGTTGATCTCGAATCCATTGAGGCGACCACCATTGGTGTTGATGGGCGTGTTGACCGCGAAGACCTCATTGCCGTTGAAGTTCGACGGCAACAGGGACAGTGGCAACCCCGTGTCCTTGAACGCCATGTTGGTCGTCAAGGTTTGGATGTAGGTGGAAATGTTCTTGCTGAACACGCCCAGCCCCAGGAACGCATTCTTGTCGAAATACCACTCAATGCCCGTGTCCAGCGTTTTGGCCCGGTACGGTTGCAGCAAGGGGTTGCCGCTGGTAATGGAAAGGGTTCCGGTGGTCGAGATGGTTCCACCCGGGTTCAGGTTGCCCAGCACAGGCCTTGCCATCACGCTGGCAGCGGCGACGCGCACGACAACCGCCGGGTTCACGGTAGCGGCCAGGTTGAAAGACGGCAGCCAGTCATCATACGTATTGGTGACCGAAACTTGTGTGCCGCCACCTGCGGCCTGGTAGCCGGTAGCCACCTGCTGGGTCTTCACATAGCGGGCTCCAAAATTGCCACGCACCGGGACGTCGTTCCACTTGGTATCGAAATCCGCCATCAGGTATCCGCCGTTGTCGGTCTCGGTGACGGAGCGATTGTTGCCACGTGCATTGCCGTTGGTGGTGGACGACAGCCTGAAGTCGCCAGGGCCACCGGCAGGGCCGCTCTTCAGGCAATTGCAGTAGATGTCATAGGTCTGCGCAATGGCGTTGAGATTGGGAATCACCCAGGAGGTTGGTGTCCCGGCGGGAAGGTTCAAGCCGTTGCCGAAGTTGTTGATCGTGGTGGTCAGGCTGGCCACGGTCGTGCCGGTGGGGGGTACATAGATGGTGTCGCCCTGGTTGATGCGGCGGAACTCGAAGGTGTCAAACGTGTAGCGCTTCAGGTCGATGCCGCCCTTGACGGTGAGGGCATCCGACGCCTCCCACGCGAGATTGATCTGGCCTACGTCGGTGCGGTTGGTTGCACCTTGGGGGCGAATCCGGATTTCGCTGGTCGTCGTATTGGGGACTGATGTTGCCGTGCCCGGTGGCACGCCAACCAGGGTCAGTGCACCGCCGGCCTTGTTGACATCAAACGGATAAGTGATGCTTGGCAGGCGGTCGCTGCCGCGGAAGTCCAGCGTGTATCCATTGACATTGAGAGCGTCCAGCGTGGTGGTGGTTTGCACCGGATTGTCAAACACCGACTTGGCGCTGCCCAGTTTGGCTGTCAGCTTCAGCGTATCGCTGAGAGACTGCTGCCAAGTCAAGGTGGGTTGGGTGAAGGTAGTGGATAGCTCGTCGTAGCGGGACTCGGCCCGAACATCGACACCGTTGTAGACACCATACTGCAATGCACCGTTGGCAGCATAGGCCGTGCTGAGCACGCTGGTCTGCGGCTTGCCGCCCTGGGTCGCACTGCGGCTGAAGGAAATGGCTTCCAGAAAGTCTTCCTGACGGGTCGCCTTGAGCTTGGAGTACATCAGGTCCAGCGTCAGCAGCGAATCGGCGGAAGGTTTGAGCTGGATGGAACTGGTCAAGCCGACACGATCCTGGTCGTGGGTCAAACGTCCGTATCGGGGAAGACGTGGCGTGAAATTGTTTGCACTACGGGCGGCGTCGTATGCGGCCAGTGTCTCGGGGGTACCCGCTATCCGGGGCACGCCCTGCGCTGCCGGGCCGCAGGTTGTGGCGGTGGATGTGCTGGGGTTGGCCGTGGCGCCGGTGGGTGCGCACCATCCGCCGGATGAAGGGCCATTGTCCCAACGCACGGTGCTGAAGCCTTCTTCCAGGCTGCGTCGCTTGGAGAAGGCACCGGACAACAGCACGCCGAAGGTTTTGTCTGCATTGGTGTTGGACAGCAGGAAAGCGGCACGGGGGTCGGTGGTTTTGGAGAGGTCGTTGTACTTCTCTTTCACGGAGACCATGGCGTTGAAGCCTTTGAGGTCGAAGGGGCGCGTGGTCTGCAGATCCACGGTGGCGCCCAATGAGCCTTCGTCCACGTCGGCGGACGAACTCTTGCGCACCGTAACGGTGTTGAACAGTTCAGATGCAAAAACGTTGAAGTCGAAGCCGCGGCCCCGGTTGGCACCGCCCGAACTGTCGGTACCGCCCGTCGTTGCCAGGGCTTCAATGCCGTTGATGCGCACACGGGTGAAATCCTGCCCCAGGCCACGCACCGTGATGGAGCGACCCTCGCCCGCGTCGCGGTCGATCACCACACCGGGAACGCGTTGCAGGGATTCGGCCAGATTGGAGTCCGGAAATTTGCCCATGTCTTCGGCCTTGATCACGTCAACAATGCCGTTGTTGTCGCGCTTGGCATTCAGCGCGCTCTCCAGCGAGGCGCGCAGGCCGGTGACGACCACTGCGTCCAGTTGCTTGGGGGTCTCCTGTGCGTAGGACGCCGTGCCGGTTGCGGCAATGGCACACAACAGTGTGCGCACGGCCTGGTTGACGCCGTTCAGAATGGGTGGCTTGGATTTTGTCAGTTGGTGCATGAAGGTGTCTCCTGTAATGGGTTTTATTGGTGGCGTGGCAGGTTGTGGTTGAAGAAATTCAAGTGGCCAGGTAGTCGTCCCGGCTTGGGGAAAATTGGTCGAGTAGGGTGCTCTTGTCTTCCAGGGCGAGAACGCCATGGGTGTGGTCGTGGGGCGCGATAAACGCGTCGCCTGCTCGCAGGACGCGTTTTTGGCCATTGACTTCGGCCTCGAAGGAGCCGGACACCACGTAGGCAATCTGGTCATGCACGTCGTGGGCGTGGGGTGTGCCGACCGCGCCTCGGTCGAATTGCACCAGAACCGACATCAGCTGCGGCGTGTGCCCGACGATCTTGCGACGGATGCCATCGCCCAGTTCAACCCAGGGGGCGGTTTCATTGATATAGAAGTGCATGCGGCGACCTTGGTGGAGCATCTTTGCGTTGGAATATAAATCAACACAAGGATTTTGTGGAACTATGTTTCGGTGATACTATAGCACCAACAAATAAAAATGAAACAGTGGTTCACTAAGTAGAAACCAGCATTTCATTAAATAGTTAAAGTCGGTTAGTCTGTAAAAAGACAGCCGGCGCAATTGCCATCTCGCACAGACCCGACAACAGGAGAAATCATGCAAATCCGCCAACCCATACACAGTGAACACGCACGCACGCTGGACACCGAAGGCCTGCGCCGCCACTTCCTGGTCGAAGACCTATTTGTGGCCGACAACGTCACGCTGACCTACAGCCAGATCGACCGCATCATCGTTGGCGGCATCATGCCGACCTCAAAGGGTGTCACGTTCTCTGCCGAACTGGGGAAACACACTGGCACGGACTTCTTCTTGCAGCGCCGCGAACTCGGCTTGATCAACATCGGCGGTGCCGCCCGTGTCGTGGTCGATGGTGAAACCTTCGACGTGGGTGCGCGCGAGGCCCTGTACGTGGGCCAGGGCGCCAAGGCTCTGGAGTTCTTCAGTGTTGACACGGACCAACCCGCCAAGCTGTATTTCAACTGCGCGCCCGCCCATGTGGCTTACCCGCACCGAAAGATCACGCTGGCAGAAGCCTCCCCCGAAACCCTGGGTTCGGCCGAGACCAGCAACCGCCGCACCATCTACAAGTTCCTGGTTCCCGACGTGCTGCCCACCTGCCAGTTGCTGATGGGCATGACCCAGCTGGAGCCCGGCAGCCTGTGGAACACCATGCCCTGCCACACCCACGACCGCCGCATGGAGGTGTATTTCTACTTTGACATGAAGGCCGATGCCGCCGTGTTCCACATGATGGGCGAACCCACGCAAACGCGCCACCTGGTGGTTCGCAACGAGCAGGCGGTTATCAACCCCAGCTGGTCCATCCACAGCGGTGTGGGCACCCAGGCCTACACCTTCATCTGGGGCATGGTCGGTGAGAACCAGGTCTTCAAGGACATGGACCATGTGCCCATGACCACTCTGCGCTAAGCCGATACCTGCCCAACACCGCCCCACCACCGAACTATCACCATGATTCTTGAACAATTTCAACTCCAGGGCCGAGTGGCCATGGTCACCGGTTGCAACACAGGCTTGGGCCAGGGCATGGCTTTGGCATTGGCGCAAGCGGGTGCCGACATCGTGGGCGTCAACGTCAGTGCACCCGATGACACACGCACCCTAGTGGAAGCACTGGGGCGCAAGTTTCTGGACCTGCGCGCCAACCTGTCCGATACCAGCTGCCTGGAAGGCCTGGTCCAGCAGGGCCTGACGCTCTCCGGCAAGCTCGACATCCTGGTCAACAACGCCGGCATCATCCGCCGCTGCGACGCCATCGACTTCAGCGAGAAGGACTGGGACGACGTCGTCGACCTGAACCTCAAGACCGTGTTCTTCCTGGCTCAGGCCGTGGCCAGGCAATACATCAAGCAAGGCACGGGCGGCAAGATCATCAATGTCGCCTCGATGCTGTCCTTCCAGGGCGGGGTGCGGGTGCCGTCTTACACCGCGTCCAAGAGCGCTGTGATGGGCGTGACCCGGGCCCTGGCCAACGAGTGGGCCGCGCATGGCGTCAACGTCAACGCGATTGCCCCAGGCTATATGGCCACCGACAACACGACGGCATTGCGTGCGGATGCCGCACGCAATGCCGCCATACTGGAGCGCATTCCGGCTAACCGCTGGGGTGTGCCGGAAGACTTGGCGGGGCCGGTGGTGTTTTTGGCATCCAAGGCGTCTGACTATGTGAACGGCTACACCATTGCGGTGGACGGCGGCTGGCTGGCTCGGTAGCGCGGCGACTGGGTACTACCGGATTCAGCGGCCATGTACGAGAACAAGCGCCTGGGGTTTCTCTTCGTGCTGCCCTTTGTGCTGGGGGTGCTGCTGTTCAAGATGTTTCCGTTTGTGATGAGCTTTGCGCTCAGCTTTACGCAGTACGACCTGATCGATCCGCCACAGTATGTGGGGCTGGAGAACTACCGTGAACTGGCGCTGGATGATCCCTTGTTTCGCAAATCGCTGGGGGTCACACTGTTGTTCGCGGTGTTGGCGGTCCCGCTGCGTGTCGGCTTCGCACTGTTCATCGCCCATGTGCTGAACTTCCGGTTGCGCGGCATCAACTTCTTTCGCGCCGCCTTTTACTTGCCGTCTATTCTGGGTGGCTCCATTGCCGTGGCGGTGCTGTGGCGTTTCATTTTTGCAAAGCACGGCCTGGTCAATCTTCTGATGATGCAAGCAGGCATGGAGCCCATTGCCTGGCTGGCCGACGAGCACTACTCCATGTGGACCATCGTCCTGCTGTTCACCTGGCAGTTTGGCTCCGCCATGGTGATCTTTCTGGCCGCACTGCAAAACGTGCCGGTCTCGCTGTATGAGGCCGCCGAATGTGATGGCGCGAGCAAACTGCAACAGTTCTGGAGCATCACCGTGCCGCTGATCACGCCGGTGATTTTCTTCAACATGATCATGCAAATGGTGCACGCCTTCCAGGAGTTCAATGGTCCGTACATGATCACCGAGGGCGGGCCGCTAAGCTCCACCTATGTGCTGGCGTTGTACATCTACGACCAGAGTTTCCGCTTCTTCAATCTGGGCTATGGCGCAGCCCTCTCGTGGGTGCTATTCGCGCTGGTAGGCAGCTTGAGTGCGATCAGTTTCTGGAGCTCAAAGTATTGGGTGTTCTACGCCGGTGAAAAGGAGCAGCGCAAATGAGCGCCTCCAACATGCAGCCGCCCGGCGGCGTTAGCGGCCATCCCTGGGTGCGGTACATTGCGTTGGGGCTGGTGGCCCTGGTCATGCTGTACCCGCTGTTCTGGCTGATTGGTGCGTCGTTCAAGAGTAACAGCGAGATTTTTACAGAGGTCGGTTTCTGGCCCCAGCGGTTCGATTTCAGTGCGTACGCCAAAGGCTGGAAGACCAGCACCGAGTACACCTTTGCAACCTATTTTCTGAACAGTTTCCTGATCACGATTCCGCGCATCATCGTTACCGTGATCTCCTGCGTGCTGGTCGCTTACGCCTTCGCGCGGTTCGAGTTCTGGGGCAAGAAGATTCTGTTCTCCATCATGGTGGGCACCATGATGCTGCCGCTGATCGTGTTGCGTTTGCCGCAGTACCTGGTGTTTCGCGAGCTCGGCTGGCTGGATTCCTACCTGCCGCTGGTCGTCCCTTCCGCGTTTGCCACGGACACGTTTTTCATCTTCATGCTGGTGCAGTTTTTGAAGGGCATTCCAAGGGATATGGAGGAGGCGGCGCAGATAGACGGTTGCAACGCCTTGCAGTTGCTGTGGCACATCATCGTGCCGCTGCTCAAGCCAGCCATCGTGTCGGTGATCGTGTTCCAGTTCATTTGGACCATGAATGACTTCATGGGTCCGCTGATCTACCTGGCGTCGGTCGAGAAATATCCGGTGTCACTGGCATTGAAGATGAGCATTGGTGCGACCGAAGAAGTGGAGTGGGCCAACGTGATTGCCATTTCGGTGGTGGCGTTGATTCCCTCGGTGGCCGTGTTTTTTGCGGCGCAGAAGCACTTCATCGAAGGGGCTACTTCGAGTGGCGTGAAGGGATAGCGATGGTTTGTACGCCCGCGTTCTTTTCTTGCTCCGGCGTGGTGAGTGTATGTCTTTTGCTCCGTGTCCCCCGCGCTTCGCGCTCCTCCTTGACCTACGCAAAAGGCACACACCGACCACGCCTGCGGACCTGCGCTTGTCGAGGTATTGAACTTCCCCGTTCGCGTCCCGATTCTTCGAGCCTCGGGCAATGGCTGGCTGTTTTGCGTAGGTTAAGGAGGAGACCGCGCAGCGGGCGGGGGACACGGAGCAAAACGGCCAGCCATTGGTCGAGGCGGGCGAGCGAAGTGACCTCAGACATGAAGAGACAAAAAACACGGAGACAACCCCAGTGGCACGCCTGCAGTTAGAGAAGATAGAAAAGGTCTACCCCAATGGCTTCAAGGCCGTGCATGGCGTGGACCTGGAAGTGCAGGACGGCGAGTTCATGGTGTTTGTGGGCCCGTCCGGTTGCGCCAAGAGCACCTTGCTGCGCATGATTGCCGGGCTGGAGTCCATTACCGGCGGCGAGTTGCGCATCGGCAACCAGTTGGTGAACCAGTTGCCACCGAAGCAGCGCGGTATCGCTATGGTTTTCCAGAACTATGCGCTGTATCCCCACATGACGGTGTATGACAACCTGGCGTTCGGGCTCAAGCTGGCAGGTACCCCCAAGGCCGAAGTTCAGCAACGCGTGCGCCATGCCGCCGGCCTGCTGGAGATGGAGCACCTGCTGGAGCGCTACCCCAAGCAGCTCAGCGGCGGCCAGGCCCAGCGTGTGGCCGTGGGCCGCGCCATCGTCAAGAAGCCGGAAGTGTTTTTGTTTGACGAACCCCTGTCCAACCTGGATGCCAAGCTGCGCGCCGCCATGCGGGTGCGCTTGACCGAGCTGCACCGCACGCTGCGCGAATCCGGCCAGCCGGCTACGGTGGTCTATGTGACGCACGACCAGGTGGAAGCCATGACCATGGGCGAGCGCATCTGCGTGCTCAAGGACGGTGTGATCCAGCAGGTGGACACCCCCACCGCACTATACGACCGGCCGGCTAATGCCTTTGTGGCCAGCTTCATTGGATCGCCAGAGATGAACATCGTCAAGGCCCAACTGCGGCAGCTCGACGGCGGTGTCGGGGTCGAGCTCGGTGGTCAGTTCTTGAGCTTGCCCGCAGCGCGGGCCGCGCAGCTCGACAGTAGTGGCGGTGCCGTGCATTTTGGCTTGCGTCCCGAGCACGTATCTGCCGGACCCCGGCCGCATGGCGACAGTGTCCCGGTGCAAGGGACGCTGCGCTTCACCGAGCATATGGGCAGCGAGGTGTTCGTGCATTTCAAGGTGGGAGACTTCGCCCTGAGTGCACGGGTTCCCGCGGACGAACTCCATGGCTTGCAGGATAAAGGCCGTGGTGCCGCGCATGTGTTCCACTTTCAGATGCAACGGGCCCACTTGTTTGACGCAGAGAGTGGCGTGAGCCTGTTGCGGAGCGCCTGATGAGTCTGCAACGCCGACACTTTGCCGCGCTGGCGCTGAGCCCCCTGGTGGCGCGTGCGCAGGCACCCACCCCCACGGTGCTGCGCTTCGCCTGGTGGGGCGGTGCAAGCCGCCACGAATCGACGTTGAAGGCCATCGCGCTGTTTGAACAGCAAAACCCCGGACTCAAGGTGAAGGCCGAGTACATGGGTTTTCACGGCTACCTGGAGCGCCTCACCACGCAGATCGCCGGCGGTTCCGAGCCCGACGTCATGCAGATCAACTGGGCCTGGCTGGCCATGTTCTCCAAGCGTGGCAATGGCTTTGTCGATCTGGACAAGTACCGTGCTGCGATGGCCCTTGACCAGTTCACCCCGCAGGATCTCGACGCGGGCAGGGTGGCTGGCAAGCTCAACGCCTTGCCGTCGGCGTACACCGCCCGCGTCCTCCTCTGGAACAAGGCCAGCTTTGACCGGGCCGGTCTTGCCGTGCCCAAGACCTGGGATGAAATCTTCGCCGCCGGGCCAGTCTTCAAAGCCAAGCTGGGGGACCACGCCTACCCGCTGGATGGGGAGCTGTACGACATGATGTTGCTGTCGCAGGCCTACGTGCAGCAAAGGCATGGAACGCCCTATGTCGACCCCGTCGAGCCACGGGTGGCCATGAGCCCTGCGGCCGTGCTGGAATGGGTGCAAACGTATCGCCGCTTGATCACAGAGCATGTGGCCACGCCATTGCCCTTGCGTGCCAGCCTGGGCGGTGCGGACAAGGCCACGGAGCAGCAACAGGACTGGGTGGTTGGCAACTGGGCGGGCAACTTTGCGTGGGATTCCGCCATACCGTTGCGCGCGGCCACGCTGAACCAGCAACAAAACCTGGTGCTGGGCGAGTTTCCCACGTTGCCCGGTGCTGCAGTCAGCGGCATGTTTGGCCGTCCCAGTGTCATGCTGGCGGTCGGCCGCAACAGCAGGCAGCCGGAACTGGCGGCGCGGCTGGTCAATTTTCTGCTGACCGATCCACAGGCAGCGCGCATCCTGGGCAAGACCCGCGGCGTACCTGCAGCGCGCAGCCAGCGCGATGTGCTGCTGCAGGCCAACAAGCTGCCGGCCATGGAACTGGCCGCGCATGAACAAATCAAAAAACAGCGGGATGCGGGACGGGTTCCTGTGCCGGCACCGCTGTTCGAACATGCCCGTTTGCACAAGTTTATGCGGGAAGTGTTCGAGACCGTAGCCTACGGAAAAACGACAGACCAGGAGGCGGCCCGCCGTCTGGTCGAAGAAGGTAACGCCCTGTTGAAACGCATCAAGTAGAACCTATGACCAAAGCAACCCAACGCCATTTGAAGTTTGAATCCCGGCAAGACCCGGATACCGGTGCCCGCGTCACGCGGCTCACCCCGACCGACATCACCTGCCACCGCAACTACTTCTACCAGAAGTGCTTCACCAAAGATGGCTCCAAGCTGGTCTTTGCCGGTGAGTTTGGCCCCGGCAATGCCTGGAATTACCACCTGCTGGACCTCAACAGCCAGGTCGCTACCCAATTGACCGACCAGCGCGGTGAAAACACCTTCGGCGGCTTTCTAAGCCCCGACGACCAGCACCTCTATTTCGTGCGCGCCGAACGCCAACTGGTTCGGCTCACACTGTCGGACTTGAACGAAGAGGTGGTCTACACCGTGCCCCAGGGGTGGGTGGGCTATGGCACCTGGGTGTCCAACAGCGCTTGTACCAAGATGGTGGGCATAGAGATCCATGCCGACGACTGGTTCCCCTTGAGCGACTGGAAGAAGTTCCACGACATGTACCACGCCAAGCCACGCTGTCGCCTGATCCGCATCGACCTGGCCACCGGGCAGCGTGACGTGATCCTGGAAAAGCACGGCTGGCTGGGTCACCCCCAGTACCAGCCCTTCCATGACGAAACCGTCGCGTTTTGCCATGAGGGACCGCATGACCTGGTGGACGCGCGCATGTGGTTCATCAATGAGGATGGCAGCAACCTGCGCTGCGGCAAGGTGCACCTGGAAGGTGAAGCCTGCACCCACGAGTTCTGGGTGCCGGACGGCTCAAGCATGATTTATGTGTCGTATCTGAAAGGCCAACGCGAGCGCTGGATTTGCGCGCTGGACCCGGTGACGCTGGAAGACAAGCGGCTGATGTCCATGCCACCGTGCTCGCACCTGATGAGCAACTTTGATGGCACGCTGTTGGTCGGCGATGGCTGTGGCTCACCGGCTGATGTGGCGGACACTGGTAGCCACGACATCGTGACCGATCCGTTCCTGCATGTGTTTGACCTCAAGGCTGGCAGCGTGCGCGCGGTTGCGCACCACGATTCGTCCTGGCGCGTGCACAAGGGCAGTCGGCAAGTGACGCATCCACACCCCTCCTTCACGCCGGACGAAAAGCAGATTCTGTTCAGCTCCGATGCAGAAGGCGAACCGGCGCTGTATTTGGCGGATGTAGGCGCGCCATGATGCGGTGGATGGGTCTGGCGGCGTTTTGGGCGGCGAGTCTGCATCTGGGCGCGTGGGCGCAAGACACTGCTCGGCCCCTTTTAACGCCAGTGGCTGCTGCGGACTACACCGTGTCGACCTATCTGGCACAAGGCCCCTCACCCTGGACACCGGTTGAACCATCTGCGTTGCGTGGGTTGCGACCTGACTTTGTGGTTGCCGCAGACGGCAGTGGCACCCACAGCAGTCTGCAAGCGGCCTTGGATGCGGTCCCTTCCGCAGGCGTGGAGTCGCGTCGTTTTGTCATTGGTCTGGCCGCGGGAATCTACCGGGGGCAAGTGTGTTTGCAGACTAAGGCGCCGGTGGCCCTGGTGGGCCTGGGCAGCAAGCCGGCTGATGCGCGAGTGGTCGCGTCGCGCTACGCCGGCGAGCGCAAACGCCCCGGTGTAGATGTCGGTAATCCTTGCATGCCAGCGGCGAACGCGCCAGCCTATGGCACCTTCAGCAGTGCAACGTTGGCGATTTTCAGCAATGACGTGCAGGTATCCAACCTGACGATTGAAAACGATGCCATGAACGGCGTGCGTGCGGGAGTCGGCTATCCGACAGACGCCGCCGAGGCCGGTGGCGCGCAGGCGGTGGCGCTGATGACCCAGGGCGACAAAATTCAACTCGAAGGCGTCCACCTCCTGGGGCACCAGGACACGCTGTATGTGCGTGCCGCACCGGGCAAAGCCGGTGATCGGGTTTACGTGCACCAGACCCTGGTGAGCGGAGATGTGGACTTCATTTTCGGAGCCGGCACGCTGGTGATCGACGACAGCACCATTCTCAGCCGCGCAGGCCGCAGGACGCCGGGGGAGGGCGGCTACGTACTGGCACCCAGCACGGCTTCTCAGACCCCGCGGGGAATCCTGGTCCACAACAGCCGCTTCATCAGTGAAGCCGGTGTGGGCGTTGGCTCCATTGCCTTGGGCCGGGCATGGGACCAGGGCATTGCAAAGGGGGCCTGGCAGAAGAGCACGTCGCCCAATGGCCAGGCCGTGGTGCGTGACAGCGTGCTGGGAGCCCACTTGGGTCCCTGGGCAGCGTCCACTGCGCGACGGCCTTTCAGTGCATCCGGTGATCAGGCGAACCGCTTGTGGGAGTGGAACAACCACCAAGTTGGAGCGGGGGACGTTGCGGGCCAGAGCCCGGACTGGAGCCGCGAAACCTTGGCGCCAAACGACGGCTGGGCGGCGGCGAAGGGGGGCACGCTGGGCGGTTCCGATGCCGGGCTGGAGCACACCTACACGGTGCGCAATCGCGCAGAGATGGTGGCAGCGCTGACACCCGGTGCCTACCCTCGGGTGGTTCGCGTCGTGGGCCGTATCGACCTGAGCACGGATGCCAATGGGCGGGCGTTGGGCTTCGCAGACTACCGCGATCCGGCATTCGACCCCCAGGCCTTTCTGGCGGCCTATGATCCCGCCGTCTGGGGCAAGGCGCCGCCCAGCGGGCCGCAGGAAGAGGCCAGGAAGCGTTCGGTGCGCAGGCAGGCCGCGCAGGTGGTTGTCAAGGTGCCGTCGCGCACCACGCTGGTGGGTATGGGAGCAGACGCCGCCATCGTCCATGGCACCCTGTTCCTGGATTCCGTGGACAACGTCATCATCCGCAATATCCACTTTTCGGATGCGTATGACTACTTCCCGGCCTGGGACCCCAAGGACAACGCCAACGGCGAATGGAATTCGGAGTACGACAACATCACGCTACGGGCTGCCACCCATGTCTGGATAGACCACTGCACGTTTGACGATGGGTCGCGGCCAGATGAGGCCGAACCCGTACTGTTGGGTCGTCAGGTCCAGCGCCACGACGGTTTGCTGGACATTACGCAACAGTCCAACTGGGTGACGGTTTCGTGGAACCACTTTCACCACCACGACAAGACGACCCTAGTGGGAAGCAGTGACAGTCAGGCGCTCGACGACGGCAAGCTGAAGGTCACGTTCCACCACAACTGGTACGAGCACACCCGCGAGCGCACCCCCCGCGTGCGCTATGGAGAAGTGCATGTGTACAACAATCTGTTCGAGGGTGGAACGGAAGGTCCCTACCCTTATGGCTACTCATTGGGAATTGGCCACCAGTCAAGGATCTACAGCGAGCGCAACGCCTGGCTCACGCCACCGGCCGTGCCCACCAGCCAACTGCTGCGTGGCCTCAAGGGCCATCGCTTCGTCGACAACGGGTCCACCCACAATGGTTTGGCGGCAGACCTTCTGGCGGAGTTGCGTGTGGCCCAACCCGCAGTGAACTGGGTGGGCGATGTGGGGTGGAAGCCCAGCCTCTTTCTTGCGATGGATAGCGTGGCGGATGTGCCCGCCCGGGTTCGGGCAGGGGCCGGTGCCGGACGTGGAAAGGCAGACTGACGATGCAAAGCTTTATGGACCACAACTTCCTGCTCGACACGGAAGTCGCACAACATCTTTACCGGGAGGTTGCTGCGGAACTGCCCATCATCGACTACCACTCGCATTTGCAGCAGGGTGAAATCGCGGCCAAAAAGCAGTTCCGCAACATCGCGGAGTTGTGGCTGGCGGGGGACCATTACAAGTGGCGGCTGATGCGCAGCGCCGGCGTGTCTGAAGACTTCATCACCGGAACCCAGAGCGACGAGGCCAAGTACCTGGCCTTTTGTCGCGTGTTGCCGCTGGCCGCTGGCAATCCGATTTACCACTGGTGCCATCTGGAACTGCAGCGCCTGTTTGGCATCACGCTGACCATCAACGCGACCAACGCGCCCCGCATCTGGGAACAGGCCAATGCGCGCCTGACAACCATGACCTGCTGGACGCTGCTGGAGCAGGCCAAGGTAGAAGTGGCGTGCACGACGGATGATCCGGTGGACGACCTGGCGCAGCACGAAGTGATTGCCCGTTCAGAACTGTCGACCCGGGTACTGCCAGCGTTTCGCCCCGATGCCGCGATGCGCATCAACCGCACAGGCTTTACAGACTACCTGCAAACCCTGGGTACCGTGACGGGTTCGCGTATCGCCCGCTATGCCGACCTGGTGGCCGCACTGGGCGAGCGCGTCGCGTATTTTCACCAGCGCGGGGCCCGCATCTCGGACCACGCCATCGACTTGCCCATCAGCTGTGATGCCGCGTCTGTCGACGCGTGTGAGGCGCTGCTGTCCAAGCGCCTGTCGGGTGCCACGCTCAGCGAAGCCGAGCAGGCCGCTTTCCAGCGCGGACTGTTGCAGGACCTCGGTGCCATCTACGCGCGCCACGGGTGGGCCATGTGTCTGCACATCGGTGCACAGCGCAACAACAGCCAGCGCGGCATGCAGATGCTAGGCCCCGATACGGGTTATGACGCCATTTCCGACGCAGGCCATAGCCGCGGTATCGCGGGTTTGCTGGATGCGCTTGACGCCGACGGCCTGTTGCCCAAGACCATGCTGTTTTGTCTGAACCCGGCCATGAATGAAATGCTGGCCGCATTGATCGGCTGCTTTCAGGACGGCAGCGTTGCCGGCAAGGTGCAAATGGGTCCGGCCTGGTGGTTCAATGACCACAAGGACGGCAACCTGCGCCAACTGCGGGCGCTGGCCAGCCACGGCGTGCTGGGTACCTTTGTCGGTATGGTGACCGACTCGCGCAGCTTCGCGTCCTATCCGCGGCATGACTATTTCCGCCGCCTGCTGTGCCGCCAACTGGGACGCTGGGTGACGGACGGCGAGTATCCCCATGACCGTGAAGCATTGGAAACCCTTGTGCGCGGGGTCTGCTATGACAACGCCAAACGGTACTTCGCGCTATGACCGACACCCGTGGCAGAGTGCTGTGCATCCATCCCGACGACGACATGCTGGTGGCGCTGGTCGACTTGCACCCGGGCGATACCGTGGAATGGGCCCAACAGCCGCTGCGCATCCGTACGCCAGTGCAGCGCAAGCACAAGGTCGCGCGGCGGGACTGCGCGCCAGGTGACATCCTGTGCCTGTACGGCACACCGGTTGGCAAAGCCACCAAGCCCATTGGTTCGGGCTGTGCCGTCACGATTGACAACCTGGAGCACTATGCACCCGCACCGGTGCTCCATGCGGATTCTCCGGCACCGGTCTGGAGCGCGCCAGATGTTGCACGCTGGCAGCAGGCGACCTTCCAGGGCGTGGTCCGCGCCGATGGACGGGTTGGCACGGCCAACCACTGGCTCATCTTTCCATTGGTGTTTTGTGAAAACCGCAATGTCGAACAACTGCGCGACGCGCTGGTGCGGCCACTGGGCTATGGCCAGGATGATCTGGCGGATTTCACCCGTTCGCTGTTGGGTGTTACAGCTTCCACTGCTACGGCGACGCGGCCGTTTCCCAACGTGGACGGAGTCCGCATCATTACCCACCAGGGGGGTTGTGGTGGCACGCGCGCCGATGCCCGCTCGCTGTGCCGCATTCTGGCGGCCTATGCCGACCATCCCAACGTGGCTGGCGTCACCGTATTCAGCCTGGGTTGCCAGAACGCGCAGGTCGACATGTTCAAGGCGGCACTGGCCGAGAAGAACCCCAAATTCGACAAGCCCTGCCTGGTCTATGAACAGCAGAAGTGGGAGGGCGGTGAGTCGGCCATGATGAAGGCCGTGGTGCAGGACACGCTGAAGGAACTGGCAGTGGCCAATGCAGTCCGCCGCCAGCCAGTTCCACTGTCGCACCTGCGCATTGGCGTCAAGTGCGGCGGTTCCGACGGTTTTTCCGGCATCACCGCCAACCCGGTTCTGGGCCTGGTGTCGGACCGCCTGGTGGCGCTGGGCGGCGCATCCATCCTGTCGGAGTTTCCCGAACTCTGTGGCGTCGAGTCCAGCCTGATGGCGCGCTGCGTGCACGCATCCGACCGGCAGCGCTTTGTCGACCTGATGCACGATTTCGAAACCCGCGCCCAGGCGGCCGGCACCACGTTTGCCGACAACCCCAGCCCGGGCAATATCCGAGACGGGTTGATCACCGATGCCATGAAGTCCGCCGGGGCCGCGCGCAAGGGTGGCAGCTCGCCCGTTGTTGCCGTGCTGGACTATGGCGAGGTGGCCCAGCAACCGGGGCTGTCGCTGCTGTGCGCGCCTGGCAACGACGTGGAGTCGGTGACGGCGCTGGTTGCAGCGGGCGCCAACGTCGTGCTGTTCACCACCGGTCTGGGCACCCCCACCGGCAACCCCATTGCACCTGTCGTCAAGATTTCCAGCAACACCGATGTCGCCACGCGCCTGTCCGAACTGATCGACTTTGACTGCGGCAGCATCCTGCAGGGCGCCGACCCTGAAGCCCTGGCCGATGTGCTGCTGGCGCAGATTGTGTCAACCGCCTCCGGGCACACTCAGACCCAGGCCGACCGGTTGGGCCAGCACGATTTCATCTTCTGGCGGCGCGATATTTCGCTATGAACCTGACTTCAGAATTGCCACGATTGCGGCGCGCAACAGCGTTCACGTTGCCCATCCGTGTGTTGCAGTTCGGGCAGGGCAATTTTCTGCGCGGGTTTGTGGATTGGCAGCTGGATGTACTCAATGAACGTTGCGGCCTGGACTTTGGCGTCGTTATCGTTCGGCCCACGTCCCGCTCGACGGCGCCCCTGCTGGATACCCAGGTTGGTTGTTACACCACGGTACTGCGGGGGCTGGACGCCAACGGCACATTGCAAACGGATGCGCGCCAGATTACCTGCGTGCAACGTGAACTCGACCTGTCCATCCACTTTGCGGACTATCTGGCACTGGCCCACAACCCGGATGTTCGCTTTGTGGTCTCCAACACCACCGAGGCTGGCATAGCGGTCAACACCCAGGACCACTACACCGATTGCCCACCCGCAGCCTTTCCCGCCAAGCTCACGCGGTGGCTGTTTGAGCGGTTTGTGTGCTTTGGTGGGGATGCTGACAAAGGCGTCGTACTGCTGCCCTGCGAGCTGATCGAGGCCAATGGCCCGGCCCTGCACGCCGCCGTTTTGCACTACGTTGTGCTGTGGCAGCTGGAGCCGGCGTTTCAAACCTGGCTGGACCAATCCTGCCACTTCTGCTCCACGTTGGTGGACCGCATCGTCACGGGTTACCCCACCGATGAAATCGAATTCGTGCAGACGGAGTTGGGCTACCGGGACGACTTTCTGGTTACGGGGGAGCGCTACCACTATTGGGCGATTGAAGCGCCGCCATCGGTGGCGCTGGAGTTGCCCTTGCAGCGTGCGGGCCTTAACGCGGAATGGGTAGCAGACCTGGCACCTATCCGCCTGCGCAAGGTCGCCATTCTCAACGGCGCGCACACATTGCTGGCCGCAGTCGGCTTGCTGGCGGGTATTCACACCGTGAGGGATGCGGTTTCCGACACTGACCTTGGCCCTTTCCTGCGCGCCACGCTGTGGGAAGAAATCATTCCGGCGCTGCCGTTTCCGGAAGCTGAGTCAAGGGCCTATGCAGACGATGTCTTGCGGCGCTTTGGCAATCCGCACATCCAGCACCAGCTGACCGCCATTGCGCTGAACATGGAGAGCAAATGCATCGTGCGCTTGCTGCCTCAGATTAGCCGCTTCCACCAAACCCTGGGATGCTTGCCGCCGCGCCTGGTGCTAACACTGGCGGCTGCCCTACAGGGCGTTGCAGAGCCCGGCGCGCAGATGGAGCGCGCCATGGACGCCATCCCCGGCCTGCACGAGACCGTGAACGCACAGCGCGCCAGAATTTCCGCCGCCGGGATGCGCCTGGCGCTGCGTAGCGTGGGGCTGTCGACATGAAAGCCATCGCGTGGCTGCTGGGGCTGGCGCTGGCGGGTGCCGCTGCCCATGCCCAGATGAATCCGTTTACCTACGATGTACAGGGCTGGGCCAGCGGCACCAGTGGTGGTCGCGGTGGTCGCATTGTGCGCGTTAGCAACCTCAATGCGTCCGGTCCGGGCTCGTACCGTGAGGCCGTTGAGGCGCAGGGGCCACGCATCGTCGTGTTCGAGGTGGGTGGCGTCATCGACATGGGTGGCAACAACATCACCATCAAGCATCCTAACCTGACGATTGCGGGCCAGACGGCGCCACATCCTGGCATTACCGTGATCAAGGCGCAGACGAATATCGCCACCCATGATGTGATCATCCAGCACATGATGTTTCGCCCGGGTGAGTTTGGCCGGGCCAAACGCAGTGGCCACGACCAGGACGGTATCGCGACCGTTGGTGCAGCACACCATGTCATCGTGGACCACTGCTCGCTGTCGTGGGCAACGGACGAAAACCTGTCCGTTGGTGGCCCCCGCTTTGACGGAGCGGGCCCCGATGACTGGCGGCGCAATACCTCGCACGCCATCACCTACAGCTACAACCTGATCTACGAAGGGCTGGCCCACTCCGTTCATGAGAAGGGAGAGCACTCCAAGGGCACGCTGGTGCATGACAACGCCACCGAGATCCTGCTGTTTGGCAACGTGTACGCCTCCAATCGGGAGCGCAACGCGCTGTTCAAAGGCGGTGCGCAAGCTGCGATGGTCAACAACCTCATCTTCAACCCCGGGCTCAAGGCCGTGCACTACAACCTGGTGGCCCATGAGTGGAGCGGACATGACTATGTGAGCGGCAAGGTGACCCTTGTCGGCAACGTCTACCGCCACGGTCCGGACACCAAGGCCAATACGCCGCTGTTTGCGCTGGGCGGCCATGGGGATGTCGAGCTTTATCTGCGGGACAACATCGCCGTCAATGATGTGGGCCAGGCCGTGGCGCATATCGGTGTCTACACCGCCAGTCAGGCACGTATCCTGACGGTGGAGAAACCCTACCTGCCCCCGGACATCAAGGTATTCCCGGCGCAGGACCTGGAGCGCGCGCTGCCGCTGGCGGCCGGTGCAAGGCCGTGGGCGCGTGACCCCATCGACTTCAAACTGTTGTCCGATGTCGCGGAAGGCCGTGGCCAGATCATTGACTCTGAAGTTGACAACGCCATGGGCTACCCCCGGTATCCGCCCACCCATCGTCCGTTCCGTGAAGCGGAGTGGAACCTGAACGATATGAGTCCCAAAGCTGGGTGGGCTTCTCTCGTGGCCGCCCGGTCGCACTAGGCTATGCAGAACATCGCGCGCTATCGATTCTTGTGGGTGCTGGCGTTGCTGGTACTGCCAGGATTGGCAGCAGCGGCGCCACCCGCGGCTGCAGATTGTCAGGCGTCTCCAGGAAACGCCTACCTGCGCCCCTGCCAAACCTGGGCACAAGGGATTGAAGGGCAGCGCAAGGCCGATCTGGGTGATGGGCGCTACCTGAACCCCATCCTGGCGGGCGACCATCCGGACCCCAGCATCCTCAGAGATGGGGACGACTACTACATGACGTTCTCGTCGTTCGAGGCCAATCCAGGTGTCACGATCTGGCATTCGCGCGATCTGGTCAACTGGACGCCCATGGGCCCGGCATTGACGCAATACCTCGGTAGCGTCTGGGCCCCCGAGTTGACCAAGCACGGTGACCTCTACTACGTCTATATCCCGGTCAAGCAACCGGGCAACGACAACATCTATGTGGTGCACGCAACAGACATCCGTGGCCCGTGGTCGGCCCCGGTTGCCCTGAACAATGCACGCATAGACCCCGGGCACATCGTGGGGGAAGACGGCAAGCGCTATCTGTTTCTGTCGCATGGCGACCGCGTGCCCCTGTCCGATGACGGGCTGCGCATCACCGGTCCCATGACCCATGTCTACGACGGCTGGAAGTACCCCGATGAGTGGGACGTGGAGAGCTACTCCCAGGAGGGGCCCAAGATGATGCGCCGGGGTGAGTACTTTTACATGACCCTGGCCCTGGGTGGAACCGCTGGCCCGCCCACCGGGCACATGGTGGTGTCCGCGCGGTCCAAATCCATCCATGGGCCTTGGGAAAACTCCCCCTACAACCCGATTGTTCGAACCCGCACTGCGGCTGAAAGGTGGTGGTCCAAAGGCCATGCCACGCTGGTGGAGGGGCCGAACGGCAAAGACTGGTACATGGTGTACCACGGCTATGAGAACGGCTTCCACACCCTGGGCCGCCAGACATTGCTGGCCGCAGTGGAGTGGACGCCCGATGGATGGTTCAGGGCCAAGGATGTGGACGACGGTGCGCCATTGCCCAAGCCGCAGGGCGGTAGCGTGTTGCCCCATGGACTGCGCTTGTCGGACGACTTCTCCACCAACAAGTTTGGCGTGCAGTGGAGTTTCTTCAAAGGCGAGGCCCATGAGATGGACCGCGTGCGCTACCTGGGCCGGACGCTGGAACTCAAGGCCAAAGGCAGTTCACCTGCCAACACCTCGCCCATCACTTTCCTGGCGGGTGATCAGGCCTACCAGTTGGAGGTCGATATGGATGTCGATGACCAGGCCCAGGCCGGGGTTTTGCTGTTCTACAACGACAAGCTGTACGCGGGCCTGGGTGTCAATGCCAAGAACTTCGTTTTGCACCGCTACGGCATGGACCAACGCAACAGCCCCAAGCCTCCGGGCATGCACAACACGCTGCGGATGCGCGTGACCAACAACCGCCACATCCTGACCATCCACACCTCCACCGACAACGGAGCCACGTGGTTGAAGTACGGCACGCAAATGGACGTCAGTGGCTACCACCACAACGTCGCCTACGGCTTCATGAGTTTGCGCCCCGCGCTGTATGCCGCAGGCAGGGGGGCTGTGCGCTTCTCCAATCTGACCTACCGCGCCTTGCCCTAGTTGCTACCACCACCCTAGTTTTTCACCACCACAAGAGGAGACACTTGCATGACCTACCGCACAAACCTTATCAAGCCACTGATCGCAGCCGCATCCCTGCTGGCCGTCGCCAGCGCCTGGGCCACGGAGTTCCGTTCGGCCGACATTCACCCGGACGACTATCCCACCGTGCTGGCGGTTCGCCACATGGGGGAGGAACTGAGCAAGGCCACCAACGGCAAGCACAGCATCAAAGTGTTTTCCAAGTCGGCGCTGGGCATTGAGAAAGACACCATTGAGCAGACCAAGCTGGGCGCCATCGCCATGACGCGCGTGAATGTAGCGCCCATGAACAACATCTGCGCGGCCACCATGGTCCCCACCATGCCCTTTTTGTTCCGATCCACCGAGCACATGCGTAAGGTGCTGGACGGCGCTATCGGCGACGAGATCCTGAAGGACTGCGAGGCCCAGGGCTTCATCGGCCTGGCGTTCTATGACTCCGGTGCACGCTCCATGTACACCGTCAAGAAGCCGGTCAAGACGCTGGCCGACGCCAAGGGCCTGAAGGTGCGTGTGCAGCAAAGCGACCTGTGGGTCTCGTTGCTGGAAGCCATGGGCGCCAACGCCACGCCCATGCCCTTTGGCGAGGTCTACACCGCGCTGAAGACCGGGCTGGTGGATGCGGCGGAGAACAACTACCCCAGTTATGAGAGCTCCCGTCACTTCGAGGTGGCCCGCTTCTACAACAAGACCGAGCACTCGCTGGCGCCCGAGATTTTGCTGTTCTCCAAGAAGATATGGGACACCCTGTCACCCGACGAGCAAAAGCAGATTCGCGCGGCTGCCAAAGAGTCAGTTTCCTATATGCGCAAACTGTGGGATGAGCGTGAAGAAAAGTCGCTGGCCATCGTCAAGGCCGCGGGCGTACAGATTGTGGAAGTCGACAAAGCCAGCTTCCAGGCCGCCATGAAGCCGGTGTATGACAAGTTCCTGAAAGACCCCAAGCTGCAGGACATGGTCAAGCGCATCAACGCCGTCAAGTAAGACACACGCCGATGTACACCCGTTTTTGCGCCGCGCTGGCGCGGCTGTGTCTGCAACTGGGCGTTGGCGGTCTGGTGCTTCTGGTGCTGGCCGTGCTCTACCAGGTCATAGGCCGCTATGTGTTCAACGACACGCCCACCTGGGCCGAGAGCGGCGCCGTGCTGTTGGTGCTCTATGTGACCATGCTGGGCATGGCCGTGGGCGTGCGCGACGCCGGGCACATCGGCCTGGAGTCCCTGCTGGTGCTGGCGCCGGATGCGATTCGACTGAAACTGGAGCTGCTGATCCAGGCACTGGTGCTTGTCTTTGGACTGGTCATGGCCTACAACTGCGGCGTGCTGGCGGTCAGCGTATGGGACTACAAGATCCCCACGCTGGGCGTGTCAGAGGCCATGAAATACCTGCCACCGGCGGGTGCGGGCGTGTTGATCGCCGTGTTCTCCCTGGAGCACATCATCGCGCTGTTGCGCCATACCGATGTGGAGCCCGCATGGCACTGACCATTCTGTGCGTGAGCTTCACGCTGCTGTTGCTGCTGGGCGTGCCGGTGGCGTTTTCCATCGGCCTTTCCTCGCTGGCGACCCTGCTCTTCGAGGGCATGCCGCTAGCCGTGGGTTTCCAGCAAATGATTTCCGGCATGAGCCCGTTTTCGTTCCTGGCCATCCCGTTCTTCATCTTTGCCGGGGAAATCATGATGTATGGCGGCATTGCCGACCGCATTGTGGATTTCGCCAAGTCACTGGCGGGCCATGTGCGTGGCGGCCTGGGCATGAGCAATGTGCTGGCCTGCACGCTGTTTGGTGGCGTGTCCGGCTCACCGGTTGCCGACGTGTCGGCGATGGGGGCCGTGCTGATTCCGCAGATGAAGAAGGCGGGGTATGACGCCGACTATGCGGTCAACGTCACCACCCATGCGTCGCTGGTCGGGGCGCTGATGCCCACCAGCCACAACCTGATCATCTTTACGCTGGCGGCCAGCGGCAAGGTCAGCATTGCGGCGCTGATTCTGGCAGGCATTGTGCCCGCCATTCTGCTCACTATCTGCAACCTGGTCGCGGCCTACGCGGTGGCGGTCAAGCGCGGCTACCCGGCTGGTACGTTTCCCGGCTGGGCGATTGTGTGGCGATCCTTCCTGCAGTCCCTGCCGGGCCTGCTGGTGGTAGTCATCATCATTGCGGGCATTCTGTCGGGTGCGTTTACCGCCACCGAGTCCGCGTCGGTGGCCGTGGTCTGGGCACTGTTTCTGGCAACGCTGGTGTACAAACGCCTCACCCGCGAGCAGTTTCTGAAGGCCGCTGCCAAGGCAGTCAAGGCCACCGGCTCGGTGCTGCTGCTCATTGGTATCAGCTCGATGTTTGGCTACCTGATCGGCCTGTACGGCGTGGCGGAGCTGACCGGCCAGTTGCTGGGCAGCGTCAGCACCAAACCCTGGGTCATCTTCCTGTGGGTCAACATCATCCTGTTTGTGCTGGGTACGTTTCTGGACATGGCGGCCACCATCCTGATCTGCACCCCCATCTTTTTGCCGATTTGCCAGCAGATGGGAATGAGCACCGAGCAGTTCGGCATCGTCATCCTGATCAACTGCGCATTGGGCTTGAACACACCACCCGTGGGCACGACACAGTTTGTCGGCTGCACGATTGGCGGTATCTCGGTGGGGGAGGTCATGAAGACCATCTGGCCGTTTTACGGTGGACTGATCGTCGCGCTGATGCTGGTCACCTATGTGCCTGCGTTTTCGATGTGGCTGCCACAATTGCTGTTGAAGTAGTCATTCCCCCCAAAGAAGAGGCTTCACAATATAATTTGAAACATATTTTCAGAGAAAACAAAACAAATGGATGATGATTCCTTAGACTCCAAGCAACCGGAGTCGGTGGCGGCCGTCCTCAAGACCTTTGGCTTGTTGCAAGCGCTGGCGGACCGCAGCGAAACCGGTATTTCGGATCTGTCCGTGCGTCTGGCCATGCCCAAGGCGACGGTCTACCGTTTCCTGCAAACCATGATGACGCTGGGTTATGTGCGCCAGGAGGCCGACAGTGAACGCTATGGCCTGACGATGAAGGTGTTCGAGCTGGGCACCAAGGCCCTGCAATACCCGGAGCTGGTCGATCTGGCCAAACACCACATGCAGATGCTGGCCGACAAGACTGGCGAAACCGTGCACCTCGGTACGTTGATCGACAGCGAAATCATCTATGTGCACAAGGTGGACTCGCGCCACATGCTGGGCATGTACTCCAAGGTGGGCCGGCGCGCGCCGTTGCACTGCACGGCCATTGGCAAGGTGCTGATGGCCTGGGAACACCCGGAGCGCCGCGCCATGATCCTCAAGGGCGCCGAGTTCACCAAGTACCGCGACAAGACGATCGTGGAGCCAGCGGCTTTTGCAGAGGAGCTGGAGCGCGTCAAGGCGCAAGGCTTTGGTGAAGACCGCGAAGAGTTTGATGACCACATCCGCTGCCTGGGCGTGCCCATCTTTGACCGGTTGAACCGCCCCATTGCCGGCATGAGCATTTCATTCCCGACCTTTCGCTACGACCCGGCCCGCCAGGGCGAGGTGGTGGCCATGCTGACCGAGGCCAGCCGCGACATCTCGGCGCGCCTGGGGTGCACGCAGTTTCCGTTGGATGTGGTGGCGCCCAAGGCCTGACTTCGGGCAAGCTATTCGCCCGTTGGTGCTTCAGGGCGCGGCGCAGACAAAGTTCGCGGCGTCATCCGTGCTCCCGGCACCCTTGTACTTGGCCACCTGTGGATACGGGCACAACGGCCGGGTGCGCGTCAGGGCGCCGTTCACGAACCGTGACGCCGTGATATCGGCCGGAGCCTGCCCCTTCTCTGACCAGGCCATGAGCGCACGGAAGATGTCACGCTTCGGCTCGGCGGGAACTGCGCCGCTGGATCCTTGGCCAAACTCGTTGACGCCCGCTCCGCCGCCACAGTGGCCCATGCCTGGCACCATGTAGAGCCGCGAGAAGTCGTCAGACGCGCTGACGGTCTGTTTCACGCGGTCGTAGTAGCGCACGGTGCCCTGCGGCATGATGAGGTTGTCAGCCCAGCCGTGGTAGATGATGACCTTGCCACCACGCTTTTTGAAGGCGGAAATGTCGGGGTTGTCGGTTGCCATGATCGGCCCCACCATCTCGGCATTCTTGTTGAAGAAGGTCTCGTAGTTGGTGAGATTGAGCGTTGTCCAATCCCAGTTGGGGTCAAAGTACACCCAGTACCGGGCCTGCTCGATCGGTATGGGAAACGGCGGCGTCCCGGCCAACGCAGCCAGGTCCGCACCGCGCTCCACGCCGGGCCACAAGAGTTGCCCCGCCGTGTTGCGCGCGCCGCCCCAGATCTTTTGCAATGCACTGGCTTCGCCTGGAGCAAGGCAGGTTCCATCGGTGGACGCGCAGCCCGCCCGCGTGATCTGCACGTCCTGGGTTGGGTCGTAGGTGCACAGGCGCGGGTCTCCGATTACACCATCGGTCACGCCATCCGCGGCGTCGCAGGCCGCTACCGCGCGGCTGGTGGCCAGCTCACGCTTGGCCGCGGAGAGCGGGCCACCGGCATCCGCCTGCATCACCACTTGCGGCCAGATCTGGTAGGCCTGGAACCGGTCCCATTGAATCGCCGGTGCGCCCGCGAGAATGGCGTCGTAGTCGGCAGGGTAGCGCTGGGCCATCATCAGGCCCTGGCGCCCGCCAGTGGAGCAGCCGTACCAATACGAGCGCACGGGGTCTGCGCTATAGAAAGCCTTCACCAGTTGCTTGCCGATGACGGCCATCAGGTGTTCCGACCGGTGGGCAAAGTCCGTCTGCAATTGCGTGTTCGCCTTGCCGGGCGACTCCATGCCGAAGGCGCCGGAGAGAAAGAAGCCCGCGTGGCCGGTGTCGGTTGTCGCGCCCGCAAACCCCTGCCGAATGGAATCGACGGCCGGGGCCAGTTGTAACGAGCCCGCGTAGACACCGTTTCCCTCGGCGCGAAACCTGCCATTCCAGGCGCCGGCAGGCAGCGAAACCCAAATGTTGACCTGCGGATCGACTTTCACCTTGACCAGGCAATACGGCTTGTCCGATGCGGCTGAACCCGTGGTGCCCGTGCTCACTCCCAGGATGCTGACCGGTGCATCCACCGTGAGCAAC
Organism: Rhodoferax sp.; assembly: GCA_030645355.1. Lineage (GTDB taxonomy): Bacteria > Pseudomonadota > Gammaproteobacteria > Burkholderiales > Burkholderiaceae_C > Allorhodoferax. The sequence goes on along the minus strand of JAUSNJ010000162.1, from coordinate 39,196 downwards.
GTCGCCCCAATGCCCTGCATGGTGCAAGCACCGGTGGGATTGATGGCGATGTTGTCGCTGGCGGCTGGAAGCGACGCGATACCGTCTACAACACTCCCACCACCGCATGCCCCCAGCGCAGCGGATGCAAGACCAATGATCACGGCCCGCGCCATGAATGGACTCTGACTTGTTTTCAAAACTGTCTCCTGTGAAATAGGGGTGGATTGCACCGCGGACAGCCTCATGCGTCTTGCAAATTCCAATCGGATTTGCAAGGAACGCGCCGCATCCAGGGTAAATACGGAGATCACCACCCGCCTAACAGCTATCGCGAAACGGTATGCCGCGGGGGCAGTGCCGGTGCCAAAATCAATGCCCCAGGCCCCGTTGCAGAAAAGCGCTTTCCATGGACAACACTCCTCGCGGACAAGTAGAGATCAATCCACACGGGGAGCGCAGCTTGCTCCATGCCGAGGCGGCTGCGCAATGGCAGGGGTTCGCACTGGGATGGGTGGAGGCAAGCCCCCATGTCGAAGTCGGCAACGCCGAGGTGGAGAGCACCATGCTGGCAATGTTGGACAGCGGCTGCGCACAGGCCGAGTTCACCTATGGAAGAAAGTCCTTTCACTGTGACCTGATGCCCGGCGCCATCGGCCTATTCACCAAAGGCACCCACATGAACCGCATCCGCTGGGAATGCCAGGACGTTCGACGGATCATCGTCGAGGTGGACCTTGCCCATCTGTCCGATCCGGGTTTACAGGAGTGCCTGCGCCAACAACCACAAAAAACTGAGGTCGAGTTTCGCGACGAAGGCCTGGCTGCGGTTCTTCGAAGCATGGCCGCCGAAGCCGCGAACGGCTCACCCAATGGGCCGTTGTATGCCCAATCCCTCTCCCTGGGCGTGGCGGTGCGGCTGCAGCAGCGGGCCACTGCCCGCGGCAGTGTCTGGGCCGAGCGCGGCAAACTCAGTACAGGCCTGGTGCAGCGGCTGGAGGAATGGATTGCCGCACATCTGGAAAGGGACATTTCCCTTGCGCAACTGGCGCAGATAGCTGGGTTCAGCCCCGCGCATTTCGTGCGCCTTTTCAGGAACACGCTGGGCTGCGCACCCTATCACTACGTTTTGAAGATCCGACTCTCGCGGGCGCGCCAACTGTTGCTGGCCAGCGACCAGTCCATTGCGGAAGTCGCTGCGGAAACCGGCTTCTCCAGCCAAAGCCATCTGACAACGGCGTTCACGCGCGCGTACAACACGCCGCCGGGACAGATGCGACGCCGGGAAGCCGACGAGGGCCGGACAAACCCTAGGCCGTGAGCCGCCGCTGAAAGTTTGCGCGCTTTGTGGAAGACGGCGCGCCTGTTTGGCTTTCGAATCAGGACCGTTGATCAACACATAACGCGTCCTCGAAGGTGGAAACATATTTTGACAAATGCAATGTGGCCAGGCCTGCGCACACGCACTGTTCTGTTGTTGGCACTGGCGGTGCCGCTTATGTCCGCGGCGCAGGATATCGTCCTGGGGCAGATTGGCCCCTTCACCGTGCTTGCGGCGCCTGATGCGACGGAAGTCAGCCAGGGAATCCAGGCCTATGCCAAACAGGCCAACCAGGCCGGTGGCATCCGGGGGCACAAGATCACATACTTCGAGGCGGACGACCGCTACTCCCCCGACGCATTCGCTCAGGAGTTCGACAAGGCCTTGCAGCGCAAGCCCGTGGCCTTGCTTTCACCCATTGGCTCGGCCGCGCTCACCCGGATGCAGGCGGACAAGCTGCTTGACCGTGGCGACATGCTCGTGATGAATGCGATCCCCGGCGCGGAGTCCTTGCGCACGCCCGGCCATCCGCGGCTCTTCCACATTCGCGCAGGCGACAAGCAGCAGATTGAGAAAATCATCAACCACGCAAGAACACTGGGCATGACAAAGCTGGCGGTGCTGTACCAGGATCTTCCAATAGGAAGCTCCGGCGTGGCGGTCGCGGAGCAGGAGGCCGCGCGTCTGGCGGGCATGGAATTGAAAGGCGTGAAGTCTGGAACGCAAGCCGCGCAACTTACGGCGGCGGCGCAGCAGACGGCACAGTTCGGCGCGCAAGGCGTGCTGGTGGTCGGTGCGCCCCGGTTCATGGCGGAAGGCGTGGCCGCGCTGCGCAAGGCTGGCGTTTCGCAACCCATCTTTGTGCTGTCGTATGTGCCCGCCGGACTCGTCGTCAAGCTTGCGGGTGTTGAGGGTGCGCGGGGCGTGGGAATCGCACAGACTTTTCCCAACCCCAACGGCATGGTCTTGCCCCTGCAACGTGACTTTCGCGCCGCGATGACGGGTGCCTTCCCTGCGTTGCGTGAATACACCGCGTTCCAGTTGGAAGGTTATCTCTCGGCACGAACCATTGGAGAAGCACTCAGACGTAGCAAGGAAGGGGAGGTCAGCGCAGCGTCGTTGGCGCGCGCGCTACGCGGCATGGGTGACCTGGACTTCGGCGGCTTCCGCGTCGACTTCTCCCGGAGTAACGCGGGTAGCCGCTTCGTCGACATCGCCGTGATCGGTGCCGGTGGTAAGTTGCGCTATTAAAGTTGCAGCGCATTGTGTATATTTCACGAGGGCTAGCGGCCAGTTTGGATTAAATAATGGCGGGAACCCGCAGGCCGTTGGGGGATTTACAAGGCTAACTTGAATCGCGCGGCCAATGGGGCCATGATTGTCAGGAACACCTTGTGGAGAATGGTAATGAGTACGCGCAACCCCTTTTCCAGGCCCCTCGTTACGGCCATACTGGCACTCTCGGCCCTCTTGACGGGCTGTGCCTCGGTTTCAACGCTGGAAAGTGACGTGCTGAGCTTTGCCAGCGCGCCCGTCAGCACCCAGGCCGGGCCGTTCACCTTTGAGCGCTTGCCCTCGCAGTACCAGGACCCCAAGCAAACGCTGGCGTTCGAACAGATGGCGCAGGCGGCGCTGGAGAAGCGAGGCTTTACCCGCAATGACGCCAGCCCGCAGTTCAGCGTGCAGGTGAGCGCCGCCACGTCGGACGCTGTGTTGGTCTACCCCGACCCCTTCTTTGGGCGCTTCTCCGCCGCGCCGTTTGGCCGCTCGCGCCGTTGGCATGGCCGCGTGTTCTACGGACCACTGTGGCCGGATAGCACGGTGCATGTGTCACGCGTGCGGCTGGAGATTCGCGACCTGCGCGCCGGCACCGTGGTGTATGAAAGCACCGCCACCAACGAGCGGAGTTGGTTCGATGGGGAGAAGATGTTCCCGGCGATGTTCGAAGCGGCACTGGCCGACTTTCCGGCACCACCCAACGGGGTGCGCAAGGTCATCGTCAAACTGCCGGGCAATTGAATCTGGTCCCCACGCTGGCGCAGTGGTCTTGGGAGATTGCTATCGTAAATGTAGCTGTGTGCACTTATTCCACGAGGGCTAGCGCCCGAACACCCGATCCACCAGCCTGGGTGGGGAGGGTGGGGCCAGTGGCGCGGCAGGGCGGTTTGCACTGGCGGCGCCCCGTGCCAAGTCGTTGTGTGCAAAAAACGGCCGATAGCCCTCGTGGAATAAGCACCTATTGCTATCATATTGATAGTTTGGCGTGAACCAAATGCCATGGGATATGGGTTGCAGCGCATGCCATAGCAGCGAATGCCGTCGTCAACAAAAAAGTGGCACCGAAGTGCCACAACAGCGCGGGTCATGAAACTACCCGCACCACCCCGAATCGCCCTTTTCTGATCCCCGCTACCAAGCCTTCACGCGTGTAAGGTGTGGATGGTGCCGCTGGCCCCGTCATCGCAGGTGATCTGGTAGCTCAGGTCACTGAAGTCTATGAACAGTTCCGCCTTTGACGCGCCGCAAACCCACTGCAGGTGCAGCGTCGTGTCCGGTGACTCCAGCAGTTCAAAGCGGCCGTTGAACGCGTCGCTGGTGTTGCGCAACCGGATCAGGGCCAGCAAATCCCGCACCACCGGCTTCTGCAATGCCACTTCAATGTCCGCAGGGCTGAAACGCTGGCGGTTGATGTCGCGGCCCACGCCGCTGTGGGCCAGCAGGTCCATGTCGTTTTCGCCGGCCAGCAGGCCGACATAATAAATCTGCGGCACGCCGGGCATGAAGAGCTGGATGGCGCGCGCCAGCAGGTAGGCGCGGTCGTTGCGCCCCAGTGCGTCGTAGAAGGTGCAGTTGACCTGGTACAGGTCGAGGTTGGAGGCCGCGGCGCCAGTAGCCTGCCGGCTTTGCCCCTGGCTGTTGGCATGGATGCGTTCAACCAACTGGTCGAGTTGCCCGGGAGCGAGCAGGCCGGGGTGCTGTGCACGGTCTGCCGGGTCGGCGCCAATGTCAATGATGCCAATGCCGTCGTGCGTGTCCAGTACGGTGAGGGCGTTTTCGGGGCGGATGCGAATCCAGTCCTTCAGCGCCTGGCTGTTGCCGAAGAAAAAGGTGTGCAGCACCAGCGGTGGCAGCGCAAAGTCATAGACCCAGTCCACGCGCTTGGCGATCTCAATCTGGCGCTGGAAGTAGGAGTGGATCTCGACCAGCACTTCCATGCCCAGGGCTTGGGCTTGCGCTGCAAACGCGGCGATGAAGTCAAAGGTCTCGGGCAGCATGAAGCAGCTGGTGCCCGCCTTCTTGATGGCGTAGCCCGCGGCATCCAGGCGGATCATGCGGATGCCGTTGTCGGCAAAGCGCTGCAAGATGGAGCGCAGGTAGGCCTGGCCCTGCGCGTGCAGCACATCGATGTCGATTTGCTGCGGCGTGAACGTGGTCCACAGCATCTTCTTCTGCCCATTGCCCAGCACCGTGGACACAAAGGGCAGGCCCGGGCGCGGGCGGTAGATGGCCAGCAAATCCTGTTCGCTGGCGCCCTGCGGAAACACCGTGCCCATGCTCAGAAACAGGCCTGCGTATGGCGACGCATCGCCATGGGCGCAGTAGTCTTTGAACTGCGGCGACTCGCTGGACATGTGGTTGACGATGGCGTCGGCCATCACATCCACCACGGCGGTCAGGGCGCGTATGTCGTCCCAATCGCCCAGGCGCGGATCGACCCGGGTGTGGTCCTTGGGGTCAAAGCCGGCGTCGGCACCGTCAATGGCATCAAAGAAAGGCAGCAAGTGCACGCCGCCAAAAACATCTCTTAAGGGGCCGTCCAGCAATTGGGTCAGCTGCTGCAGGTTGCCCCCGCCCAGCCGGTCTACGTACGTGATGAGTTGAACCTGGTTTTTCATTGTTGGTGTTATCGGGTAGCGCTGTTTGTGTTCTTGGTGTCCACCATCAGCACGGCCGCCGCGGCACAGAGCAGCAGCACACCGGCGAGGCGGATGACGTTGTCGGGCTTGCCGCCCAGCAGCGCGTCGTAGTAGAGCGGCAGGGTGACCATCTGGATCAGCATCGGGATCACGATGAACATATTGAAGATGCCCATGTAGACACCGGCGCGCTCCGGCGGGATGCAGCCTGCCAGCAGGATATAGGGGTTGCCCATGATGCTGGCCCAGGCCATGCCTATGCCGACCATGGGCACAAACAACAACCATTTGTTGGTAATGTCCGGCAACACCCACATGCCCGCTGCCGCCAGCGTTAGACACACCGCATGGACCACCTTGGGGCCGAAGCGGCGGGTGAACGGCACCATGGCAAAGGCCGACAGAAATGCGATGAAGTTGTAGAAGCCACCGATTTGCCCGTTCAGCAAACCCGCTTCGCGAAAACCTGCGGTCGTGGCGTCGGATGTGTGGAACAGCGTCTTGGCCAGAGACGGCACGATGTAGATCCAGTAGCACATCATGCCGTACCACTGGAACAGTTTCATCCACCACAGTCTGCGCATGGTGCTGGGCATTTCCTTGACGGCCAACCAGATCTCACGCAGCGTGGCCAAGCCGCCAGTGGGGCGCGCGCGCATCTCCTGGATGGTCTCGGCCGACAACGGCAGCTCGGGCACCTTGCGCACCGACCACCACACCGTCACCAGCGAGAACACGGCGCCCATCACGAAGGCCGCCATGGTGGCCTGCGGGATGTGGTTGTCGCCCACGGCGTCTCGGTTCATGCCCAGGCCAATCAGGATGGACGGCATCAGGTAGGCCAGGGTTTGGGCCAGGCCGGTGAAAGCACTCTGGGTCAGAAAGCCCAGCGAGTGCTGCTCACGGTCCAGGCGGTCACTGACGTAGGCCCGGTACGGCTCCATGGTCACGTTGTTGGCCGCGTCCAGTATCCACAGCAGACCGGCCGCAAACCACAGCGTGGGGCTCATGGGCATGGCCAGCAGGCCCAGGCTGCACAGGATGGCGCCGATCATGAAATAGGGTGTGCGCCGGCCCCAGCGCGACACGGTGCGGTCGCTCATGGCGCCGATGATGGGCTGCACCAGCAGGCCCGTCATGGGCCCGGCCAGCCACAGCAGGGGCAGGGTGGCCTCGTTGGCACCCAGGTATTTGTAGATCGGGCTCATATTGCTTTGCTGCAGGCCAAAGCTGAACTGGATGCCGAAGAAGCCGACATTCATGTTGATGATTTGCCAGATCGACAAATGCGGTTTTGCGAGGGACATCAGAAGTTCTTCTTGTGTTGTGGTGTCAGGTCAGATGGCGTTGCAGGTGGTGCTGGCGCCCAGCCGCTTGCGCCATGCGGCGTAGCTTTGCAGGTTGTGGCTCATCGGGCCACGGTGCCCGCAGATTGCGGCCGCATATTCGTTGGCCAGTTCCAGCGACCAGGGCAGTGCGCGACCGGCCAGTTGGGCTGCCAGCAGCATGGCGCTGAAGCCGTCGCCCGCGCCAACCGTGTCCACCACCTGGGCTACGTCTATCCCGGCACCCTCGGCCTCGCAGTGGCCCGCCGCGTCAAAACTGGCGTAGCCGTGGGGGCCACGTGTCACGATCAGGCGCTGCAGTTGAAACCGCTCCACCAGGCTGGCAACGCCGCGTTGGAACGCGGGCGAGCCCCATTTTTCCGAATGCATGCTGGCACCACCCTGCCAGGCCAGTAACTGCACCAGTTCTTCGTCGTTGACCTTGACCCAATCCGCCAGCTCCAGCGACTCCTCGGCCAGTCGCCGGTTGTCGGGGCCGTCGCGCAAATTCAGATCCAGATAGCGCACGGCGCTGGTGGCGCACAAGACCTCCCGGATCGTCTTTCGGGACACCGCATGGCGCTGGGCCAGTGTTCCAAAGTAGACAAAGGCTGGGGGCGGGGCGGCATCCAGGACCACCCGCGCCTGCGCTGCATCGATATAGTCCCAGGCCACGTCGGCGGCAATGCGGAAGCTGTGCGCCGCGCCCTTTTGCACCACCTGCACCGTGCCCGTGGGGTGCAAGGCATCTTTCTGAATACCGTGCAGGCCAAGGCCGAAGTCGCGGGCACTTTGCAACAGCACTTCGGCCCACGGATCGTTGTCTCCCAGCCGGGTGATGAAGGTCACCGGTACCTGCAAGGCCGCCAGCGAACGGGCCACATTGAAGGGTGCACCGCCGGCTTGCGGACCGCTGTCAAACAGGTCCACCAGGGCCTCGCCCAGCACCAGCACGGCATCCGGCTTGTGGCCCGATGGCGTGGCTGGCGCCGGGTTCGAACTGTCGTTGTCGTTCATCATGCGGTGACTGTGAGACCTCGTTGCCGACCTTAGAAAGAATACTTCAACTGAACGCTGGCCGAGCGACCGTTGACGGCGCGGGCCGCATGGCCGTCGCCTTCAATCTCGGTATAGCCCAGCGTGTTGAACAGGTTGTTCACCCGCAAGGACAGCTGTGTCTTGGCGTTGATGCGGTAGTTGGCAAAGGCATTGACCGTGGTGAAGCCGGCCATGGTGATGGTGTTGGCATCGTCACCATACGAGTCACCGGTGCCGACCAATGCGGCGCCCAGTTCCAGGGAGTCAAAGCTCACCGATGGTGCCAGCTGGTACACAAAGTCGGCCTGGCGGCGCGGCTTCTTGCCGACCGTGCTGGCGTCGTTGGAGTCGGTGATCTTGGCGTTGGTCCAGGTCGTGCCGCCGGCAATGCGGAAGTCACCCACGTTCCACACGGCTTCCAGTTCCAGACCGCTGGACGAGTACTTGTTGGCGGTGAACTTCTGCGTCGTGGCCTCGTAGTTGCTCTCGGTGGTGCGGGCGCTGAACAGCGTCGAGAACAGGCTGAAGCCGCCACTGCGCCACTTCACACCGGCTTCCTGTTGCTGGATCTGGTTCAGGGCAATCGGCACCGAGCCGTCCAGCGGATTGCCATACAGCAGGCGGTCGGCGCTGAACGCCACGCCATCGCTGCTGCGGGCAAACAGCGACAGGTCGCGGTTGATGGTGTAGTTGGCGCCCAGCGAGTAGGAGTTGTGCGACACGTCGTAGTTGACGTTCTTCTGCGAGGTCGGGTCCCAGGTCTTGGTCGTGGCGTTGGACGACAGGGTGTAGCCGCTGGCCTTCTGGTTGTCGCTGCGCACGCTGGCATCCACGGTCAGCGCACCGGCGTCCACCGTCAGGGCCAGGTACGGTGCCGTCTGGTTGTACTGCACGTCCCAGGTCCTGGCGCAGCATCCGCCCCATGTGTCAAAACCGCTTGTCACCGGCGCCGAGCTGGGTGCGCCCACGGCATTGACGACCTGTGCGTTGGTGCCGGTCATGGCCATGTTGTACTGGTTCCAGAACCAGGTCTGTGCAATGGTCTGCACACCGGTGAACACGCCGGCCACCGCCGTGACCTTGCCCACGCCGGCATCAAAGGCCTTGGAGACCTTGATGTCGTTGAAGGTGTTGCCGAAATCGTCCAGCGAAGTGTTGAACAGCGTGGCGGTGAAGAAGGCGTTCTTGCCATTGTTGCCGTTGTCGGCCGGGAACAGCCCGATGAAGCGGCCGGAGTTACTGGAGCGGCGGAACTTCTCGTCCAGCGTCCAGCCGTCGCCCAGCTTCAACTGGCCCTCAAATCCAAAGGCGTTGCTCTGGATGCGCAGTCCGTCGCGGGTGTTGCTGGTCGTGAAGCCGCCATCGTGGTTCAGCGAGCGGTCGGTTGGCAGGGACGGTGTGATGAAGAAGGCAGTGCGCGGATCGATGCCATTGATGGCGTTGATTTGCCCGTTGGACACCGTGACCGGCACCGGCAGCAGCGTGGGTGTGCGGTCTTCCAGCGACTTCACGCTGAAGCGGATGTAGCCGTTGTCCAGTTGCTGGGTGATGTTGGCACGGATCTGGCCACCGTTTTCGGTGTTGAAACCAGCCGCACGCGCGCCCTCACCGGTGCGCTGAAAGCCACCGATGTGGAAGGTGGTGCGCGGTCCCAGGCTGCCGCCATAGTCCACATCCAGGCGGGTCTGGCGCTGTTGCAGACCGGCCGTCAGCGCGGCGGATCCACCGGCTTCCGCGCCGGTCTTGCTGATGAAGTTGACGATGCCGCCGGGTGAGTTGGTGGCCAGTGTGGAGGCCGATCCGCCGCGGATCACTTCCAGCCGGTCCACGTTGAAGTCGGCCCGCAGGAACTGGTCGGCCGTGCCAAACGACACGTCGCCAAACAGGACCAGCGGCAAGCCGTCTTCCTGCAGTTGCACGTAGCGCGATCCACCGGCCGACAGGGGCACGCCGCGCACCGTGATGTTGGCATTGCCCTCACCGCCGGACGATTCCGAGCGCACGCCAGGAATGGCGCGCAGCAGTTCGGCCGCACTGGTGGCGCCGGTCTTTTCCATCTGCTCGGCGCTCAGCGTGCTGACGGACACGCTTTGCTTCATCTTGGATTTTGCGGTGGACGTGCCGGTGACCACGATCTGGTCGAAGTTCATGCCGTCCTTGCTGGCTTCAGCGGGGTTGGACTGGGCCCAGGCGCTGCCCATGGTCAACAAGGCAAGGGAAACGGCCGCCGCAATGGGGCGCGTGGGGAAGGTGTGATGGTGCATAAAGTCTCCTGTTGACGGCTGAAGCGGTTGGCGTCAGCGACCCGTTTGTTTTGAATGAAGCATGTGGTGAGGGCAAGCGACCCGTCCGGCCGAGACCGTTCCAATCGCTTGAAACGAATATTAAGTTCATTGCAATCGATTGCAATTAGGTGTAAACCCGTAATATTTTGAAGTTTATATATAAAAAAGCGTTAAGCGGTCGGAAAATTTGATGCGAATCAACGCTGCTATTGCAATCGTTTGCCTTCTGCCGACTGTGCCGCGGGCAGCGAAGGCACCTCAAGGTGCGCTGGCGCGCACCACGATGTGAACGGGCAGGGTGCGTGGCAGGGCGCGCACGCCATTGAGCAGTTGCAGCAGGGCTGCGACCAGCTCGGCCCCCGCTTCCAGCACTGGCTGGTGGACGGTGGTGAGGGTGGGTTCACAAAAAGCCGCCAGCGGCATGTCGTCATAGCCGACCACGCCCACATCGCCCGGCACCGAACGCCCGCGTGCGCGCAGGGCCTGCACCATGTGGATGGCCAGCAGGTCGCTGCAGGCCACCACGCCGTCAAACGCCACGCCGCTGGCGCACAGGCGCTCCAGAATGGGGTGCGCCGCATCGGGCTCAAACGGAACTGCAATCTCCAGTTCGGGGGATGGTGTGAGCCCTACCGCCGCGTGGGCGCGCAAGTAGCCTTCGCGCCGCAACCAGACCTCGGGCAGCGCGGCATCCCCCAGAAAGGCAATGCGCTGGCGACCCGCACGCAGCAGATGGGCCGTCGCCTGTTCCCCGCCGTTGCGGTTGTCGCCCCCCACGCTGCAATACAGCTGCTGGGGCAGCTCGCCGCCCCACACCACCAGGGGCATATTGCGCGCGGCCAGCTGGTTGAGCTGGTCATGGTGGCGCCACTGGCCAATGATGATGACGCCAATGACCTTGCCCGAGTCATACAGCTGCGAGGCCGCGTCCAGGCGCTCCGAGTCCACGCGCGACAGCAGCATGTCGTAGCCGTGGTCGGTCAGCGCATCGGCGATGCTGCCGATGATGGACAGGAAGAAGGGGTCCGAAATGTGCTGGCGCGACTGCGCGTCATAGGGCACCACCACCCCCACGGTCAGGTTCTTTTGCAGGCGCAGGTTTTGCGCGCCCAGGTTGATGGAGTAGTTCAGCGACTGCGCCAGCTGCTGGATGCGTTCGCGGGTCTCGGCGTTGACCAGCGTGCTGCCGCTCAGTGCCCGCGATACGGTGGCGACCGACACGCCGCCCAAGCGGGCGATGTCTGCCATCTGCAGCCGTTTGCGGTCGGTGGATTCACTGGCGGGTGTGTTGCCCTGGGCTAACGATGTCTTGCGCATGAATAGGTGGATTCGGTGTAACGCCGAATACTACCGTGTGCCTGTCAATTTCCCGGACTTGACGTTGTGTGCGATGGCTTGATTGAGCCTGGCGATGGTGACATCGCTGACCTGTTTGCTGCACCACAGGTGGCGGGTATCTCCGGCGACCACATCGTCAAAATGCAGTATTTTCAAACGCTGGACTTCTTTCCCGACGCTGGCGATCAGGGTCGAGGCCTCTTCGTAAGGGGAAAGCACGAAGTCCGCACGATCTGCCGCCACCATGCGGGCCAACGCACTTTGATCGCCGGTAACCACCTGTACATGGGCCTTGGCGGTCGCCATGATGCCTGGCACATTGCGGCCATAGGTGAGTCCGTTCTTCATCAAAATACGCACCGAGGGGTTGGCAGCCATCGCCGCCAGGGATTTCTCCGGGGGATTGAAATTGAGTCGTGCCACGGCGACGGTGGGCTTGTCACGGTAGATAGGCTCAGTGAACTTGCCCACACTGGCACGGTCGGCAGTTTTGTACCACCCCACGCCGCACTCCAGTGTGTTTGCGCGTTCAATGTTGACCAGCTGGCGCCTGGCCGGGATGGCCTGCCACTGAAAAGGAATACCGGCCTTTTGAAAGGCGGCAGCGGCCGGGTCGGCCGTCAGGCCGGTGACGTCCCCATTGGCCTGCCGCACCGCGTAGGGAGCCCGCTCGTAGTAGCTGAGAAGTATGACTTCCTCACACTGGGCGACTCCCACTGCGCTGAGCAACAGGCCACCAATCACCAGCTTTCTCATGCGCCCCGGGGGGCCGCGTCGGGCGCAAGCGTCGCAAGCATCTTCACGGTAGGACTCCGGTTGGGGTGAGACCGGATAGTACGCCGAGATGCACCGCGACGGTGCGCCTATTGCAGCCTAAGGGCGCTCAGCTCGTGGATCTGTGCCTCGCCTGCCAGGCCAATGCGACCCTGCGTGATCAGCGCGCGTACCAGCTCCATGTCGGGCGCCAGGCTGCGGTCCACCATCATCGCGGGCGATACCGAGCGGATCAATTGCAGGATGCCCTCGAGTACACCCGAGCTCTTCAGTGGGCGCAGGAACTCTATGCCCTGGGCCGCCGCCAGCAACTCGATGGCCACGATGTACTCGGTGTTGCGCAGCATCTGCTGCAGGCGCCGCGCGGCAAAGGTGGCCATGCTCACATGGTCCTCCTGGTTGGCGCTGGTGGGCAAGCTGTCCACACTGGCCGGGTGGGCCAGTGACTTGTTCTCCGAGGCCAGCGCGGCGGCGGTCACGTGCACGATCATGAAGCCGGAGTTCAGCCCCGGCTCCGGCGTCAGGAAGGCAGGCAGACGCGACACCACGGTGTCCACCAGCATCGCAATGCGCCGCTCGGTGATGGCGCCGATCTCGGCAATCACCACGGCCAATGCGTCGGCAGCCAATGCAACAGGTTCCGCGTGGAAATTTCCGCCGGAGAGCAGCGTGCCGGTATCGGCAAACACCAGCGGGTTGTCGGTGACGGCATTGGCTTCCCGCAGCAGCACATCGGCGGCATAGCGCATCTGGTCCAGGCAGGCGCCCATGACCTGGGGCTGGCAGCGCAGGCAATACGGGTCCTGCACGCGGTCGTCGCCTTCCAGATGCGACTTGCGGATGGCGCTGCCCACCGCAAGTGCCCGGTAGGCAGCCGCGCAAGCGATCTGGCCGGGCTGGCCACGCACGGCGTGGATGCGGGGGTCAAAGGGGCCATCGCTGCCGCGGGCGGCGTCCAGCGTGACGGCGCCGGAAATCACCGCGGCTTCAAACAGGCGCTCGGTGGCGAACAGCGCGTCAATCGCCAGTGCCGTTGACACTTGCGTGCCGTTGATCAGCGCCAGACCTTCCTTGGCCGACAGCTTGATCGGCTCCAGGTGGGCCATCTGCAGGGCCTTGGCGGCGGGCATGCGCTTGTTGCCGTAGAACACCTCACCTTCGCCAATCAGCGGCAGGCACAAATGGGCCAGCGGGGCCAAGTCGCCCGATGCGCCGACCGAACCCTGGCACGGAATGACCGGCGTGATGCCGAGGTTGTAGAACGCAAACAGCCGGTCGATGACCAGTTCGCGAATGCCCGAGTAGCCACGTGCCAGACTGGCCGCCTTCATCAGCAGAATCAGCCGCACCACCGGCTCGGCCAGGGGCTCGCCCACGCCCACCGCGTGTGAGCGCAGCAGGTTGAGCTGCAGGGTTTCCAGATCGGCCTTGGCGATGCGTTGATTCGCCAGCTTGCCAAAGCCGGTGTTGACGCCATAGACGGCGGCGCCGCCCTCGGCGGCCTGGTGCACCAGCTCGGCACTGGCGCGGATGCCGGGCCGGGCTGCGGCGTCCAGCGTTAGCGGGGTGATGTGGGTGTGCAATTGGCGCAGTTGCGCCAGGGTCAGGTGGCCGGGTTGGATATTCATGTCAGCATGGGCAGGTTGAGGTTGTTTTCTTTGGCGCATTGCAGTGCGATGCCATAGCCCGCGTCGGCGTGGCGCATCACACCCGTAGCGGGGTCGTTGAACAGCACGCGGCCCAGCCTGTCTGCGGCTTCTACGGTGCCGTCGGCCACGATGACCACACCGCTGTGCTGCGAGTAACCCATGCCGACGCCGCCGCCGTGGTGCAGGCTGACCCAGGTGGCGCCGCTGGCGGTGTTGAGCAGGGCGTTGAGCAAGGGCCAGTCGCTGACCGCATCGCTGCCGTCCTGCATGGATTCGGTTTCGCGGTTGGGGGAGGCGACGGAGCCGCTGTCCAGGTGGTCGCGGCCAATAACGATGGGGCCTTTCAACTCACCGCTCTTCACCATGTCGTTAAAGGCCAGGCCAGCCAGGTGGCGCTCACCCAGGCCGATCCAGCAGATGCGCGCGGGCAGGCCCTGGAAGGCAATACGCTCCCCGGCCATGTCCAGCCAGCGGTGCAAGCCGGCGTTGTGGGGGAAAAGTTCTTTCATCTTGGCATCGGTCTTGCGGATGTCCTCGGGGTCGCCGCTCAGGGCCACCCAGCGGAAGGGCCCGACACCGCGGCAGAACAGCGGGCGCACATAGGCGGGCACAAAGCCGGGGAAGTCGAATGCGTTCTTCACGCCCTGGTCGAAAGCCACCTGGCGGATGTTGTTGCCATAGTCCACCGTGGGGATGCCCATGGCCTGGAACAGCAGCATGGCATTGACATGGTCGGCACAGCTGCGCGCCGCGGCGGCCGTCAATTCGGCGTGTTGTGCGGGGTCTTTTTGCGCCGCCTTCCATTGGTCCACCGACCAGCCTGCGGGCAGGTAGCCGTTGATCAGGTCGTGGGCGGAGGTCTGGTCGGTCACCAGGTCGGGCCGGATGGCGGTGCCTGCCTTGCAGCGCTCGACCAGCGCCGGCAGTATGCGCGCGGCATTGCCCAGCAGTGCGATGGATACGGCTTTTTTCTCGGCTGTGTATTTGGCGATCCGGGCCAGTGCGTCGTCCAGGTCGGAGGCCTGTTCGTCTACGTAGCGGGTCTTGAGTCGGAAGTCGATACTCGTTTGCTGACATTCGATGGTGAGTGAGCAGGCGCCCGCAAACGTGGCGGCCAAAGGCTGCGCGCCACCCATGCCGCCCAGACCGGCGGTCAGCACCCAGCGCCCGGAGAGATCGCCGTTGTAGTGCTGGCGACCGGCCTCGACAAAGGTCTCATACGTGCCCTGCACGATGCCTTGTGATCCGATGTAGATCCAACTGCCGGCCGTCATCTGGCCGTACATCATCAGACCCTTGCGGTCGAGTTCGTTGAAGTGCTCCCAGGTCGCCCACTTCGGTACCAGGTTGGAGTTGGCGATCAGCACGCGCGGTGCGCCTGCGTGGGTGCGGAACACGCCCACCGGCTTGCCGGACTGCACCAGCAGCGTCTCGTCGGCCTTCAGCTTGCGCAGGCTGTCCAGAATGGCGTCAAAGGCTGGCCAGTTGCGCGCCGCCTTGCCAATGCCGCCGTACACCACCAGTTCGTTCGGGTTCTCGGCCACTTCGGGGTCCAGGTTGTTTTGCAGCATGCGGTAGGCGGCTTCGATCTGCCAGTTGGCACAGGTCAGCTCGGGTCCACGGGGCGCGCGCACGGGGCGGGCCTTGCTGTCCAGGTAGGGGGCGTTGGAGAGATCAGACACGGGTGGGCTCCTGAAAGATATTTGGGTGGCGAATTATTACTTGTCTATACAACTTGTGTCAACAGGGGTAAACTACCGACAATCCAACTGCCTGTATTCCATCGCCACTTTGGAAAGACCTCGATTGATGCAACCTGCCTACCTCCAGGTCAAGACCTTCATCCAGCAGCACATCAGCTCCGGCGAGTGGCGCCCGGGCGACCCGGTGCCCAGCGAGGCCACGCTGATGCAGCAGTTCGGCATCAGCCGCATGACGGTCAACCGCGCCTTGCGTGAGCTCACCGCCGAGGGCATGGTGACCCGCGTGCAGGGGTCGGGCACCTTCGTCGCCGAGCTGCACCGCATTGCGTCCAACCTGACCATTCGCGACATCCAGGAAGAGGTGGTGGAGCGTGGCCATGTGCACACTGCCCGCGTGCTGCTGAGCCAGGCAGAGAAGGCCGGTGCCGAGCTGGCGCAGTCATTGGGCCTGCGCACCGGTGCCAAGGTGTTCCACACGGTGCTGGTCCATCTGGAAAACGGCGTGCCCATCCAGTACGAGGACCGCTACGTCAACCCCGCGGCCGCCCCCGACTATTTGAAGACCGACTTCACCCAGACCACGCCCACCCACCACTTGCTGACGGAGGCGCCGCTGACCGAAGCCAGCTATTCGATTGAGGCTTGCCTGCCCACGCCTGAGCAGGCGCTGCAGCTGGACATTCCGACGCGTGAGGCCTGTCTCGCCATGGTGCGGCGCACTGTCAGCGGCACGCAGGTGGCCAGTGTGGTGCGACTGGTCTACCCCGGCTCGCGCTACAGTTTTGCGGGGAAGTTTCAGGCATGAGGTGGCTATGAGCTGGAATGTTGTTCATCTGGCCGATGTGCAGGCGACTCCGTGGCGCAACGGTGGCGGCGTGACCCGTGAGCTGGCCGCCTGGCCCGCGCAGGGTGAATGGCACTGGCGCATGTCGGTGGCCGAGGTGGGGAGCAGCGGTCCGTTCTCGCGCTTTGACGGCATCACGCGCTGGTTTGCCGTGCTAGCGGGCGCGGGCGTGGTGCTGAATGTGCGTACTCCGTCCGACGATGACGAACTCGGGTCCTGCGAACACCGCCTGACCATGGCCGACGCGCCCCTGTGTTTTGACGGCAGCGCTGCGACCGATTGCCAACTGATCAGCGGACCCACGCAAGACTTCAACCTGATGGTGCGTGACAGCGGCCTGCCGGCCCGTATGCAGCGGGTGCGCGGAGACTTGTCTACTGTCGTCAGTGCTACAAAAACAATAGCTATATATGCAATAGATACCAAGGCTAGCGTGCGATTTAATGCAGAGGATTTGTACGTACCCCCGGCCACGCTGGTCTGGCGGACGCTGCGCAAATCCGCCACCGTGGAGATCCACGCGCCTAACGCGCTGTGGATGGAGGTGTCGGCATGAGTCTGCATTTGTGGACCCACTGCCGTGCCGCTACCATGGCGCCGGGCACGGGGCAAGCGTATGGCCTGGTCGAAGACGCCGCATTGGTGGTGGATGGCGAGACCCTGGCCTGGGTCGGCCTGCGCGCCGATGTGCCCACTGACCTGCTGGCACGCTGCACGGTGCAGCATGACGCCGGGGACGCCCTTATCACCCCCGGCCTGATCGACTGCCACACGCATCTGGTCTACGGCGGTGACCGTTCGAACGAATTCGAGCTGCGCCTGAACGGTGCCAGCTACGAGGAGATCGCCCGCTCCGGCGGCGGCATCGCCTCCACCGTGCAGGCCACCCGTGCCGCCAGCGCGCAAACCTTGCAAGCCGCCAGCAGCCGGCGTCTGCAGCAACTGGTGGGCGAGGGCGTGACCACCATCGAAATCAAGTCCGGCTACGGCCTGGCGCTGGAACACGAGCGCAAGTGCCTGCAAGTGGCCCGCGCCCTGGGCCAGACGCACGCCGTGGACGTGCGCACCACCTTCCTGGGCGCCCACGCCGTGCCGCCGGAGTTTGCCGGGCGCACGGACGACTACGTGGACGCTGTTCTGCAGATGCTGTCCATCCTGCACGCCGAGGGCCTGGTCGATGCGGTGGATGGTTTTTGCGAGCGCATTGCCTTCAGCACCGCGCAGATGGAACGGGTGTTTGCAGCGGCGCAAGCCCTGGGCCTGCCGGTCAAGCTGCATGCCGAGCAACTCAGCGACAGCGGCGGTGCGCAGCTGGCGGCACGCTACCAGGCGCTGAGCTGTGACCATCTGGAGTGGCTGTCCGTCGAAGGCGCGCAAGCCATGGCAGCAGCAGGAAGCGTCGCGGTACTGCTGCCCGGCGCCTTCTACTTTCTGCGCGAAACCAAATTACCACCTATCGCCCTGCTGCGCGCGCACGGTGTGCCCATGGCCATTTCCACCGACAGCAACCCGGGCAGCTCGCCCTGCACCTCGCTCTTACTGATGCTCAACATGGCCTGCACGCTGTTTCGCCTGACACCTGAGGAGGCGCTGGCCGGTGTTACCCGCCACGCCGCCGCTGCGCTGGGCCTGCCGGACCGCGGCGTGCTGGCGGCGGGCAAGCGCGCCGACTTTGTGCTGTGGGGCGTGCAGCAGCCGGCCGAGCTGGCCTATGCGCTGGGCAGCAACCCGCGATTGCAAACCATCTTCAAGGGCCACGTGGTATGAGCGCCGCGCCGGGCCGCCCCAAGCAAGCGCGCACCGCAGTGCGTAGCACGGAGGTTATCCAGTGACTAACACGATCTGCACCCTGCAGCCGGGCACAGCGCCCCTGCTGGTCAGCATGCCGCACATCGGCACCGACATTCCCGCCGACCTGCGCGCGCACTATGTGCCACGCGCACTGCAGGTCGAAGACACCGACTGGCACCTGGCGCGGCTCTACAACTTTCTGGGTGAACTGGGCGCCAGCGTGCTGATGCCCACCACGTCGCGCTATGTCATCGACCTGAACCGCCCGCCGGACGATGCACCCATGTACCCCGGCGCGTCCAACACCGAGCTGTGCCCCACGCGCTTCTTCACCGGCGAGCCGCTGTATCGGAGTGGGCAGGCGCCGGATGCGGCGGAACGCGCCCGGCGCCGCGATGTCTACTGGCAGCCCTACCATGCGGCCCTTGCCGCCGAGCTGGCCCGCCTCAAGGCCCAGCATGGCTACGCGCTGCTGTGGGACGCGCACAGTATCCGCTCCGAGATCCCCTGGCTGTTTGACGGCCGCCTGCCCGACCTGAACATTGGCACGGCCAGCGGCACCAGTGCCGACGAAGCACTGACGGCCGGTGTCGTGCAAGCCTGCGCTGCCTACCCGCAGTTCAGCACGGCGGTGAACGGCCGCTTCAAGGGCGGCTATATCACCCGCCACTATGGCCAGCCGGATCAGCACATCCATGCTATCCAGCTGGAGATGTGCCAGAGCCTGTACATGCAGGAGGTTGCACCCTTTGCATACGATGAAGCGCGGGCTACGCTGGTCCAGCCATTGTTGAAGAAAATGGTCGCTAGCCCTCTAGAAATAAGCAGGAGGCGCTATGAAAAGTGAAGCAAAGCAATTCTTCGCACCGCAGGCCTGGGTCGCCGGTGCCTGGGCCTATGACGTGCTGCTGGGCGTCGCAGCTGACGGCAGGTGGAGCCAGATCCAACCCAACGCCTCGGCGCAGCAACAGGCGGGCGCAACGCGCCTGGGTGGCCCGGTGCTGCCCGGCGTGGTCAATGCCCACAGCCATGCCTTCCAGCGCGCCATCGTCGGCCTGACCGAGCGGCGCAGCACGGGCGCGGCAATCGCAGACGACTTCTGGAGCTGGCGCGACCGCATGTACGCGGCCGCCAACTGCATCACGCCCGAGCAGCTGGAAACCATCGCCAGCCAGCTCTATGCCGAACTGCTGGCCGGCGGCTACACCCAGGTCTGCGAGTTCCACTACCTGCACAACGCCATTGCCGGCTCGCCCTATGCCAAAGCGGCCGAGATGTCGCTGGCGCTGGTGCGCGCAGCCCAGCGCACCGGCATGGGCCTGACGCTGCTGCCCACGCTGTACATGCGCGCCGGCTTCTCGGAGAGCGGCCTGCGCCACGACCAGCGCCGCTTCGCGTCCACGCCCGACAGCATTGCGCGCATTGTCGAAGACGTGCAGCGCCACGCGGCGGGTGACGCACGCATCAACGTCGGTGTGGCCATCCACTCGCTGCGCGCGGTCAGCCCGCCCGCGTTGAAGGAGTTGGCGGCCTACGCGCACAGCGCCAATCTGCCCGTGCATATCCACATTGCCGAACAGACGCAGGAGGTGGACGACTGTCTGGTCCACACCGGCCAGCGCCCCATCGAATGGCTGCTCAACCATGCCGATGTGGATGCGCGCTGGAACCTGGTGCATGCCACGCACATCACGCCGGACGAATTGTGGGGTGTGCAGGCGCGCAGTGCGTCCATCGTCATCTGTCCGGCCACCGAGGCCAATCTGGGCGACGGGGTATTTGATCTGCCGGGCTATGCCAAGGTGCATGGCAGCTGGACCATAGGCTCGGACAGCCACGTCACCCGCCGCTGGAGTGAAGAGCTGCGCCTGCTGGAGTATGGCCAGCGTCTGACCCAGCGCAAGCGCAATCGGGCGGCCGAGTTGATGGGCCAGAACAGCAGCGCCGCCGCGCTGTTCGAAGCGGCCCTGGGTGGCGGCCATGCGGCCAGCGGCCAGGCGCTGGGCGGTCTCGCAGTGGGCCGGCGCGCCGACTTCTGCGTGCTCGATGCGCAGTCACCCGCGCTGTTGGGCATCCCCGCAGACCACGTGCTCGACGCCCTGGTTTTCTCCAGCCCCGACGCCCGGTTTGATGCGGTCTACGTGGCGGGGCAGGCCGCACTACTGCACAACGACCCGCACTTTGCCCCGACCATGCATGCGCTGTGGGGCGGTTGACGGATCAGCTAGTCGGGTCCAATGCTCCGCTGCCGCTGCCAGTACGATGGACTCGCCCTCCGCAACATGTCCATCCACTTCGGCCAGCTTGATACACAAGCCCAGGACTTTTCGGCGAAGGGCCGGATCATCGATTTCCTGCAGGATTTGCGCCAGGGTGTATGCGTCTACTGGGCAGGCATCTGCCCAAGCGAGTTGGTTGCTGGACAAGAGGTCTGCACAAAGCGTGTCGAATACTTCATGCAATGCATCGCGGTCCAGACCCAGCTGTTCGTGCACCGCGAGCCGATCGAGCAACGCGAACTCGGCGTTGTTCACATCGCCATCGGAAATGATGGTCAGGGCAACAATTCTTGCGGCTGCTTGCGGGCTGTTCTTGGTGTATTTGCGCACTTGATTTTCCTTATGTTTCAGTAGGGAGTCGGTGTCATGGCAGCCATTGCTGTGCCGCATGCACATACAGCGGAATACCGATCAGGATGTTGAACGGGAAGGTGAGACCTAGCGACATGCCGAAGTAGAGCGATGGGTTGGCCTCTGGAATGGCATGGCGGATCACTGCCGGCACGGCGATGTAGGAAGCGCTGGCCGCCAACACCATTAACAAAGCCACGTTGCCCGCAGACATGCCCAAGGCCCAGCCAAGCGCCAGTGCAATGCCTGCATGCACCAGTGGCCCGGCGATGGCATACACCGGGAGCCACACAGACTGACCCTTGAGCTTGCCCATGTTGCGGGCTGCCAGTAAACCCATGTCCAGCAAAAAGAACGCCAGCATGCCTTTGAATAGATCCACAGAAAATGGCTTCATGGCGGCTTGGCCCGAATCGCCCGTCAGCACGCCAATCAGCATCGCACCCAGTAGCAACAGTTGGGCACCGTCGGTTACGGCATCATGCAGGATGCGCCCAAGTGGCGCATTGCCTGTCGCGGATGTGCCGGGCCCGGCACTCGCCACGGGCTGCTGACGCGCGTGGTTGGCCAGCAGCACCGCCATCACAATCGCGGGAGACTCCATCAGTGCCATGGCCGCCGCCATATGCCCGCCGAAGTTGATGCCGTGGGTGTCCTGGTATTGCACGGCGGTGATAAACGTGACCGCACTCACGGACCCGTACGTGGCAGCAATTGCGGCCGCATCAAAGCCGTTGAGGAATCGACGCAAGGTAAGGTATCCCAGCATGGGCACCAGAATGGCCATGCCCAGTGCGGCGCCCAGGCTGATGAGAACCTCGGCCGTCATGCCGGACTGGGCCAAGGCAAAGCCGCCTTTAAGGCCCAGGGCCATCAATAGATAAAGGGACAGAAACCGCGATATCTGTGGCGGAATTTCCAGATTTGACTTCAGCGAACCCGCCAAAATTCCAAACACGAAGAACAGAATGGCGGGGTCGAAGAAGCTTTGCATCAGGGGTTCTCAGGTTTCAATCAAATATGTCACTCAACCACGATTTTTTTCGATCCCTTCGGTAAGGCTGCCCCCCGCGGTAGTCGGAGTCTTCAAAGTCGGGCTGCTTGCGGTTCTGCGACCCCGGAGCCGCTGGGGGTGCAGACGCCGCAGCTGCGCGTTCCAGTAGTTTGTCGAGTTCTCCGCGGTCAAGCCAAATACCACGGCAAACGGGGCAATAGTCGATTTCGACACCTTGGCGGTCGGTCATGACCAGGGTGGTGTCTGGGCAACTGGGGCATTTCATCATTTCTTTCCTTGGTTTGGCATGGGTGAGGCACTCACTGCAGCCAGGCCGTTGCGCCGCCCATCAGGCTGATCGCGCCCACGGCTGCCAGCAGTTTGGCGTCGCGCTGATTTTTGGCAGCGTATTCGTGCCATGCGGCATAGAGCACTGCGGCCGCCAGCGCAATTCCGCCAATGGCCATATCCGGCGCTACGAGATCAATCATTGGAGCCTCCGATGCCAAACAGGCTCAGCAGACTGGTGAACAAATTGAACACCGACACATACAGGCTCACGGTGGCCATCACGTAGTTGGTCTCGCCCCCGTTCACGATGCGGCTGGTCTCAAACAGAATCAGTCCCGCCGACAGCAAGGCCACCATGGCTGACACCGCCAGGCCCAAGGCAGGCATTTCGAGAAACATGGCAGCAAGCCCCGCGATCAGAGCGATGACCATCCCGACAAACAGAAAACCACCCATGAAGCTGAAGTCGCGACGGGTCAGCAGCACATAGCTGGAGAGCGCCAGAAAAGTCACTCCGGTGGCTGCCAGGGCCAGGGTCACGGTTTGGGCGCCGCCGGGTAGTGCCAGAGAATGGGTCAGCAGTGGCCCCAGGGTGTAGCCCATGAATCCTGTCATGGCAAAGACGGCCGGCAGTGCCCACGCGCTGTTCTGCAGTTTGTGCACTGCAAAAAGCAATCCAAAATAGCCCACCAGCGTAAGAACGAGCCCGGGTGCCGGAAGCTGCAGCGTGAGCGTGGCTACTGCCACCCCGGCGCTGAACAGTAGGGTCATGGCCAGCAGCGCGTAGGTGTTGCGCAAGACCCGTTTGACATCGGCTGAATGCAATTCCCCGGACTGGGTGGCACCGGCGGAATAGTCGTCCCGGTATGGGCCGGAAGTGCCTGAGGGCAGGGGTGAATGGGCGTTGTTCATGGGATTTTCCCTTTTTTTGGTTGTCAGGTTTTAGCTGTCGATGGCAAGTTTCGCGGCGCGGCCCCGCACGGGTTTTTGATTGCGCTGCAGGCTGCGCGTCAACACGCGGGTGGAACGACTCAGAGATCGGTCCAGTGCAGTGCGCCAGTCGCGGGCCAGCGAGGCAATGACCACCGTGCCGGCGGCCTCGGTGCTCAGTTCGACCTGGCAGCGTTTGTCTACGCCTCCGCGCGGGCCATTCACATCCGAGAACTGCACCTTGGCGCGCGGTACCCACGTTGCCAGGCGCCTCAGCGCAAAGCGCACACGCTCAATAGACAAGTCGCGCATCGTGGCGCCATCGGCATCGCGGGATTCAAAAATGACTTGCATCGGGTTTTCTCCAAGGGGTTAAAGAAGACGCAACGATAGGGGGTCAGTCGATTCTTAAAAAGCAGATAATTTCTCATCCATACTCTTAAAAAAACTGAATATGAGCACGTCGTTCAACTACAAGCATCTGTACTACTTTTGGGTGGTAGCCAAAGAGGGCGGCATCACCAGGGCGGCTGACAAATTGGACATGGCGGTGCAAACCGTCAGCGCCCAGGTGCGCGAACTGGAGCGATCACTGGGTTATGCGTTGCTAAAGCCGGCCGGGCGTGGGCTGGTGCTGACCGAGGCAGGACAAGTCGCCATGCAACAGGCCGACCTGATTTTTCAACTGGGTGAGAACCTGCCGTTTCGGGTGCGCGACGCAGTGAGCATGCCGACCGTTCGCTTGGCGGTTGGCATCTGTGACGGGCTGCCCAAATTGGTGGTCCACCGCCTCTTGCTTCCCGCAATGGCTGAATCCAATTTGCGCCTGCTGTGCCACGAGGGAAACCTGAACGATCTTTTGGGCGACCTTGCGCTACACCGGCTCGATGTCGTGCTGTCAGACCGGCCCGCGCCCATCAACCCCAATATCAAACTCTACAGTCACGCCCTTGGTCAGTCCACCATTGCCTGGTACGGAACTGGGGCCATGGTTGCCTCAGCGAAACAGGAATTTCCCCAATGCCTGGCGGATTTACCCCTGCTATTACCTACAGCACACACCGCCCTGCGCGACAGACTGGATCTTTGGTTTGAACAGCGGGGGATACGACCTCGTGTGGTGGGTGAGTTTGCGGACAGCGCCTTGCTCAAAACCTTTGGCGCCAGTGGTATGGGCGTGTTTCCCGCGGCCGAGTGGGTGCATGACGATTTGCTGGCCTACTATGCTGTGCAGAAATTAGGCCCCTGCGAGGGAGTGACAGAACACTTTTTCGCGATAGGCACAGAGAAGAAAGTGCATCACCCGCTGGTGCAGCGGTTGCTGCAACCTGCGCTTTAGCTTGGTGATTGGCCACCTGCCTCAGAGCGATTTTTCAGGTCGTCCACGCTCCACCAGGTGACATCGTCGATGCCGTGCACCATCTGGTAGGCCTCCACCACGACCTCGAGCAAAACACAGTCAGGCGCTTCGGTGAACGCTGCAAGATCCGGGTGCTTCTGCAGGTGGATAGCCAGCAGGTCGGGCTGTGTTGTGGCGTTGACTTCTTGTACCCGCCCGATGGCGCTCAGAACAAAACTGGGGGTTGTGCCATGCGTGCCTTCGCGGTCGCGACCATCCACCAGCACTGACACCCGCTGGTTTTGCATCAAATTGCTGAATTTTCGGGTGTCGCGGTACGTAGCAAAAACTAGCCGTTGGCCTTCATCTACCGGTGTAACTGCAATCAAACTTGTGTGTGGTTGCCCCGCACTTTCAGTGGCCAGTACGGCAAAACCCGTGGTGTTCAGCAACTTCTGGATGCTTTTCCTGATGGAGGCAATAGATGTCATCGAATACCACGTTGGCTGGTTGGATCGCGCTGACCAGCGAGGTTGAAAGCTTGCAGTCTACCGAAGATGGTGATCCCCGGTGCTATGGGCTGCCTGATCCAACTGTCCTGGTCGTGCAGCCCGTCGGGCCGCTGCAGTTGTCAATGGCCTGACCTTGCGGACTTATCCTTTGGGCTGCGCGGGGGCTGTGCGCACGCTTAAGACCATGGTCAAGGCCAAGATGCCTACGACCACTCCCAGCGAGACCAGTACGGGAATCTTGTAGAAATCGACGATACACATCTTGGTACCAATGAACACCAGAATGACCGCCAGGCCGTAGTTCAGCAAGTGGAACTTGTTGGCCACAGCGGCCAGCAGGAAATACATGGCACGCAGACCCAATATGGCAAACACATTGCTGGTGAGCACAATGAAGGGGTCGCTGGTGATGGCAAAAATAGCCGGAATGGAGTCCACCGCGAAGATCACATCGGTGAGTGCAATCAGGCAAATCACCATGAACAGCGGCGTAGCAATCTTCTTGCCGTTTTCTACCGTCCAGAAGTTCTCGCCGTCGTAGTTCTTGCTCACATGCATGAACTTGCGCAGCAGCTTCAGTGCCGGGTTGTCGTCGAGTTCCGCTTCGTGGTCGGCAGCGATCCACATCTTGATTCCCGTCAGAATCAGAAAGGCGCCAAATACATACAAGATCCAGTGGAACTGGGCCAGCAACCAGCCGCCCACCAGGATCATGATGGTGCGCAACACAATCGCACCAATGATTCCAATCATGAGCACCCGTTTCTGATACTCCTTGGGCACAGCGAAGTACGTGAAGATCATCAGGAACAGAAAGATGTTGTCCACCGCCAGCGACTTCTCGATCAGATAGCCGGTCAAAAATTCGAGCGACTTGGTATTGGCAATCTCGACTGACCCGGTGGAGTCTTTGATCGCCCACCAGAACAGGCCATTGAACAAGAAACTCAAGCCTATCCAGACCAGCGACCAATTCAATGCTTCTTTGACGCCGATGTCATGTGAGCCCTGCTTTTTGAGCACGACAAAGTCGATAAAGAGAGACAGAAGCACGATGCCAATAAAAGTGGCCCACAACCACAGGGGAGCAATTGTCTGCATAAAAGCCTTCCAGGTTCAAGACCGGCAACCCTGCTCGGGGTGCTTCGCTGGTGCTACGGAACAAAATGCCGGAACACATCCATTGCGCTAGTCTAGCGAAGTGACACCATGTTTACACTGATGAATTTGTAAATATGGTTCGTAAAAACGAGAGTGTTTTGACGAAATTCCCTGCCTGTTGAGGGGCTTCAGGGGCATCATGATCGCTCTGACGCAAGACCAAATGTCTCGCAGGCCTTGGGCGTGCGCTGGAAGCGTTGCCAATAGCAGGGATGCAGATAGGGCAAGGGAAATCTTCACAGCAGGGTCCATCGAGGGAGTGCGGAGGATAGCCCTTTGGGGTATCTGGTCGTACGAGTGTAAAAAAAGACCAATTAGTCATAAATATGACCATATGGTACACAAGGATACCTCGTAGTCGCATACAGTCCTCCTGCGCCACATTTTTGGCGACTTCAGGTGAACCCTGTTCTAACGGAGATTTTCATGAAAAAGACATTAATCGCTTCTGCGCTGGCCTTGAGTGCAGCGTTTTCGGTGCAAGCCAAAGACATCGTTGACACCGCCGTCAGCGCTGGAAGCTTCACTACACTGGCCACCGCGCTTACCGCTGCCGGACTGATTGACACGCTAAAAGGCAAAGGGCCTTTCACTGTGTTTGCGCCAACGGACGCGGCCTTTGCAAAGATCCCGAAAGCTGATCTGGACGCTCTGCTGAAAGACAAGGCTAAATTGACTGCCGTGCTGACCTACCACGTGGTGGCAGGCAAAGTGATGGCGGCAGACGTCAAGGCGGGTAAGGTAAAGACGGTTCAAGGATCTGAACTGACAGTCACTACCGCCGGTGGAGTCATGGTGGACGGTGCCAAAGTGTCAGCAACCGATGTCGTCGCTGACAACGGTGTGATCCACGTGATCGACAGCGTGATCATGCCCAAGTAGCGGAGCAGACCATGCGGCGACTGTTTTGTCTTGTCGGTCTACTGGTGCTTGGGAGTGCAGCGATGGCGGTTGAAGAACCAAAGTATGAGATCGTCGTTCAGGACGCAGGTTTTGAAGTGCGACGGTATGCCCCTTTCATTGTGGCGGAGACTTGGGTGGATGGCGACATGGATGCCGCATCCGGCAAGGGTTTCCGGGCGATAGCGGACTACATTTTTGGCAACAACAAGTCGCCGCAAAGTGCGGCGAGCAGCAAGATTGCGATGACGGCGCCGGTCGTTATGCAACCTGCCAGGGAAGCGGACGGCATGGTTGGCGCACAACGCTGGCGTGTTCACTTTGTGATGCCCAGTGAGTACACCCTAGCGTCTCTGCCCACTCCGACCAATGGTGCGGTCACCTTGCGAGAAGTTCCTGCCACGTTGGTGGCGGTGGCCAAGTATTCCGGATTCAACACAGAACGACGCATCCACGAAGAGACTCTGGCGCTAGCAGCCTGGATGGAGACACGCAAGCTTGCGGCCGTGGGCACCGCGAAACTGGCGCGCTATGACCCACCATGGACGCTTCCCATGTGGCGGCGCAATGAAATACACATGGAGATGCTTCCAAGCACCGCGCGCTAACCGCGACGCATTCGGTGCGAACCAGAAAGTGTTAATCTGACCCCTACTCCCAAGTCAAAAACTTTCAGTTTCGTACCAGTTTCCACTATGGTGAACGCATGACATCGACATCCGATCCGGTGCCAGCCCCAGAGCACGCTCCTGCCCCCGCCAAGCCCCAGGCCCGCAACCCCCTGCACGGCAAGACGCTGGAGGCCATCGTCACCGAACTTTCCGCGCACTACGGCTGGGAAGAGTTGGGCGTGCGCATTCCGGTGCGCTGCTTCACACATGAGCCCAGCGTGGGTTCCAGCCTCAAATTCCTGCGCAAGACGCCGTGGGCGCGCGAGAAGGTGGAAGGGCTTTACCTCTTCATGCTGCGCGAGCAGCGCCGCCAGGGCGGTTGAGCCATCGGCGGCGTCAGTGCCGTCAATGCCAGGCCCAACCCGGCTGGTACTTGACAAAGACTTCCCGTTTGGCCGGCTGACCGTCTTCCTGAGACCAGGAGGCCCCCATGCTCCAGCTGCGCAAGTTGCCCGAGCGGCCCAGCCAGGCCAGCGTTGCCACCTGCGCGTTGCTGGTGCTGGTGGGCAGGCCCGGTTCTGCGGTGCGGGCAAAGTTCTGTTTCTGGTAGACCACGCGCACGGCCTGCGATGCATCCAGGTGCAGCACGAACTTGGTTTGCGCACTGCCTTCCTCCAGGGCCATGCCTCCGTTCATGTTGTTGATGGTGCCGATGCTGGCGCGCTGTTCCAGCTCCAGACCGTAGGGCCCCAATGTGTCGCGCCAGGTGACTTGGGTGTTGGCCTTGAAGCCGCGTCCTACGCGGTCGGCGTCGACGTCGATGCGCTCACCCAGGGTTACTTCCAGGTTCACAAACGTCAGCCGCGGGCCGGGGTGGGCACTGGCCCCCAGCAACACGCTGCGCGGCCGGTGCAGGGTTCCGTCGAACCGCGTGCGGGCCTGGTCCAGGTTGAGATAGGCCCAGCCCTCGGTGCCCGCGGTGTCCATGATCCACATACCCGGCTGCAGCAGTTCGCTGGCCACTTGCGGCCGCAGCACGCCAGTCGCCTCGTCGGCGATGGCGCGGGTGTGCATGCCCCGCAGCATCAGCTCCCACGCGGCAATGGCCTTGTTCTCGCTTTGCACCACGCGGGTGAAGTCCAGCGTGCTGCGCTGG
Organism: Rhodoferax sp.; assembly: GCA_030645355.1. Lineage (GTDB taxonomy): Bacteria > Pseudomonadota > Gammaproteobacteria > Burkholderiales > Burkholderiaceae_C > Allorhodoferax. The sequence continues at coordinate 10,708 of JAUSNJ010000162.1, read as the reverse complement.
ATGCCGGATTGCGGCACAAAGCCGTTGTCGTTGACAAAGCGCGGGCTGATGTGCTCCAGGTGCGCGCTCCATTGCCAGTCCTCTGCGCGGTGGCGCCAACTCAACCAGGCGGCCTGTCCGGCCCGGTTAGAGCCTTGTGCGATGGGCTGGCCCAATAGGTCACCGCTGGCAGGCAGTGCGGTCGAGTCGTTGCTGAGCAGCACATGGCCGCGCACCTGGTTTACGTCGTCGAGTGCCACCTGGCCGTCCACGCCGGCGACCTGGGTTCCAATGCCGCTTCCCCACTCCCGCACGCTCACGATACCGGCTACCGAGGCCTTCTCGCCCAGCTGGCTGCGGTGGCGCGCAAACAGCACGTTGGAGGGCTGGTCCACGGCAAAGGACGCGGTGCTGAACGCATTGGGGCGCAGAACCATGCCGCCACCGCCGTCGCGCAGTGCCAACGCGGTGCCTTCTGCGTCGTTGCCGCGAAAGGTGGCGCGCACGCCCCAGCGCGGGTCGGTGATGGCGCGGCTGTAGAAGGCCAGCAAGCCCCGCGAGACCCCCCAGTTGTCGGGTTGCACCTGGCCGACGACATCGCTGCTTTCCAGGAAGAAGTTGCGCTTCTCCGTCTGAAAGAGCGCAAAGCGGGTGTTGCCCGCCAGTTGGGGTTCATCCAGCTCGACCTGCGAAAAGTCGGGCCGTACCACCGCATCCACCACCCAGTCGGCACGCGGGCGCCACTGCAGTTCCAGCCCCAGGTTGGCGGTGTTTTCGCGCGTGCCCAGGCCGTCGTCCAGCGCGCGTGCGGTGCCTTCGGCGCGCAGGCTGACGTGCTGCGCACCGTTGAGCTGCTCGCGCAGTGCGGCGTCGATGTCAAACCGCTGCAGTTGTGTCAGCAGGTGCGGGTGGGTGCGCTCCACGGGGGCACTGGCAAAGGCCATGCTGACGTCGCGCGGCACCTTGCGGGTCACCATCAGACCCCATGGCAACTTGCCGTCGAGTGGATAACGCAGCACGGACAAGGGCCAGCGTATCTCGACGCTGTAGCCATCACGCAATCGGTGTGCGGCCACTTCAACATCGAAGTAGTCGGGGGTAGAGTCCTCGTTGCCGTCGCTGGCGCGGTAGATACCATCGCTGATCGATCCCGCCGCGTTGACCCGCACATACTGGGCGATTTCCGAACGTCCGTTGGGGTCCAGCCACACCGTCACGGCATCCTGGTCCGGAAAGATCTGATCGCGCCGCGCCAGGGGTGCCCGGATGTCTTTGGGCGACTGATCCCAGGCGCGAATGCCAAACACCAGGGCGCCTGGCTCCATCAGCACCCGGACCTCCGTGCGATACGGGCCGACATCCAGTTGCGTCTCGGGGCGGAACTGGCGGAATTGGGTGAACGGCTTGGCATCCAACCAGGCCGCGTCGTCCAGCACGCCGTCGATGCGCAGGGTGGGCGCAGCCTTAGTCACGGCCGTGAGTGAGAAGGGCAGGGGTTGGCCCCACGCGAGCGTGCAGCCCAGTATCAGCAGACCCAAGAGAGCGGTGTTTTTTGCAAATGTCATAGGCTATTTTTCTGAGGGCACGCAGTATCGCATCGCCGGGCGGACAATAGCGCCATGGACCCAAATGACACCACCGACCAACGCCTGACCGATCTGGAGATCAAAGCCAGCTACCAGGAAGACCTGCTGGACCAGCTCAACCAGGTGGTTGTGCGCCAGCAGCAGGAGATTGACCTGCTGATGCGCGAAGTGCGCCAGCTACGCCAGCAGGTGCCCGAGGGCGCGGGCCAGACCTTCAGCCGGGCCAGCGAGGAATTGCCCCCGCACTACTGATTACTGCCGCACGATGGTGTTGCCGGAATTCTTGACCCGGTCACCCACCTGGAAACCAGGGTCTGCGGTGAATTCAAAGTTGGCCTTGCTGTCGTTGGCGTAGTGCACGGTGACGTTCCACACTGTGTGGGTTTTCATCTTTTCCTCGATCACCCGTCCGGCATACGCACCGCCCACGGCGCCGGCAATGGTTGCCAGGTCCTTGCCCAGCCCGCCGCCGACCTGGTTGCCCAGCACGGCGCCAATGGCACCACCGGCCAGCACGCCGGCGGCACTGTAGTCGCCGGCCTTTTGGGTGACGGAGACCGCCATCACGCGACCGCATTCCGGGCACGCGGGCTCGGAAGCAGTGGCCGCCGGCGTTGGCACCGGGACCGGGGCCGGGGTTACAGACGGTGCCGCGGGTGCCACTGCCGGTGCGGCGGAAGCTTTGCTTTTGGCGGCGGCAACCGCCTGGTCGTATTCGGCCTTGGCGTCGCGGCGGCATTGCAGGCGCGCGCTGGAGCTGGTCTCGTCATTGCACAGCTTCTTGTCGGAGTCATAGCGCGCCTGGGCTGCCTTGGTGTCAGCGGTCACTTGCGGCTTGGCGGGCACCGCAGCGGCCGTCAAAGCCCAGGCGTTGCCGGCAAGGGCAGCGCATGCCAGCGCGATGGTGGGAATCAGTTTGCGTGGTTTCATGGTTGTCTCACATGTTGAATGGGAGGATGCGGGTGCTGGCCGCCCAAATGGCATGACCATTGGTTTCTACTATAGGCGAGCTGGTGGAACCTGTCATCCGGTGGCAGTCCATTCACATATAAGACGCGTAAGATAGAAGCGGGCTATCTCAACAAAAACCATGCCGGAGGTCTCCATGTCGAATCAGGGAATGGCAGTGCGCAGGCAGCTGCAAAAGCCACGCAGCAGCCTGCTGACCGGGCTGCTGACATTGCTGGCGTTGGCACCCGGATTGGCTTTCAGCCTGGACCAGAAAATGGTCACCATCGGCGTCACCAAAATCGTCTCCCATGCGGCGCTGGACGCGGATGCAAAAGGCTTTGAGGCCGCGCTGGCCAGCGCCGGCTTCAAGGAAGGGGTCAATGTGCGCTATGACCGGCAAAATGCACAGGGCGACACCGCAAAGGCCGCAGCCATCGCGGGCAAGTTTGAGAAGGATGCCGTGGACCTGGTGCACAGCATTGCGACCCCAACCAGTCAGGCCGTGGTCAAGGCCATCACCCGGATTCCCGTGGTGTTTTCATCCATCAGCGATCCCGTAGGCGCGGGGGTTGTGCCCAAGGACAGCGCCCCGGGCAAGAAGACCGGCTCCAACGTGACGGGCGTCAGCGATATGTGGCCGGTGCTGCTGCAGATGGAGACCTATGCCAAGTTTGTTCCCCAGGCCAGGAAATGGGGCACGATCTTCAATCCGGCCGAAGCCAACTCCGTTGCCCACGTCAAAGTCATGCGCGAGGCCGCCAAAACCCTGGGTCTGGAACTGGTCGAGGTGAATGTCGCCAAAAGCAGCGAGGTCGAGCAGGCCGCGGCGTCACTGGTGGGCAAGGTGCAGGCCATCACCATCACGTCGGACAACACCACCGTGGCCAACATTGACGCCATCGCGCGGGTCTGCGACAAGCACAAGATTGCACTGTTTGCCGGTGATGTGGACAGCGTTCCCCGGGGGGCCATTGCCGCATACGGCATGGACTATTTTCTGGTCGGCTACTCGGCCGGAAAGAAAGCTGTACTGGTGCTCAAGGGCGTCAAGCCGGGCGACATTCCGTGGGGCCCGGTCGAAAAATTCAGCCTGGTCATCAACCTGAAGGCGGCGCGCGCGCAGGGCGTGACGGTGTCACCCGAACTGCTGAAAAAGGCAGACAAGGTGCTGGAATGATGGTGTGGGAATAGTCCGGTCCATGCGGTCCACCAAAACCATTTACGTTGCCGTGGCAACCCTGGTGCTGACCATGGGGGTTGGCACCTATGTCGACATCGCGAATGACGCCATGCATGCCCGCCACCTGGAAATCAACACCGGGCTGGATCGCATGGTACGGCTCAACCAGGAACTGGCCAGCATGCTGGTGATCTCGGTGCTGGAGCAAAACACCTTGCGCACCGCCAGCTATGACACGGTCGACGCCGACCTGGAAGTCACCATGAAGTCGGTGAGCCTTCTGACCCGGCAGCAAAACCTGTCCGAGGAAATTTCCGCCCTGAGCGAGGACCATCGCGCGCTGCATGTCACCGAAGAAGCCGCCTTGAAGCTGATGCGCCAGGATCGCTGGCAAGAGGCGCGCCAGATGCTGTTTGATGATGCCTATGTGCGGGCGAAAAAGATCTACGAAATCAATAGCGAGACGGCGGTTGGCGCCCTGACCGGCGAGTTGGCCAGCACTGCGGAACGTTTCGACCAACTCCGGCTGGTGGCACAGGCCATGCGCATTGCCGCGCTGTTGGTGCTGCTGTGGGTTGGCATCATGTTCTCGCGCAGGCTGCGCGCCGAAGTCGCGCTGCAGGCGCACTTGCGCGAACAGATCGCGGCGTCCAACCTGGCGCTGGAAGAAAAAGTACAGACGCGTACCGCCGAGCTGGAAGCCGCCAATCGCCAGCTCGAAGCCCTGAGCGCCACCGATGGCCTGACCGGCCTGGCCAACCGCCGCAAGTTCGATGTGGAGTGGGAGATGGAGTGGCAGCGGGCTTTACGCCAGGGATTGCCATTGGCCGTGGCCATGGTGGATGTGGACCAGTTCAAGGCCTATAACGACCATTACGGCCACCAGATGGGCGATCTGTGCCTGAAGATCGTGGCCCAGGCACTGGGTAGCTCGGCCCAGCGTTCCGGAGAATTGGCGGCCCGCTATGGCGGAGAGGAGTTTGTGGTCATCTTGCCAGGTCTCGATGGTGCGCAGGCCTATACGGTCATGGAGCGGGTACGCGAGTCCCTGCAGGCGCAGGACCTGCCCCATGCGAAAGCGGACGTGGCCGGCGTGGTCACCATCAGTGTGGGGGTCGCGTCGCGGGTGCCCCGAGCAGACGAAAGTTCGGCAAGCCTGGTGCAGGAGGCCGATGCGGCCATGTACCGGGCGAAGCACCAGGGCCGCAATCAGGTGGTGCTGGCGCAGTGACAATTGCTACAAGCCAAATTGGCCTGTAGCCCTCGTCAAAACAGCGAATGCAGCTATTGTTTTTGTAGCAATCAGAACGGATAGTGCCGTGGCGTGGTCTGGATGGTGATCCAGCGCAGCTCGGTGAACTCGGCCACGCCGGCCTTGCCGCCAAAGCGCCCCAGGCCGCTGCCCTTGACCCCGCCAAACGGCATCTGCGCCTCGTCGTGCACGGTGGGACCATTGACGTGGCAGATGCCGGAGTCTATGCGCCGTGCCACGTTGAAGGCGCGCGCGATGTCACCGCCAAACACGGCGGCCGACAGGCCATAGGCGTTGTCGTTGGCGCAGGCTACTGCCTCGTCCACGCCGCTGACGCGCACGATGCATTTGACCGGACCAAAGGTCTCCTCGTGGTAAATCCGCATGGCGGGTGTCACATGGTCCAGCACGGTGGCGGGCATCAGCGTGTTGGTGGCCTTGGCGCCGCACAGCAGCTTGGCGCCCAGGGCCAGTGCGTCGTCGATCAGCGCATTGCAGTGCTCCACCGTGCCCATGCCGATGACCGATCCCAGCACCACGGGCGCGGGCAGGCGCGGGTCGCCCACGGGCAGGGCGCTGGCCTTGGCGGCAAACTGCTTCACAAACGCGTCGGCGATGGCCTGGTCCACGATGATGCGTTCGGTGGACATGCAAATCTGGCCGCTGTTGGCAAAGCTGCCAAAGGCGGCGGCGTTGACCGCGTCCGTAATGTTGGCGTCGTCCAGGATCACCAGCGGGGCCTTGCCGCCCAGCTCCAGCACCACGGGCTTCAAGTATTTGGCGCAGGTCATCGCCATGAGCTTGCCGACTTTGGTGGAGCCGGTGAAGTTGACGCGCCGCACCGCCGGGTGGGCCACGATGGCCTCCACCACCGCGCCCGCGTCCGCCGGGGCGTTGGTCAGGTAGTTCAGCACGCCCGGCGGAAAACCGGCCTCCTGGAAGGCTTCCACGATCAACTGGTGCGTGTGCGGGCAGTTCTCCGAGCCCTTGAAGATGACGGTGTTGCCGCAGGCCAGTGGCGTGGCGATCGCCCGCACACCCAGGATGATGGGCGCATTCCACGGCGCAATGCCCAGCACCACGCCGGCCGGTTGGCGCAGGCCCATGGCCAGGCTGCCGGGCACGTCAGAGGGGATCACCTCGCCGCTGATCTGGGTTGTGAGTGATGCAGCCTCACGAATCATGCCCGCCGCCAGGTGCACGTTGAAGCCCGCCCACATGGCCGACGCCCCGGTCTCGGCGGCCACCGCCTCGATGAACTGCGGCGTCTTGGCTTCCAGTGCATCGGCCGCCTTCAGCAGCAGCATGCGGCGCTCGCTGGGGCCGGTCTGGCTCCAGCCCTTGAAGGCCTCGGCGGCGGCATCGACCGCCAGCACTGCATCGGCCGGGCTGGCGGCCGGTGCACGGGTGGCCACGCTGCCGTCCAGCGGGTTGCGCCGCTCGAAGGTGGCGCCCTTTTCGGCGCTGACTTTGAGGCCATTGATGAGCATGCTCAGGTCGGACATGGTGGTTCTCCTTGGGGGTAAAAAAGGGGGAGGGTGTCAGGCAAATTGTTTGTCCCGGGGCGCCGGTGGAGGCTGCGCCGGCGCCCAGGTAGGCCTCGCGGATCACGCTGGAGCGCGCCAGCAGACGGGCCGCTCCGCTGGCCACCAGCACACCGTGCTCCATCACGTAGCCACGGTCGGCCACGGCCAGCGCCTTCTTCACGTTTTGCTCCACCAGCAGCACCGTGGTGCCCGCGTTGGCAATGCGCCGCACGATGGCCAGCAGTTCGTCCACCATGCGCGGTGCCAGGCCCAGCGACGGCTCGTCCAGCATCAGCAGGCGTGGGCGGCTCATCATGGCGCGGGCCACGGCCACCATTTGCTGCTCGCCGCCACTCATGGTGCCGGCCAATTGGTGGCTGCGCTCGCCCAGTTTGGGGAAATCGCGCAAGGCCTGTTCCAGCCGCGCCGCACGCTCGCTTTTGTTCACCAGCCAGGCGCCCAGTTCCAGATTTTCGGTAACCGTCATCTGGGGAAACAGTTGGCGGCCCTCGGCCACCAGCGCCATGCCGGCCTTGACGATGGCGTGGGTTTCAGCGGGCAGCGTCACGCCGTCCAACTTCACGTCGCCATCCCGTGGCAACAGGCCGGCCAGTGCCTTCAGCAGGGTGGTCTTGCCGGCACCGTTGGGCCCCAGGATCACGGTCACGCCGGGCCGGGCTTCGAGGTGGATGCCGCGCAGCACCTGAAACGCACCATAGCCCGCGTGCAGGCCCTGGACCCGCAGGTGGGCGTGGCCGGAGCCGCCCAGTACAAAGGGAGTTGGCTCGTACCACATCATGCGGGCACCCCCGCGTCGTCCACCATTTCGTCGCCCAGATAGGCTTCAATCACCTCGGCATTGCGCACCACCTCTGAGGGCTGCGCGTCAGCAATCTTGCGGCCCTGGTGCAGGACCAGCACGCGCTCCACGTGGCGCATCAGCGTGGTGACGGCATGCTCGATCCAGACCACGGCCAGGTCCAGTTCATCGCGCAAGCGCCGGATCAGCTGCGCCATGGATTCGACCTCGGCATCGGTCAGTCCGGCAGCCACCTCGTCGAGCAGCAACAAGCGGGGGCGCGTGGCCAGCGCCATGCCTATCTCCAGCAGGCGTTGTTGGGATGGCGTGATGGCCCCGGTTGGCAGTTCGGCCAGATGGGCCAGGCCGATCAGTTCCAGAATGCTCACAGCATCGCGCAAATGCCAGGAGCCCTTGCGCTGGCGGCCCGCAAACTGCAGCCCGAAGTCAATGTTGGCGTGTACCGTCATGTCGGGAAATACCCGCGGGGTCTGGAAGGTGCGCGCAATGCCCGCCGCCGCATAGCGGTGCGGCCCTTGGCCACTCAGGTTGCGCCCGCCCGTCAGCAGCTGGCCGGAGGTCGGCGCGATGATGCCCGACAACGCGTTGAAGAACGTGGTCTTGCCCGCGCCATTGGGCCCGATGATGCCCACCAGTTCACCGGCGCGGAAGCTGGCGCTGACCGCATCCACCGCCACCAGGCCGCCAAAGCGCACGGTGATGTCGCGGGCATCCAGTAGCACGGGGGACTGCGCGTCAGCCATGGCTGCGCTCCCGGTTGCGCCACCAGCCGCCCACGGTGCTCCAGCGCAGCGAGGCCAGGCCGCCGGGCAGATACAGCACGCTCAAAATCAACAGCAAACCCAGCGACATCATGTAGACCTGCGGTGCCTGCAGGCGCAGGGTCTCGGCCAGCACGCTGAACACAATTGCCGCAATCAGCGGCCCCCACAGGGTCACGGCGCCGCCGATCAGCGCGATCAGCACGGTCTGGAAACCGATGAAAGGGTTGAACACCGTGTGCGGATCGATGTACGTCCAGCGCACCGCCATGGCCGCACCCACGGCACCGGCAAAGCCGGCGGTCAGCGCAAAGCCCAGAATCTTGACCAGGCGGGTGTTCACGCCCAGGGTTTGCGCGCGCTGCTCGTCGGCGCCAATGCCGGCCAGCGCCAGGCCAAAACGGCTGCGGCGCACCACGATGGACACCAGTACCGCCAGCACGGCCAATGCCAGCACGGTGAGGTAGATCGTGTCGCGCTCGGGCACCACGGTCAGCACACGGCCCACGGTGCCGGTGACCTTCTTCTCGAAGTAGGTCACGGCGTGGCGGATCAGCTCGGTCATGCCAAAGGTCAGCACCGCGAAGTAGGTGCCGCGCAGGTGCAACACGGCAGCGCCCATGACCACGGCCACACCCATGGCCAGGGCGGCGCCCAGCGCAATGGAGGCCAGCCACGGCAGGCTGTCCAGCGTCAGCGCGCTGGTGTAGGCGCCGATGCCAAAGAAGGCGGACGTGGCCAGCGACAGGTAGCGCGTGCTGCCGCAGAACAGGCCCCAACTCGACGACAGCGCGACGTACATCAGGCAGGTCAGGGCCATGGACACTTCGAACTCGCTGCCGTAGTGGGGCAGTGCCAGGCACCAGCCGGTAAAGGCCAGTAGTACCAACAAATCACGGTAAAGCATGTGTGGCCCGGTCATTTTGCAAACAGTCCGCGTGGCCGCAACAGCAGCACCGCAATGAACACGCTGTAGGACAACAAGGCCTTGAGCGAGGGGTTGCTGAAGTGCATGCCCAGCGCCTCGACCACGCCCAGCAGCAGGCCGCCGGCCAGCGCGCCGCCCATGCTGCCAAAGCCGCCCAGCGTGATGACGATCAGCGCCGTGACGGTGTAGGGCTCGCCCATGCTGGGGCTGATGGTGTAGGCCATGGACAACAGGCAACCGGCCACGCCGGACAGGCCCAGGCCGATGCCAAACATCAGCGGGTGCAGGCGCTGCGTGTCAATGCCGACCAGCTGCGCGCCGGTGGGCGACTGCATCAGCGCACGCACGCCCTTGCCCAAGAGCGTGTGGCGCAACACGAAGATCAGGGCCGCGCTGAACAGCAGGGCCAGCGCAAACACCAGCAGCTTGTTGCCGGCGAACTGGGCCGCGCCCAGCTTGACCGGGTCGGTCAGGTAGTCGTAGCCGCGCAGGTCGCCGCCCCACATCCAGGACGCAAAGTTTTGCACCAGAAACATCAGGCCGAACGACACCATCAGGCCGCGCGCCTCGAAAATATCCAGGTTGGGCGAGGTGGCGCTCAGGCGGCGAAAGCACAGCCAGTGAATGACCACGCCCAGCGCCATCATCACGGCAAACGACACGGGCACCATCCACAGCGGTGACATCCCCAGCGTGGTCTGCGCCATCCAGGTCAGGTAGGCGCCCACCATCAGGAACTCGCCGTGCGCAATGTTGAGGATGCGCATCAGCCCGTACTGCAGGTTCAGCCCCAGCGCGACCAGCGCGTAAATGCCCCCGGTGATGAGACCGGAGGCCAGCAGTTCCAGCCAGGCGGAAACCGACAATTTACTTCCAGGCCGGCTTGTTCGGGTTGAGCCTGGCGGTGGCAACCTTCACCGGCCATACCACCTCGAATTCACCGTTCTGCCACTGGCCCACGGTACCCGGCGTCGCCGTGTTTTCGCTGGCGGTGAACTGGATGTCACCCACAATGGTCTTGTGCGTGGTGGCGGCCACATAGTCGCGGATCGCCTTGCGGTCCAGGCCCGCCTTGGCCACCGCCGCCTGCAGGATCTCCAGAGCCGCCCAGCAGTGGCCGCTGGCCCAGCGATCAGGTTCCTTGCCGGCAAATTTCTTGGTGTGCGCATCGAAATAGGCCTTGGCGGCGGGGCTGGTCTTGCTGTTCCACGAACCCATGCCCAACACGCCTTCGGCACCGGCAGGTGTCATCACGTTCTTGTACAACTGAAAGGCGGTGCCCACCGACGCGTAGTAGAACTTGGGGTTGAAGCCGATCTCCTTGGACTGCTTGCTGGCCAGGATGGTGTCGGGCGGATAGCTCAGGCCGATGAAGGCATCCGGGTTCTTGTCCTTGATGGAACGCAGCACGGGCGACAGGTCCTTGATGTCGCCGGGGTAGCTTTTTTCCTCGACCAGCTGGATGGTGGTGGCCCTGAGCGCAATCTTCAGCGCCGCATAGTTCTCCAGGCCGAACAGGTCATCCACGTAGATGACGGCCAGCGTCTTCACGCCATTGGCCACCAGCATGTCCACCAGCGCGCCGACCATGCGGTCGGGCTGCTGCAGCAGCAAAAAGAAATACGGCAGCTTCATCTCGACCAGCTTGCGCGACAGCGCGGTGGGCGCCAGCATCGGGTAACCCATGCGGTTGGCCAGCGGTGCCACGGCGAAATTGGCGTTGGA
>JAUSNJ010000156.1 GCA_030645355.1 Rhodoferax sp. | reverse complement strand
CCGGCTGCGATGCCGCCGTGGCGCAGTGCGTCGCTGCCGGCCTGTGGTTGACCACCGAACAGGAACAGCTCATCATTGCGCGGCGCGTCGATGAGGCAGCGCAGGACATCCCCTCCGACGACCTGGACGTCCTGGGCTTTTGGAGCTGGCGCGACGGGCTGCTCCGCGGGCTGGCCGCCCACCACGCCGGCATGTTGCCCACCTTCAAGGAGGTGGTGGAGAAACTCTTCGTTGACGGACTGGTCAAGGCCGTGTTCGCGACCGAAACCCTCGCGCTCGGCGTCAACATGCCGGCACGCTCCGTCGTGCTGGAAAAGCTCGACAAGTTCAACGGCGAGGCGCACGTCAACATCACCGCAGGGGAGTACACGCAGCTGACCGGACGCGCCGGACGCCGCGGGATCGACGTCGAGGGCCACGCCGTCGTCCTGTGGCAGCCGGGCACCGATCCGGCGGCCGTTGCCGGCCTCGCCTCGCGGCGCACGTACCCGCTGAATTCCAGCTTCCGGCCCACGTACAACATGTCCATCAACCTGCTGGCGCAATTCGGCCGGCCCCGGGCCCGGGAGATCCTCGAGTCCTCCTTCGCCCAGTTCCAGGCCGACCGTTCCGTCGTCGGGCTGGCCAAACAGGTCCGCAGCCGCGAGGAATCCCTGGCCGGCTTCAGCAAGGCGATGAGCTGCCACCTGGGTGACTTCACCGACTACTCCCGCATCCGGCGGGCGCTTTCGGACGCCGAGAAGAACGCCTCCCAGACCAGCTCCCGGGCCAGGAAATCCGTAACCGAGGACTCCCTGAGCCGGCTGCTCCCCGGGGACGTGGTGGATGTTCCCACCGGCCGGGCGCCCGGACTCGCCGTCGTCCTCAGCTCCGACCACCACTCCCGCGAACCGCGGCCCGCCGTCATGACCCTGGACAACCAGCTTCGGCGGATCGGCACCCAGGACGTGGAAGGGCCGCTGGCTCCCATCACCAGGGTACGGATCCCGAAATCCTTCAACGCCAAGGTGCCCAAATCCCGGCGCGACCTGGCGTCCTCGGTCCGGAACGCCCTCCGG
>JAUSNJ010000152.1 GCA_030645355.1 Rhodoferax sp. | reverse complement strand
GTACACACCGCCGGCTGGCCCATGGACAGCCAGACCTACGGCGGCGGTTTCATGTACCACCTGGAGGACAACAAGGTCACGCTGGGCTTTGTCACCGGACTCGACTACAGCAACCCCTACCTCAGTCCATTTGAGGAAATGCAGCGCTGGAAAACGCACCCCAGCATCAGGGCCTACCTGGAAGGCGGCAAGCGCATCAGCTACGGCGCGCGGGCCCTGACGGCAGGCGGCGCATTGAGCCTGCCCAAAACGGTGTTTCCAGGCGGCGCGCTGATTGGCTGCGAAGCGGGCTTCCTGAATGCCGCTCGCATCAAGGGCAGCCACGCGGCCATCAAGACCGGCATGCTGGCCGCTGACGCGGCCTATGCGGCCGTCACTGCGGGGCGCCAGCACGATGAACTCAGCGCCTACCCGGAGGCCTACGCCACCAGCTGGCTGGCCCAGGAGCTGGACCAGTCGCGCAACTTCAAGGCCTGGTTCAAGAAGGGGCTGTACGTGGGCTCGCTCATGACGGGCATCGAGCACTGGCTGCTGCCGCGCATCGGCATCAAGAGCCCGCCGTGGACGATTCACAGGCGCAAGCCCGACCACGCGATGCTCAAGCCTGCGGCCGAGTGCCAGCCCATCGTCTACCCCAAGCCCGACAACAAGCTCACCTTTGACCGCTTGAGCTCGGTGTTTGTGTCCAACACCAACCATGAAGAGCAGCAACCGGCGCACCTGACGCTGAAAGACGCCAGCGTGCCGGTCAGCATCAATCTGGCGAAATATGCCGGCCCCGAAAGCCGCTACTGCCCGGCTGGCGTGTATGAATTCGTCAAGAACCCCGACAACACGGACCGGCTGCAGATCAATGCGCAAAACTGCGTGCACTGCAAGACCTGCGACATCAAGGACCCGACGCAAAACATCGTCTGGGTCACGCCTGAAGGCGGTGGCGGGCCGAATTACGCGGGCATGTAAGCCCCGCAAACTGTTTAACAACCCAACGAGACACTGCCATGAACGACCTGAACGGCTACGACATTGAAGACCTGCGCGTGGGCATGAGCGCCACCTTTTCCAAAACCATCACCGAGGCCGACATCGTGCTGTTTGCCGGCGTGTCGGGCGACACCAACGCCATCCATATCAACGAAGAGTACGCGGCCACCACGGCGTTCAAGGGACGCATTGCCCACGGTTTTCTGTCGGCCAGCGTGATTTCGGCGGCGGTCGCCAACCGTCTGCCCGGCCCTGGCGCCATTTACATGGACCAGCACCTGAAGTTTCTGGCCCCGGTGCGCCCCGGCGACACCGTGCACGCGACCGTCAAGGTGCGCGAGGTCATCGCCGAGCGGGGACGGGTGGTACTGGAAACCACCTGCAGCGTCAAGGGCGTCATGGTCATTGACGGCGAAGCCCTTGTGAAGGTGGATTCGTCTGCCCGGCGTGCCGCCAAGGCCGCACTGCAGTCCGCAGCCCCTGCCATCGCCTGATCCACACATTCAATACTTCGAAAGCGCGCCATGAGTTACCAAGCCCCCCTGAAAGACATGCTGTTCGTCATGCAGGAACTCGCCGGCCTGTCCAAGGTCAGCGCCCTGCCCGGCTTTGAAGACTATGACTTGGACACCGCCCAGGCGGTGCTCGAAGAGTCCGCCAAGTTCTGTGAGAGCGTGGTCGCCCCCTTGAACTGGGAAGGCGACAAAAACCCCAGCAGCTGGAAGGACGGCATCGTCACCACCACGCCCGGCTTCAAGGAGGCTTTCACCCAGTTTGCCGAAGGCGGCTGGCAAGGCGTGATTCACCCCACCGAGTTTGGCGGCCAGGGCTTGCCCAAACTGATCGCCACGCCCTGCGCCGAGATGCTGCACGCCGCCAGCCTGTCGTTTGCGCTGTGCCCGATGCTGACCGATGGCGCCATCGAAGCGCTGCTGGTGGCGGGCAGCGACGAACTCAAGCGCAAGTTTGCCGCC
>JAUSNJ010000149.1 GCA_030645355.1 Rhodoferax sp. | reverse complement strand
CCGGCGAGATGGCTGTCATCATCGACCACGGCATGCGCGAGATGCTGGTGGAGCAGAAAGACGTTTTCTACTACGTCACGCTGATGAACGAGAACTACGCCCAGCCCGATCTGCCAGAAGGTGTGGAGGCTGATGTGGTGCGTGGTTGCTATAAGTTTGCTAGCTACTCCGGTAATGTTGACGAGGGCCAGAGGCCTGTTTTGCATAAGAGTGTGACGCTGCTGGGCTCTGGCGCCATTTTGACCGAGGTGAACAAGGCCGCACAGATGCTGGCCGCGCAAGGCGCAAATGTGACGGTGTACAGCGTCACCAGCTGGAGCGAACTGGCCCGCGACGGTCGCGACAGCCTGCGGCGCCAGTTGGCTGGGGATGCGTCCGCGCCCATGCCCTTTATCGAGCAGCAATTGCAGGCCAGCTCTGGCCCCATCATCGCCGCCACGGACTATGTATGTGCTGTGCCGGAAAGCGTGCGAGCCTACCTGCCGGAAGGCCGCCACTACATCACGCTGGGTACCGACGGCTTTGGGCGCAGTGATACACGGGCTGCGCTGCGTGGCTACTTTGGGGTGGATGCGGCCAGCATTGTGCGGGCTGCGAAGGGGCAGTTGGCCTCATAGCAGCCGACGTATTTGGTGAGGCAGAGGCCCGCAGCAGTAGATTTGCAGATAAATTCACGCCACCCCGAGCGCACCCCGCGGTACCAAGTGATCGCCGAACATTTCGAGACCTGGCATGCACTCGCCAGTGCCGGGCAGTTCGCGGGGCAGGGTGAGGCACTGGGAGGCACCCCGCTGCATCTCAGCTTGCAAGGCGGGGCGCTAACACTGACGTTCTTACAGGGCGGGTTGTGTGACCGCATTCATTTGCAGAGTCACCGCAGTTTGTGCGTACAGGCGGCTATTGGCCGACGCGCCAGTGTTCATGGCGACCAGCGTTTTACCGAGCAAGACGCCTTCGAAATGAGCCGTCGTGCCGATGGTTGCAGCACCACCAACCTGCCAGAAAATATTCTTGGCCAGTGCGCCGCCGGCCAGAGTCACCCGCGCGCCGTTGGCCTGATTCAAATTGCCCGCCACTTGGAAGATCCAGACGTCGTTTGGACCACCTGTCAGCGTAACGTCGGTGGTGATCATGAGGCCGGTTCCCCATTTGTAGAGGCCCGGTTTGAGGGTCAAGCCACCCGCCTCGCCCGCACCCAGTTCCGTGAAATCTGGCGACACACGGCCTTCGGCATCCAGGTATGCAGTTTCCATGTCAAGCACCGCCGCGGTCAGGGTGGTGGCATCGTTGATGGCGCACGGCAGTGGTCCGGCGGCATCAACCACAAAAACCTTTCCTGTCACCTCGCCGCACGAGAGCAGCAGTGCAGCGCCGGTGATGGGGCTGGTGCCAACGTTGCCGGTGATGGCTGACGCATAAACGTTGGTGATGCCGGTCTTGCTCAGAATGGCGAACGAACCAGCCGACCTCAGGTTGACCGGAGCAGGACCAACGCCTCCCATCCCAGCGACCGCAAGCCCCAGCGCCTTGGGTCCGTCAGCACTTGCCATATCTCCGCCTCCGCATCCGGCCAGCATAGCGGCGAGCAGTGATGCCATGACCCATGGCTGGGCGCGAGAGTATCGTTTGAACGTGTTCATTGGGTTTTACCTGTTGAGTGGATGTTCTGCACATTGGTGTCTTGCGCAGTGCAGCTTTGCAGAGTAGTTGCCCACCAGGTGCCGGGTTTGATGTAGATCAGCTCTCGACCAATGGAAGTTGTTGCAGATGTAAGCAGATAAATCAAAACGATGTGCCGTCCCTGGCAAGCCCTGCGCATTTGCGCACGCCCATCGCGGCCACCAGCTACAGCGTGCACGGCCTGGCCATGCTGCCGTTCTACATCTACTACTCCATGTTCGGTTTCCAGCGCGTGGGCGACGCCATCTGGGCGGCTGCGGACCAACGCTCACGCGGCTTCCTGCTGGGCGCAACATCGGGCCGCACCACGCTGGGCGGCGAGGGCCTGCAACACCAGGACGGCAGCAGCCATCTGGTGGCCGCCACCATTCCCAACTGCAAGGCCTATGACCCGGCCTTTGCCGGCGAGATGGCTGTCATCGTTGACCACGGCATGCGCGAGATGCTGGTGGAGCAGAAGGACGTTTTCTATTACGTCACGCTGATGAACGAGAACTACGCCCAGCCGGATTTGCCTGTGGGTGCAGAGGCCGATGTGGTGCGGGGTTGCTATAAGTTTGCTAGCTACTCAGGCAATACAGACGAGGGCTATAGCCATATTTCGCTTAAAGAGGTTACGCTGCTGGGCTCCGGCGCCATCCTGACCGAAGTCATCAAGGCCGCCCACCTGCTGGCCGCGCAAGGCATCAACGTGACCGTGTACAGCGTCACCAGCTGGAGTGAGCTGGCCCGCGACGGCCGCGACAGCCTGCGGCGCCAGTTGGCCAGCGATGCATCGGCGCCCATGCCCTTCATCGAACAGCAATTGCAGGCCAGCGCCGGCCCCATCATCGCCGCGACCGACTATGTCTGCGCTGTGCCGGAAAGCGTGCGCGCCTTTCTGCCGGCAGACCGCAGCTACCTCACGCTAGGCACCGACGGCTTTGGCCGCAGCGATACGCGGGCGGCGCTGCGGGGGTTACTTTGGGGTGGATGCGGCCAGCATTGTGCGGGCGGCCGTTGGGCAGTTGGGGCAGTAGCAGTGGAAGCAGTGGAGATAGTGGCAAGCCACAGCCGCCGAAAGCCAACCTAAATCCTGAGGCTGCCAGCTCCGAACAGCCCAATCAAACCGATCACGATCAGGTAGATGGCGACGATGTAGTTAAGCATGCGGGGTGCGACCAGAATGAGGATTCCCGCAAGCAGCGATACGATGGGAGCAAGACCGACGGAAATATTCATAGCAATGCCTTTTTGTTCTCGTAGAGTGTCTGACCGGGCGCGGCGAAAGTCGCATCTGATACGGCTCTCAATTTACCCCGGAAGTGAGACGGCCTCTGTTCGCTGCCGCACAGATACTGCGCAGTTCTGAAAGCTTTTTCAGGTCGCAAGGAGCCGGGGCCAATCGGTCAGCAAGCTGGTTGAGTTTCCCGTGCACAAACCTTCACAAGTGCTCACGGTGGCAAGTGCCGACACCTGACAAAATTCTGGCCTTGGTGCGTGACTCCCGTGGGATGGCCCGCTATGGGCATCGCGCCGAACCTATGCGTTTGGTTGGCTGTCGGGTTCGTTAAAGCGATGAGCGACTCGCCTGTTGGTGCTGGTAGCAAACTATCCGTAGTTCGGCGGTTCGCCATACAGGTCGCCAGGGCGCTGTTGCCGTCCCATCCAATGCCATACTTGGCCCGATGCCGTCGAATACCCTTTTGCGTTCACCATGAAACCAGTCCTGCTCGCCCTGTTATTTCTCTCACCGGAACACTGCACCCAACTGTCCGAGACATTCGAACTGGTCTATGCGCCTGATGCACAGGGGCACCAAGCTGCCATAGTTGCGCAGGGCGCACGGGTTAGGGTGGTACTCACCATCGGGTCCGTCGGCCTCACGGCCGCGCAGATGGATGGGTTGCCCGCGCTCACGCTGGTGTGTGCGCTGGGCGCGGGCTACGAGAACATAGCGGTCGCATATGCAAAGGCACGTGGCATCGTGGTGGCCAACGGGGCGGGCACCAACGACGAATGTGTGGCCGACCATGCGGTTGGCCTGCTGATCGCCGCGGTTCGTGGCATCCCCAAGCTCGACGCCGCCACCCGCGCGGGTGTGTGGCGCACGTCGCTGCCGTTGCCTCCCAACGTCTCGCACAGACGCCTGGGCATTGTTGGCCTGGGCGCCATTGGCAAAAAGATCGCCCGTCGCGCGCTGGGCTTTGACCTGCAGGTGGGCTACCACAACCGCAGCGCACGCACCGACGTGCCCTACCGGTACTTTGACGACGTGGTGTCGCTCGCCGCGTGGGCGGATTTCCTGCTGGTGGCCACACCCGGCGGCCAGGGCACACAGCACCTCATCAACGCCCAAGTGCTGGATGCCTTGGGTCCGCGTGGCTACGTGGTCAACATCGCGCGCGGCAGCGTGATCGACACCGCGGCCCTGGCCCACGCGCTGCGCGAGGGGCGCCTGGCTGGTGCGGGCCTGGACGTATACGAGAGTGAGCCCGCACCGCCGGCCGCGTTGCTGGACCTCGATACCGTGGTGCTTACACCCCATGTGGGCGGCTGGTCTCCCGAAGCCGTGCAGGCCTCGGTGGACCGCTTCGTAGAGAATGCGCGCCGCCACCTTGCTGGTGAGTCCCCGGTCTCGCCGGTTTGAACGACACACTTTGGATACCATGCAACCACCAAACCAGTCAACGTATCGACGCGTGCAACCGCGCACCCCGGAGCTGCGCGATTGCGACTTCTACCACTCACAGACTTTGCCAACCGGTGAAATGACGGGACAGTGGGATCTGCGGCCATCACCCGAAACGTATTTGGGAGATGTGGATTTCAAAGGCCGCAGTGTGCTCGAGATAGGCCCCGCGAGCGGTTTTCTGTCATTCCACATGGAACGTGCCGGAGCAACGGTCAGTTGCCTGGAGCCGTCGATGTCCCATCTTTGGGATACGGTTCCATTTCATGGCGTCGATGGGGATGCGGTGCGTGTTGAATTTGGTAAACACATTGAGCGGGTCAGAAATTCATTCTGGTTTTGCCACGCACTGCATCGCTCGGAAGCAAAATTGTTCGAAGCCGATCCGTGCAATATTCCCAGCGAAATCGGTAACCACGATATCGGGGTTCTGGCTTGTGTTTTACTCCACACCCGTTCACCTTTCTCACTGCTCGAAAGCCTGTCGCGACGCGTGACGCAAACCATGGTTGTGGTGGACAACCACAATGCCGATCTCGGCCCTGAGCCAATATGCCGCTTCATGCCGCACCTCGGAGTAAGGCAGTTTGATACGTGGTGGCAGTTTTCTCCACAGTTCTTTGTAGCGGCTTTGGGGCTTCTCGGGTTTACTGAAGCCCGCGTTTCATTTCATACACAAAAATGTGAACACCAGAACGCACAAATCCCCATGTTCACGGTGGTAGCGACACGGGGATCATCGGATTAACCCACGTCCGGCGGTGCGCCAAAGACTTCCGCGATCAGGCGGGAAGTCAGTCATTCGATGTCTTGGGCGCTCTGTTGCGTTATAAGCTGGGTGTGATTCCCGTCATTGCCGCATGTGGCCTGGCTGGGTTGCTGGCCAAAACACCGTGGGGACATGACAGATATCCCCTTACCGAGAGACAAAAGATGCGAATCAAACCGATATTCACCGCTATCTGGACACGTGTGTTGCGCGCGGCAGGTCTGTGCGCGGCAGTAGGTGTGCTGGGTGCCTGCGCCACGGGCATGGGCACGGACCCCACATCCGGCGCTGCGGCCTTCCAGGTTCAAAACCGGTTGTTGCTGACACCGGCCAACGGAGGGCTGCGCATCACTGCAGAACAACTCCGTGCGGGTGACATCCTGCTGTCGTCCACCAACGGCGTCACTTCACTGGGTATCCGCTTGCTGACCCTTTCGCCGGTGAGCCATGCGGCGCTTTACCTGGGTAACGATCAGGTTGCCGAGGCCGTGGGCTCAGGCATCCGCGTCCGCAGCGTGGGCGAGTTCATCACCGATGAATCGACCATTGTGGCGTTCCGCCACCCCGGCGTGCACGCCGACCATGCCCAGACCATGCGCACATTTGCACAGTCTCACGCTGGCAAGAAATACAACCTGGTTGGCATCGTGCTGCAGGCCCCGTTTACGCTGGAGCGACAGTACTGTGAACTGCCGCTGGTGCCGAGCTTGGTGCGTGATGCCTGCATCCGTGGGCTGGCCGCCATTCAGTTGGGTGTGGCGCGCAACGACCGCTTCTTTTGCTCACAGTTCGTGTTGGCTGCCTACCAGGAAGCGCAACTGCCGCTGACCAGCGCCGACCCCCTGCTGATCAGCCCAGCCGATCTGCTGCACATGCGCGAGGGCGACGTGCCCTCCGTGCGCATCCAACAGACGCTGCAGTATGTCGGCCATCTCAAGTCAGGCCCTGTGACCACCGACGTGGAAGTAGTGGCCAGCCTGCAGCCGCTCTGAGATCAATGGCCCACATGCATGGTGAATTGCGCGCCATTGGACAACTGGCAGGTTCCGGTGCCCAGGGTGGTGGTATTCATCGCATATTGGCAGTTCAAATAGTTCCCCCGGTTGCCCGTTCCATTGGCCACTCCGTCCCGCGATGAACCCGCGCGCCGTGTGGCCTCTCCGGTAAATGATTCACCGTTGATGGTGGTGGCAAAGGTGCCGCGTCCGTTCAAGTCGTTGGTGACGACGGCGTTGACCATGCCATATGCCGTGGCCAGATCGTTGGCGGGATAAAGCCGCGCAGCAAACGTGACCGGTGCCGGTGGCAACACATGAATCGTCGTGGTGGGTGGCACTTGGGCAGGGTATTGACCCAAGGGCACCACATAACAAGCCGAAAGCGTCGCCACGCTGCTGGCGATTGCCAGAGCAAGCAAAGCGCGACGTGCAACTACACCGGACGATTGATTGAATTCCATACAGTTCCTAGAGGCCCAAGCACATGCTTGTAGGGGCATTCTTGGGCTGAGAGGAATTTACTGATGTCAAATATTCATGCTGGTAGTTGTTATTAGTACTGAAAGTATCGAAATTCAGCACTCAATGTGCTTTGGCGCCAGACCTAAACAGGGTCCGGCCTTCAACGGGGATTTTTCCAGAATGGCTTTCACCTAGCCGCTCTTGTTTACGCAGTGGATGGTTATTATCAGTTCGGCAAAAAAAGCCTCATAGAGAAATGGGCCACTAGCCCTCGTGGAATATGCGCATGCTGCTCCTGAATCTATAGCGCTTGCGGCCTGGGACCATCGGTTACATGGCGCACCGGTGACGCCAGCATGGCGCCCAGCGCCACACACACCAGCAATCCGCCACACGCTACAAACAACTGGGGCAAGGTGATGGAACGCAGCAGCCAACCGGTGACCGCGCCCGACAGCGGTGCCAGGCCCAGGAAGATGAACATGAACATGCTCATCACCCGCCCCATCAGGGCCGGTGGTGTGCGGCCCTGCAACCAGGTGAAGATGCTCACTTGCATAAACCCGCCCAGCGTGCCTATGGTGCCCAGCAGCGCCGCGCCTTGCCACGTGGCCGAGATCAGACCCATGGGCATGAACAGCAGACCCACCACCACGTCCACCGCCAGCATGGTCATACCCAGCGTGCCCAGGCGCAGGCCGGGGCGGGCGCCGGACACCACCATGCCCACCAGCGTGCCGGCGCCATGCGCACCCAGCAAGATGCCCAGCGCCGCCGCGCCCAGGTTCAGCGTGGTGGCCAGCACCGGCATCGCAATCTGCACCGGCCCGGTGATCAGCACTGCCACCGCGCCCCAGTACAGAAAACACAGGCGCATGTCGCGGTCATTCCACAGGTGGCGCAGACCCGCCGCCACTGCGGCCAGCACAGGTTGGTGGGCGGGCGTTTGACCTGCGGGGCCCGCCGCGCTGGGTGACTTTAGGCGCACGTGGGACAGCGTCCACGCCGACACCACAAAGCTGAGCGCATCCAAGCCAAATGCCACGCTCAGCCCGTGTGCATCGGTGACAACACCAGCGATCGCGCTGCCCGATGCGCCGTCGCCAAACAGGGCAATCAGCAGGCCGGCCAGCAGTGGGCCCAGGAACATCGAGAACTGGCGCACACCCAGCATCACGCTGTTGGCTGCTGGCAGCAAGTTGCGCGGCATCACATGCGGCAAGATGGAAGTGCCTGAGGGAATACTGAACGCGGTGGCCAGCCCAATGGCGAAGGCCAGTGCGTATACCGTCCATAGCGACAGGCCACCGATCAGCACCAGCACGGCCAGCGCACCCAGCAACACAGTGTTGACGTACTTGGTGAGCATCAATACCTTCTTGGGCGAATAGCGGTCAACAACGGCGCCACCAATCAGAATGAAGACGGCACGCGGCAGGCTCAACAAGCCCAGCACGGTGCCCAGCACCAGCGTGTCGCCGGTCATGCGCAACACCAGCCAGGGCAGGGCCACCAGCGTGAACTGGTCGCCCAGCATGGAGATGATGGAGCCGGCGGTCAGCCAGACAAAGTTTTTGTCGCGCTTCAGTGCGGCGCGGGCGGGGTCAGGTGGGCGTTGCGTCATGGATTTTCTCCGGTGCTTCGTGGTCTAAAACCCGGATGTTCAGGCCTCACCTTGCGTGAGGGTCAAGCGTTTTTTAATACTTCCAACTGGTGGCCTTGCGCAGCCAGCGCGCTTTTGATGAAGCCCAGCGTGGTGTCGTCAAACACCGTGGTGCCCTGCAACAGCGGCTCGGCGTTGTAGGCGGCGATCAGTTTGTGCAACAGCGCGGGCTGGTTTCCGCACAAATCAAGCATGACCTGTTCCCAGCGCGCCACCAAGGCCCTTGCTGGCTTGGATGATGGGTCGGCCTGGGCTGCGTGCAGCGCGTGGGCCTCTTGCTTCAGTATTTCGACGGCGGCTTCGTCGATGGTGCGTAGCGTGCGCAACTCGGCCAGCGTCATGTGGCGCAGCATCGCCGCCATGCGCAGCGCGATGGCGGCGTTGATGTAGCCCAGCACCTCGGGCCCTGGCCCGTTCTTGAACTGCCCGGTGGGCTCGGTGTTGTACATCTGGCCCCAGCGGTCAATCAGGTTGAAGTCGTCGTTCATCATGGCCAGCGTCAGATTCATCCAGCGCAGCGCTAGCGACTGCACGGGCTTTGTATCGGGTGCCAGTTGCAGCTGCATGGCCTGGCGCACCTCGGCGATCAGTTTGTCCCAGATGACGCTTTGGGTTTTTCGATTTTCCAGAATGATCTTGAGTTCGGCGGCGCTGAAGTATTTGGAAAACGTGGTCATCAGCGACAGCGTGGACAGCCAATCGCTCATGTCCGGCGCATCTCCGACCGCCAGGCGCTCCTGCAACAGTTGCAGACGTGCGCGCAGTTCGGTGGCCTGGGTGATCTCGTGGCCAAGCGCGCGGATTTGGCGCGCTATGGTGTCGCCCAGACCCTCGCCACCGCGCTCCAGCATGGTGGCCACGTCGGCCAAGGGCAATCCCAAATGCCGCAAGGCCTGGATGGCGTGCAGGCGGCCCACGTCATCCTGGTTGTAGAGCCGGTAGCCTGCGTCCGAGCGCGCCGACGGCTTCAGCAGGCCAATGGTGTCGTAATGGTGCAGCGTGCGCACGGTCAGGCCGGTGCGCTGGGCCAGTTCTCCGACTCTGAGATGCAAGACGGGGCTCCCTATTGGACGGATGGGCCACTGTGGCACCACCGGTCTGCAGTATCAACCCTCACGCGACGTAAGGGTCAAGCCTACGGACCGGCAAGGTACTTGTTGAAAATCGCATCGTAAGTTCCGTCCTTCTTCATTGCGCGAAGTGCCTTGTTAAAGGCGCCGATGACCTTGGTGTAGTCTCGCTTGTTGCTGAACGCCAGATAGCTCGGTATGGCCTCGATGGCAGGAGACAATTCCTTGATACCTTCGGCAACACCCAACGTTCTTGCCGTGTCAAGAACCACATGCCGATAGGAAGGAATCACGTCAATCCGGTCGCGCAAGAGCTTCTGGACATTGGATGGTGCGTTGTGTGCGGTGTCCACTTTCTTGAATAGTCCTTTTTTCAATGCCGAATCAAAGCGGGGACCATAGCTCGTTTGATTGATGATTCCTATGCGCAGTTCTGAAAGCTTGCTCAGATCGCCGTCGAAGGTGATGGCCGAGTCTTTTCGAACGAAGAATGCCTGAACCTGGGTGATCAGAACTTCCTCCGCATAGGTCAGAAATTCCTGGCGCTCGGGCGTCAGATAGATGGAGAAAATGCCGTCAATCGTGCCAGCCTTAACCTCAACCAGGCAGCGGGCCCAGGGCATGAGTTTTATCTCAACCCGGTAGCCGGTGCGTTTGAACGCCTCCTCCATGACATCGACCAACAGCCCTGCTTGTCTTCCGTTGTCAAAATAGGCCGTGGGGACACTGTCCGCGGCGGCCAAGACCAGCGTTTGTGCGCCAGCCATTGGAATGCCCATCGGTAGAAGACACGTCAACCATAGCCCGCACCACAACCACGGTAGTGCCAGCCGTGGAAAGAAACGCGTTGCACACATTTGCATCTCCGGTGAGGTAACGGGCATGGACAGAAAATCCCAACACCCGAACCCAAGCATGATAGGCCTGAACCTCTTCAGGTGCGCGCCACACCTCGGCCTGATTACTGCGCCTGGCTGTCATGAAAGGCGTATTGTCTGTCGCGCAATGCTAAGTGCATTGTTCAATAGTTCAGAAGAATCGCTACGGATTCAAACTTGTCTGAGCAAAGGTTCTGTATGCGCGACAACCATCCCGTCACCCGGCGGGAGTACGAGTACTCCGACAGCGAGATGCTGGTCTCCACGACCGATCGCCAGGGGGTGATCACCCACTGCAACCCGTCGTTTGTGCGGGTGAGTGGCTATGACGAGACCGAACTGCTCGGCCAGCCCCACAATCTGCTGCGCCACCCCGACATGCCGGCGGAGGTTTTCAAAGATATGTGGTCCACGATAGGACATGGCCGGCCGTGGAGCGGCGTGGTCATGAATCGCCGCAAGAACGGGGACCACTACTGGGTGGCGGCCAGCGTCACGCCCATTCTGGAAAACGGAAAACCCAAAGCCTATATGTCGGTGCGCACCAAACCGACCCGCGCCCAGATTGACGCGGCCACCCGCTTGCACGCCAAGCTGGACGTTGCGCAGGTCAGCGGCCGCCACAGCTTCAAGCTGGAAGGCGGGCAGGCGTTTCCCCTGGGCTGGCGCGCACCGCTTGTGCGCTTTTGGCACGCCGGAGTCACCGCACGCTTGAGCCTGGGCGTGGCCCTGATGGTGTTGATCGCCATGCTGCCGCACCTGTTCGGGGCCTCCTGGGCGGGCGATGCCTGGCCGCAGTTGGGTTTTCTCCTGGTGGGCGGGTTTGTCGAGTTGCGATGGTTTGACAAGCGCATCAACAGCCTGCTGGTGGAGGCGCAACGGTTCGCAACCGAGTTGGCGGCCTGTAACCTGACGACTTCCATCCCGGACGATCCCTACACCCCTTTGGGTGCATTGCCGGTTCGCCTGCGCCAGATCCAGATCAACTTGCGTGCGGTGGTGGGCGATGTGCGCGACCAAATCGAATCCTTCTCGATGGCCGCCGACGAAATCAACCGGGGCAGCTACGACCTCTCGGCGCGGACCGAGTCACAGGCGTCCAGCCTGCAGCAAACTTCGGCCACGCTGGACCACCTGGCGGGCACCGTCGGGCAATCGGCCGAGACCGCGCAGCAGGTATGGGGCAACAGCCAGCGCAGCACGCAGGTGGCACAGCGCGGGGAACAGGCCATCGCGCAGGCGGCACAAACCATGCATGAGATCTCGGCGTCCAGCAAGAAAATGGGGGAGATCATTGGCACGATTGAAGGCATCGCGTTCCAGACCAGTATCCTGGCCTTGAATGCTGCGGTGGAGGCAGCACGCGCGGGAGAGCAAGGCCGCGGCTTTGCCGTTGTGGCAGCCGAGGTGCGCGCCTTAGCCCAGCGCTCGGGAACTGCGGCGACCGAAATCCGACACCTGATAGGCGCGTCGACAGCCCGCACCATGGATGGAGCCCGGCAAATGGATGGCGCGGCACAGACCGTGCGCGACGTCGTGACCGAGGTCAGCCAGATGAGCGTCCTGGTAAAGGAGATCACCGACGCCAGCCAGCAACAGGCCTTGGGCATCGCGCAAATTAACGAGGCAGTAGCGCAGATTGACACCATGACTCAGCAAAACGCGGCATTGGTGGAAGAGTCTGCCGCAGCGGCGCAAACCCTGCGGGACGGAACCGTCAAGGTGCGCCAAGCCGTGGGTATTTTTGAGTTGGTGCCTGCCAGAACGATTGCCCCGGTCCATCCACCACAACTTGCATTTACCAATGAAACTCACAAAAACAGAGTCAGGGCAATCGGCGTTTAAGGAGCGATCTCCCGTCTTTTCGTCGCGTCAGCGGGCAGCGTTCATTCTGTTTGACGGAAAGAAAACCGTCGCCTCCATACTTGGTGCAACAACAGCTTTGGGTCTGACCCAAGCGGATATTGACTATCTGATGGAGCGGGGCCTTCTGGCACCTGTCCAAGAGCCGGTTGCACTGGAGCCCCACAAACCATGGGTTCATGAACCGCCGGCAATGCCGGTAGTGCGGGAGGATGGAGATGGCCGTGACACAGCGCATGTAGACCGCTGGACGATGTTCTAGCCGTGCGCCACTGCCACCGGGGGCGTTCCTTCCTTGAACAGTTTCTGCAACTCGGTGCGAAGGCCCGGTGAGTCCTCGTGACCATGCACGGCCACCGCGTGCTGCACGGCGGCGTCCAGCAATTCCTTGTCCGTATCAGCCGACAGAGCAACCGAGCAATTCATGTCACTCGGGTATTCACGGCAATCAATGTATTTGCGCGTCATATCAATCTCCTGGGTAAGGCTTTTGGATGAAATACCCCTGCGGACCAGCCGCACACGTATGTATAGGAAAGATATTGAAATTCGCAAGCCGAGATCGGGCGGCCCATCAAATACTTGCGACAACATATCGGCGCGGGAGTATTCTTCGCGAAACTCTGTGTCGGCTCCCGGCCGGCCTTGCCAACCCAAGGAGCTTCGCCATGGATTTCTCGGAATTCTTCAATTACGGGGGGGAGACTGCCAAGCCGTCTAAAGGGAATTTCGTCTTTCTGGCGGACTTGCCCGCCGAGGAGTGGGAACACATACTCGACGCGACGCAAAGCTACCGGTTCAATGCCGGAGACACCGTCGTAACCCAGGGCGACACAACACGCGCGATGTACATCGTCGCCAGTGGTGAACTCGAAGTGGTCTTCATTGGCGACAAGGGAAACACCAAGCAGATTTCATCGATCGAATCACTGTCCGTGTTTGGTGAACAGGCCTTTCTGGATGGGCTGCCGCGCTCCGCCTCGGTGCGGGCAAAAACAGCAAGTGAGTTGCGCATGCTGTCGCGCGAAGACTTCGACACACTCGCCGTGCGTTATCCGGACCTGGCACGGCAACTGCTCCTGGATCTGGGGCGCATCCTTTCACTGCGCCTGCGCGAAATGATGTCGCTGGCCATGCAGGGTGGACGCTGATATGGCTGCCGCCAACAATTTTCCCAACTATCTTCAGATTCCGCCGTTGCTGTCGCTGCGGATCTGGCACGCCCTGCGCGTGCTGTCGGTTCTGTCGGCGTTGTCGATGTCCGCTCTGTTGGTGGCGCAGCCGCGATGGGCGCTTCCGCTATTCTGGTTGGTGATCGTGCCGGTGCTGCCCGCCGTGTTCATGATCGTCCCCGGCCTGTGGCGCAATCTGTGCCCGCTGGCGGCGATGAACCAGGCTCCCCGGCTGTTTGGCTTCACGCGCGGGCTTGCGCACACGCCGCGCATCCGCGAGTACAGCTATGTGATCGGCATCACGCTATTTTTTGTACTGGTCTCCAGCCGCAAATGGCTGTTCGACCAGAGTGGCATTGCCAGCGGGGCCCTGATCGTGTTTGGACTGGCGGGCGGATTCGTCGGCGGCGCCCTGTTCAAGGGCAAAAGCGGGTGGTGCAGCAGCATTTGCCCGCTATTGCCGGTGCAGCGGTTGTATGGCCAGACGCCGTTGAAGCTGGTCGCCAATTCCCATTGCCAACCCTGCGTCGGTTGCACCAAGAACTGCTATGACTTCAATCCCAAAGTTGCCTTCCTGGCGGACCAGTACGACAGCGACCGCTACCATGTGGGCTACCGGCGCTTCTTTGCCGCCGCGTTGCCGGGATTCATCCTCGCTTTCTTCACGGCCTCCGGCGCTGCCTCGCCCCTGGTAACTGCGCACAGTGAAATTCTGCTGGTGCCGCTGTATGCACATTTCCTGCTGTACACCGGCATCAGCATGGCGATGTACCAGTCGCTCGACACCTTTGCCAAGGTGCCGACCAATAGCCTGAATGTCCTGTTTGGCGCCGCCGCACTCAACACCTACTACTGGTTTGCTGCAGAAGGCATGTTCAAGGCGCTCTCGGCGCTGGGCGGAGAGTGGGCGGTGCCAACAGCGGCGCCCTACGCCATCCGCGTTCCGCTGTGGATCGTCACCGGTGTGTGGCTATGGCGTGGCTTTGCAACAGAGGATCTGTTCCGGCGCGAGTTCATCACCAAGACGGCCACGCAAACGGTGGGCGTTGGTCAGGGTGCTGTTGCGGCATTGCGCAAGGCCTCCCAACAGGCCAGTGCCCAATTGGTGATCGAGCCAGACCAGCGTCAAGTGGCAGCGGCGCCGGAACAATCCTTGCTGGAGTTGATTGAAGGCTGCGGTGCCCGTATCGAATCCGGATGTCGCATGGGGGTCTGCGGTGCCGACCCCGTCGCGGTGCGCGAAGGCTTGGAGAACCTATCCCCACCCGATGACGACGAGTGCAACACGCTGGCGCGCCTGGGCCACGCCGACAACACGCGCATGGCCTGCAAGGCACGCATCCGGCAAGGCCAGGTAACGATCGCTTTGGTTCCGGACAAGCGGCAGGGGACGGCCACCGCCACGTCTGCGAAATTCGATGCAACGATCCAGCATGTTGTCGTGGTCGGCAACGGCATCGCGGGCGTGACCGCAGCCGACCACCTGCGCCGCCGCCATCCGGTCTGCCGCATCACGGTGGTGGCCGATGAAAACCACCACCTATACAACCGCATGGCGATCACGCGCCTGGTCTATGGCCGCTCCGCCATGCAGGGGCTCTATTTGATGCCGGAGAGCTGGTACAGCGACCGCAATATTGAGGTCATGCTCAACACCGCAGTGCGCGCGGTTGATCCGCCCAACCACGAGATCATGCTGGCCGACGGCGAGACGCTGAAGTACGACCGCCTGATCTTTGCCACCGGCAGCAACAGCTTCGTGCCGCCTCTGCCAGGGTATGGCGGCGCTGGGTGCTACGTGCTGCGCTCGGCCGATGACGCGATGGATGTGCGCAGCTATGCGCAAAGCAGTGCAGCGCGCCACGCCGTAGTCGCCGGCGGTGGTCTGCTCGGTCTGGAGGCGGCCTATGCGCTGCACAAGCTCGGCCTGCAAGTCACCATCCTTGAGCGGAACAAGTGGTTGTTGAATCGCCAGCTCGACGAGCGGGGCGGTCGTCTGCTGGAGTCGTATCTGAGCAACCTGGGCCTGCGCATACTGACCAGCGTGCACATTAAGGCGTTGACCCAATCCGCCGGCATGCAGCATGTGCAGCTGGATGAAGGCGAACCACGCCGGGCCGACCTCTTCATCGTCGCCGCCGGTATAGCGCCCAACACCGCGCTTGCGGCCGCGGCCGGACTGGCGGTCCAGCGGGGCATCGTCGTGGATGCCCAGATGCGTACCAGTGCCGACGACATCTACGCCGCAGGCGACGCTGCCGAGATTGACGGCAGGGTAATGGGGCTGTGGCCGGTAGCGGTTGAGCAGGCTGAAATCGCGGCCTGTAACGCGCTGGGCGAATCACGGAGCTACCGGGAGCCGGTCTTGTCGACACAGCTCAAAGTGGTGGGTGCCGACCTCATTTCGGTGGGGCAATTCAATCCGGGGCCGGAAGATATCTGCATTGTTGAAGAAGACATCAGCAGCCACCGTTACCGCAAACTGGTGGTGCGCGACGGCGTCCTGGTCGGCGCCATCCTGATTGGCTGGCCGGAGTTGATAGAGCCGGTGGGCAAAGCGGTGAAAAAGAAGCAATCGTTGAACGGCGCTGCAGCGCAACTCAAGGCAGGCGACTGGACGTTCTTCACCACGCGCAGCAATTAGTTCGTCACGCATCCTTTGGTGCGGGTCGGGCTTCGACGGTTTGAATCTGGAAATAACGGATGTACTATCTGGCGTAACTAGGCAAGGGCGTCTCCCGCAGAGGCCTTGAGAATCAAAGGAGGACCAGCGGTATGCCCCAGGACGAAATAAGTTTTACCGACTTCATCGCCTCGTCCATTCACGACATGAAAAACTCACTGATGATGCAGGTGCACGCTCTGGAGAGCGTTGCCGCCCAGTGCCGTGAAAAAGGGGACCAGGAAACGGTGCAAAAGCTGGGTAGTGTGCTGTACGAGGCGTCGCGCATGAACTCCAACCTTATTCAGCTGCTGGGCATCTACAAGTTTGACAAGGCCATCTACCCGCTGGATGTGGTGGAGCATTGCGTGGCGGAAGTGATCGCAGAGGCGGTCATGGCAAACACCGGCAACCTGAATTACAAGGGGTTGAAAGTTACCACCGAGTGTGATCCGGACCTGTATTGGTACTTTGACCGCGACCTGGTGTCCGGCATGCTGCTTAACGCCCTGAACAACGCCTATAACTACACGAAGAGCCGTATTCACATCGTTGCCAAACAGGCAGACGGCATGCTGGAGTTGCGCGTGGAGGACGATGGCCAGGGCTACCCTGCCAGCATGCTGGCAGACAACAGCGTGAAATCCAACCAGGGCATACGTTTTTCCAAAGGCAGCACCGGGCTGGGGTTTCACTTCGTATCCAGCGCGGCGAAGATGCACAAGAACGGCGGGAAATGCGGTTCCCTGGCCATTGAAAACGGTGGCCGATGGGGTGGTGGTTGTTTTGTTGTGAGATTGCCATAAGCCTATGTTGCAGGACAAAGAACAATCGTTGATCGCACAACTCAAAAAGGCGAACATCCTGGTCATTGATGATTTCCAGGGCATGCGCACCATGCTGCGCAATATGGTCAAGGATGTGGGGGGTGTCAAGATAGACACCGCCGCCAGTGGCAAGGACGCGATCAGCCAGCTGAAACTGACCAAGTACGACATCATCATCTGCGACTACAACCTGGGTCCCGGGCCGAATGGCCAGCAACTGCTGGAAGAAGCCCGGCTGAACAACTACATAGGCGCTGCTGCTGTGTGGATCATGGTCACGGCAGAAAAAACCACGGACATGGTCATGGGCGCTGCCGAGGTCAAGCCTGACGACTACATCCTCAAGCCCATCAACCAGGACCTGCTGCAGACCCGGCTGGAGAAACTCATACTGCGCAAGAAGTCCTTGGGCGGCATAGAAACCGCGCTCAAGGCAAAGGACTACATGGGAGCCATTGAGCAATGCGACCTGAAGATCCGGGAGAAGCCCGCCAATCTGCAGGAAATCTTGCGCATCAGGAGCGACGTACTGTTGACCCTGGGCCGCTTTGAGGAAGCGGCCGCGCTGTTTGAATCGGTGCTGGCCCTTCGTAGCGTGCCGTGGGCCAAGACCGGCTTGGGCAAGGTCAAGTTCCACACCAAAGACTATGAGGCCGCCAAACGCATCTTCGGTGAAGTCCTGGCCGACAACCGTATCTTCATGGAGGCCTCGGACTGGCTGGTCAAAACGCTGGATGCCATGGGTGACACGGTGCAGGCGCAAAAGGTGTTGCAGGACGCCGTTGGGCTCTCGCCCAATTCTGCCGTGCGGCAAAAGGCGCTAGGTGAAGCCGCCTACAAGAACGGGGACCTGGACCTGGCGCAGACCGCGTTTGAGCACACTATCAAGATCAGCGAATTCTCGCCCCACAAGAGTGCCGCGGTGTTTGCGGGCTTGGCCAAGGTGTTCTCTGAAAAGAACTCGCCCGTTGAGGCCCTGAACGTGCTCAAGCAAGGAAAAAGGGAGTTCAAGGACAGTCCTGGAGCTGAGATGGAAACGGCTATTGCCGAGAGCATGGTGTACCAGAAGATGGGGCAGCAGGACAAGGCGTTGGAGGCGATGGCACAGGCCCAGCAGCTCAAAGGCAGTCTGGGGAGTGCGCTGAGTGCGGGCATGGCCATGGAGATGGCCAGGGCGCAGTTCCGCCTGGGCAATAAGGAGGCAGCCGCGGCATTGCTGCGTGACGTTGTGAAAAACAACCATGACAGCGCGGGCATCTCCGCTCAGGTGCAAGCTCTGTTCGAGAGCGAAAACCTGGGAGATGAGGGGCGTGCGCTGATCCATTCCTCACGCCAGGAAGTCATCAATATCAACAACCAGGGTGTGGCCCTGGGGCGCGAAGGCAAGCTGGACGAAGCCATTGCGCTGCTGCGCCAGGCACTTCAAGAAATGCCCGGCAGTGAAACGGTCATGATGAACCTGTGCGGTCTGTTGATCGTGCAGGTGAAGAAGAGCGGCCGCAGCGATGAACGCCTGGCCGCAATCCGGGACCTGCTTTACCGTGTTCAGCTACTCAACCCCGCCAACAAAAAACAGCACGAATACACGGCGGCACTGAATGCTCTGTGAGTGGCAAAATGCCCTGGCCAGAGGGCTGCTTCGCATGGCGCTGGTAGCCACAGAAAAACGACTAAGCAAATGGACGTTTGCGTGGATCGTCCTGTTGTTTTTCACCTTCCATGTTTCAACGGGACATGCTGCGCAGCCCGAATCCATCCAACTCAGCGCGGAACAAAGCGCCTGGGTTGTGCGCCACCAGGGGCAGCCACTCACCGTCGGCTTTGATCCGTTTGGTGGCGTGGACAGTTTTGAGTTGCGCGGCCAGCGCATGGGTTTTTTGCATCTTCTGTTGGCCGACATCCAGAAACGCACGGGCCTGAAGCTGACGCCGGCCGAAAGCACCGGGTGGGATGATGCCTACAGCCGCTTTGTGGCCGGAAAAATCGACGTTTTGTATGGTGCCAACGCCACACCCGAGCGCGAAAAAATCATGCGCTTTACCGCGCCGGCACAACGCTACCCCTATGTGGTTCTGGCACCCAAAGACCGCGGCGTGCAGGCACTGGGTGACGTGGACGGCAAGCGTCTTGGTTTTATTGACAACGATTTTGTTCTGGAGGCGCTGCCGCGCGCCTACCCCAACATCCATTTCACCCCCACTTTTTTTGCCGATCAGAACCTGGCACTGGCGGCTCTCAAACACAACCGGATTGATGCCTTTGTAACCTCCGGCGGCGGCGTGGAAGTGGAGTACCTGGTCAATAACCCCGAACTGGGGGTGATTGCGAAACTGCGTGCCATTACGTCGGACATGACCCTGGCCGTTCTGCACAAAGACGCGGTGCTGGCCAGCATTCTGGAAACCTATCTCAACCAGAGTCAAGCGACGATTGACACCATGGCCCGCAGTGCGCTGCAGTTGTACCACCGCAAGGCCTTGCGGCTGACAGACGCCGAGCTCGATTGGCTGGAGAAATCCGGCGAAGCGGTGGTTGGGGTTGCCGAAGACTATTTACCGTTTGATTACTACAACAAGGGCAGCTACCAGGGCATTGCGGGCGAGTCGCTGCGCGCCATTGCCGACACCATCGGCCTGCGGTTCTCGGTGGTCTCGGCACCCTTTGCCCAGGTGATGGACCAGGCGCGTGCGGGCAAGGTGCATGTGGTCGATATGGCCAAGACGGAAGAGCGGCTGCGCGACTTTCTCTTTCCGCACCCCATCAGCACCGAACGGGATATTGTCATCGGCCTCAAGAGCAGCCAACCCGTCCCCGATGTCTATGCCCTGGACGGCTTGCGGGTCGCGGTCATCGACGGCTTCTGGCACGAGGAGTATCTGCAGAAGAACCTGCGCAATCCCCGTATCGTCAAAACACAGGACATCATGGAGTCACTGCGCAAAGTGCGCGAGGGGGAGGCCGACTACCTGATAGAAAACCCGACCGTGATCGAGTTCTACATCAACGGCCTGGGCTACCAGGACCTGGTCAAGCGTGGCAACACCTCCAGCGACTCGTTTGTGTACTTTGGCGTGAGCCGCAGCCAGCCCGAGCTGGCCGGGATCATGGACAAGGTCATTCCACTGCTATCGTTCGAAGAGATGAAGTACCGCGGCATCCAGTCGGTGCCAACCCTGACCAACCAGTCCACACTGCATCTACGTTGGGTTGCGGGCCTACTGGGCGTCGCGCTGGTGATGATCGTCACGGCAACAGCGGTCATTGCCCGCAAGCTGACCAACGAACGCATGGCGACCCAGTTTTTGCGCGAGCGCGAACAGCTGCTCTACACCGATGCGCTGACCGGCTTGTTGAACCGCAACCACTTCAGCCACCACGCCCAGGCACTGAGCGAAAGCATAGGGTTCCCGCAAGCCGTCGTCGTCGCCGATCTGAACAACCTCAAACGCACCAATGACACCTACGGGCACTCTGCGGGTGATCGCCTGATCGAGATGTGGGCAGAGGCTGCCCGCGCGCAATGGCCGTGTGCCAGGGGCTACCGCATGGGCGGCGACGAATTCCTGTTCCTGATTGCCTTGCCGCCAGGCAGCGTGCCGATTGAACAGCAGCTAGAGGCGTTCCAGCAGCGCTGCGCTTCCATGACGCATACCCTGGCCGACGGAACCGCAATGCACCCCTACAGTGCCCTGGGGTTTGCATTGCGCACTGACCCGTTGACGGGACTGGAGCAATGCATGGCCCAGGCCGATGCCCGCATGTACGCGATGAAAGCGACACAGAGGAAACGCAGCACGGACATCGCCTGAAGCGTGTGAGCCGTCATTGACTGCCGTAAGCATTGGGCACATGGATTTCCATCATCCGGTCGGGCGCACCCAGCGGTTTGAAGCCGTGTTTGGCGTACAGACCGTGGGCGTCCCGGGTCGCCAGCAGCATGCGCCGCAGGCCCTGCAAATCCGGATGCTGTTTCACGGCGGCCATGAGTCTATGGACCAGACCTCGCCCCCGGTGGGCCTCCAGGACGTAGACGTCGGCCAGGTAGGCAAACGTCGCCTTGTCGCTGATCACCCGCGCGAAGCCCACTTGGTGCCCGTCGTGCAGAACCCCAAAGCAGACCGAGTTGGCAATGGCACGCTCGACGGTCGCGCGTGGGATGCCGGGCGACCAATAGGTGGTAGACAGGAACGCGTGGATGGCATCGACGTCAAAGCGCGTCGGGTCGGTGGTGATTTCGTAGGCAGGCATGGGTGCAGTTTAAAGGGCGAGCCACCTGGCGTGGCTTGCCATAGTACATTCTCGTCATGCAAACCGTTGACCGAAACACATTGATCCGCACGGTGCGTTCAGCACTGGAGAACCTGTCCTGCGTCGATGCGGCTTGGGAGGGAGGAAGCGCCGCATTTGGCGCGCTGGATGAATACTCCGACCTCGACGCGGTTGTGGTGGCGGCTGACGATGCGGTGGACGCGGTGTTTGCCGCGGTAGAGTCAGCGTTGAAGACGCTTTCACCGCTTAGGGTTCGCTATGATGTTCCTGGCTCCGCAGGCTACGTGCAAAAGTTCTACAGCCTGGAGCGGGCGTCAGAGTTTCTGGTGCTTGATTTGGTGCTGATCCGCCGGAGCGACCCGCTGTTGTTTCGCGAGGTCGAGTTGCATGGTGAGGGGACGGTCTGGTTTGACCGCGCGGGTGTGCTGCACGAGGCGCACCTTGATCCCGATGCAGATGCGTTGTCGTCACAATCCCGGATTCCCCAGTTGCGTGCCGCTTTTGCGATCTTTCAGCACATCCCGACCAAAGAGCGATTGCGCGGGCGTGCGGTCGAAGCATTTCAGTTCTACCAGTCCATGACGCTGCGCCCGCTGGTCGAGGCGTTGCGTCTTCTGCATTGTCCACAGCGGCGCGGATTTGGATTGCGCTACCTGGCCCGTGACCTGCCAGCAGACGTTGTTGCCCGCGTGACTGGGTTGGCGTTTGTGCAAGACATGGTCGACCTGGAACACAAGCACGAACAGGCGCAGAGTTGGTTCTGGGAAACGATGAATGCACTGGAACAGTCGGGTCGATAGTTGCCTGTGCTTCTGAATGCAGACCCAGGAAACGCATGCACGATTACCACCGCAATCTTTCAACCTCTCTGTCCTGTGGGGCGTTTGTGTTTGGGCTCGCCGCCACCCTGGTTGCTATGCCGCTGGCGGCGGCTACTGGCGGCGTCACCACCCATCCCTGTCGCATCGACGGTGTGCCCAACGAGCTGCAGTGCGGCGTCGTCCAGCGACCACTGGACCCGCAACAGCCCCAGGGCGTGCAGATCGATGTGCATTACCTGGTGGTTCCGGCCCTGGCGCGCAACAAGCAGCGCGACCCGGTGCTGCTGCTGGCCGGTGGGCCTGGGCAGAGCGCCATCGGCGTTGCGCCCGCGGTGCTGCCCCGGCTGACACGCCTGAACTACCGCCGCGACCTGGTCTTTATTGACCAGCGCGGCACCGGCCAATCGGCGCCGCTGCAGTGCGCGGACGAAAGCCAGTTGCCGGTGGCGCAGGCACTGGACCCGCGCGCGCAGTTGCAGCGGCTGGAGCAATGCCGCCTGGCGCTGGCCCAGCTGCCCCACGGCGATCTGCGTATGTACACCACCACCATCGCCATGCAGGATGTCGAGGCGGTGCGCCAGCAGCTGGGTGCACCGCAGTGGAACCTGATCGGCGCCTCCTACGGCACCCGCGCCGCGCTGGAGTATCTGCGGCAATACCCGGACAAGGTTCGCCGCACCGTGCTCGACGGCGTGGCTCCGCCCGACATGGTGTTGCCAGCCAGTTTTTCGACCGACGGCCAGGCCGCGCTGGATGCCGCCCTGCTGGCTTGCGAGCAGGATGCCACCTGTCCGAAACAGTATCCGCTGCTGCGCCAGCAATGGGCGGCGCTGCTGCAAGGGCTGCCGCGCGCGGTCAGTGTGCCGCACCCGGTCACGGGTCTGCCCGAGCACTTCACGCTGACGCGGGACCAGTTGCTGCGCAGCGTGCGCGCGCCGCTGTACGTGCCCGCGCTGACCGCGGCGTTGCCGGCCGCCATCGTTGCAGCCAGCCAGGGGCGTTGGGAAGGCCTGCTGGGCCTGGGTAGTGGTCTGGCCGGGGGTGGTGGCAAGCGCAAGGCTACGCGCCTGGCCATGGGCATGCACTTTTCGGTGGTCTGCGCGGAGGACGTGCCGCGCCTGGGCACCGCGGGTGAGACGGCTGGCAATGCGCCAGGTGTAGATTTCGGCGACGCGGACGCTGCCTTCTACACCCAGGCTTGCCAGAACTGGCCCCGGGGGGCGGTGCCGTCGGACTTCTATACGGTGCCGGTTGCACCCTCGCCGGTGCTGGTGCTCAGCGGTGGGGCTGACCCGGCCACGCCACCGCGCCACGGTGAGAGGGTGGCACGGGCCTTGGGTGCCACCAATGCCGCGCGGGTGCAGCACATTGTGGTACCGCAGGCCGGCCACGGTGTGGCCGCGGTGGGCTGCATGAACGACGTGCTGTTTCGCTTTATCGATGCCGCAGAAGACAGCGCCGCGCTGCCGCAGGACGCCAGTTGCGCGCTCAAGATTCCGCGTCCGACGGTGTTTGTGCCGGTGCAGGTAGCCAAGGATCGGCCATGATTCTCATCGACAACGTCAGCAAGCAGTTTGTCGCGCGCACCGGCGGTTCGTTGTTCAAGCGCGGCGCGCAGCAGACCGTGCACGCCGTGCGCGGTGTCACGCTGCATGCGCCTAGCGGCCGCATCACCGGCCTGCTGGGCCCCAACGGTGCCGGCAAGACCACCACGCTGCGCATGCTAGGCGGTCTGTTCCAGCCCGACGGCGGCAGCATCACGGTCGATGGCATCACGGTGGCCCAGGCACCACAGCAGGCGCTGGCGCGCATGGGCATTCTGGGCGATGCGCATGGCCTGTACCCGCGGCTGTCGGCCCGGGAAAACATTGTTTACTTTGGTCGGCTGCAAGGCATGGACGCCGACGCCGCGCATGCGCGGGCGCGAGAGCTGTCACGCCTGCTCGACATGGACAGCATCCTGGACCGCCGCGCGGAAGGCTTCAGCCAGGGCGAACGCATGAAGACGGCGCTGGCGCGCGCCCTGGTGCATGACCCGGCCAACATCGTGCTCGACGAGCCGACCAATGGCCTGGACGTGCTGGCCACGCGCGCGCTACGCGAGGTCTTGCGCCATCTGCGCTCAGAGGCGGGCGGCTGCAAGTGCATTGTGTTTTCGACCCACATCATGCAAGAGGTAGAGCAATTGTGCGAGCACGTGGTCGTGGTCTCCCAGGGCCGCAGCGTGGCCGAGGGTACGGTGCCGGAACTGCTGGCGCTGGCGGGTGAAACTCGCTTTGAGGATGCCTTTGTCAAACTGGCCTTTCCCCACACGGACACCAACGTCCAGGCACCGGAGCCGGCATGCGCACAGGTCTGATGAAGAGCTTCTGGATCGTCTTCGCCAAGGAGGTGGTGGATGCGCTGCGCGACCGCCGCACCCTGCTGCGACTGCTGGTGCCCGCGGTGCTGATGGGGCCGTTGCTGCTGTTGGCGCTATCGGGTTTGATCGCCTCGCTGGAGGCCCGCGCCGAGAAGCGCGAGGTACTGGTGGTGGGCATGGAGCATGCACCCACGCTGCGCAACTTTCTGGAGCGACAGACCTACGCCATCCAGAGCGCGCCGGCCGACTACGAGGCCCGCCTGCGGGCCACCACACTGCTGGAACCGGTGCTGGTGATTGGTGAAGACTTTGAGCGCGAACTGCTGGCCGGTGAGCGCCCCACGGTGGCCGTGGTCAGTGACAGCGCCAACCAGCGCGCTGGTGCCGGTGTGCCCACGTTGCTGCGGCTGTTGCAGGGCTTCAACCGCGAGCGTGCCACGCTGAGCCTGGCCCTGCGCGGCGTGTCGACCGATCTACTGCAGGCCGTGGACGTGGAGGAGCGCGACCTGGCCAGCACCCAGGCCCGCGCGGCCCGCATGACCGGCATCATTCCCATGTTCATCATCATGGCCGTGCTCTACGGCGCCCTGACCGCGGCGCTGGACAGCACGGCCGGTGAACGCGAACGCGGCTCGCTGGAGCCACTCCTGATGAACCCGGTGTCGCACGTGGCGCTGGTGCTGGGCAAGTGGGGTGCGGTGGCCCTGCTGGGGATGGCGGTGGCGCTGCTGTCCAACCTGAGTTTTGTGCCGGCGCAGTGGCTCATCAGGAGCGACAGCCTGCAGGCCATGTTCCAGTTTGGCTGGTTTGAGGTGGTGGCCTTTTTGCTGTTGCAGCTGCCGCTGGCCGCTGGACTGGGTGCCGTGCTGATGGCAGTGGCGATTCGCTCCAAAACGGTCAAGGAGGCGCAGGCCAGCAGCGCGTTGGTGGTCACCCTGGCGGGGCTGTCGCCCATGGTCAGCCTGTTGAATCCGGGGGGTGACGCACTCTGGTACCTGTGGGTGCCGGGCCTGGCCCAGAACACGTTGATGATGCTGGTGCTCAAGGGAGAGGCCTTGACGTGGGCGCGTGTGCTGCCCGGCGTGCTGGTGGGCGCCGTGCTGACGGTGGTGTGCCTGCTCTACGTGGCGCGCTCGATGCGTGCCGCCGTGGCCCGGTAATTGTCCGGGGTGATGGCCCGCCACGCGGGAACCCACCCGGCCAGCGCGTCGGCAATGGTGGCCGACGTGGCCGCAGGCAAGCCCAACACATGC
The DNA here is from genome assembly GCA_030645355.1 of Rhodoferax sp. Taxonomy (GTDB): domain Bacteria; phylum Pseudomonadota; class Gammaproteobacteria; order Burkholderiales; family Burkholderiaceae_C; genus Allorhodoferax. The sequence continues at coordinate 6,500 of JAUSNJ010000149.1, read as the reverse complement.
GCGGCCTGTTGCAATGCCGCCATTGCCGCGGCCGGGCTGGCGGTGTCCAGCGCCTGCGCACCGTTTTGCTTGGACAGTTTTTCGCCGTTGGCGCCGAGCACCAGCGGGGTGTGCAGGTACTGCGGCGTGGGCAATCCCAGCGCATGTTGCAGCAGAATTTGCCGCGCCGTGTTGTCCGCCAGGTCAACGCCACGCACCACCCGCGTGATGCCCTGCGCGCCATCGTCCACGACCACGGCCAGTTGGTAGGTGAAGCAGCCGTCGGCACGCTTCAGCACAAAGTCGCCCACCTCTGTGGTGACGTCCTGCTGTTGTGCACCCAGGCGCAGGTCGTGCCATGTGATCGTGTGGTTTGCTACTGAATCAATAGCGGTATGTGTAGATTCCAAGAGGGCTAGCGGCCCGTTTTTCATACAGCAATCGGTGCGCAGGCGCCAGGTGCAGGGTGTGCGACCTGCGTCGCGTTCGCTCGACAGACCGTGCCGGCAGGTGCCCGGGTATACCAGCTCTGCGTGGCGCGCGCGCTGCCCCCCCGCCTGTGCAATGGTCGCCTCAATGTCCTTGCGTGAGCAAGTGCAGGGGTAGGCCAGGCCGGCGGCGATCAACCGGTTCAGCGCCTGCTGGTACAGCGCGGACCGGGTGGATTGCCAGGCCACCGGTTCATCCGGCTCCAAGCCGCAGTCGGCCAACTGCTGCAGGATGCGTTCCGCTGCGCCGGGCACGGTGCGGGGCGTGTCCACGTCTTCTATGCGCACCAGCCATTGGCCACCGTGGGCTCTGGCATCCAGCCAGCTCGCCAGCGCGGCCACCAGCGAGCCGGCGTGCAAGGGGCCGGTCGGGGAGGGGGCGAATCTTCCTCTGTAACGGGATGGTTGTTGGGTCATATCTCTGTGATTGTCCGATTTTGTAATGTCGGGCATTTCAGTCGCTTCAGTCACTTCAGGCGTGGCGGGTTGGCTGGGTCGGTGGGCCGTGTGCCCCTTCTCTGGCCCACGCTCGCGGGCGGTGATTTTGGGTTCTCAGTCGTCATTGGGTCAACGCGATGGTCGGCACGCCTGCTCTGTCCTAACCGCGAATGGGGCCGACGAAGGGACACCCGGCCCACCGACCTGGCGGTGCGTGGTGTTGGTCGCTACAAAATACATAGCTACTGAAGCATATTCCACGAGGGCTAGCTGCCAGTTTGGCTTGTGATCTCGCTCCAACGCTGCGCCCCAGCACCTCGGCCTAAGGCGGGTGGCGTGGCGGGCGGGCGCAGGCCGCGCGCAGTCCTTGGCGCGCCACAAATGCAGTATTGAATTGCGGTCCTAAGCGATGGCCAGCGCCAGCTCAAGCCCCGACACAAAGGCGTCCTCCACCCGGTGCCCCAGACACCAGTCACCACAAACGCCCAGGCCGGCCTTGGCGTCCCACAGGTGGGACTTGCCCAGGGGCGTGTCGGTCTTCGCGTGCAGCCAGCGCTTGGTATCGGAGTGGGCGGGTACGGCGCGTATGCCGGTCACCTCGGCAAAGGCCTTGGTCAACTTTGCTTGCACGCGTTGCGGGTCGTCCTGCAGATGTTCTTGTGACCATGCGGCGCTGGCCTGCACGGTCCAGCGCTCGACGGCGCCGCGGCCGGGCTTGCTGGACTCGCGGGTCAGCCAGGCGATGCGGTGGTGGGTGCTGCGCGCCGCATTCCATTGCGGCCCGAGCGCCGACATGCCCGGCTGCATGGCCTGGGGAAAGGCCAGCATCAGGGTCCAGCACGGCGACACGGTGACGTGGCTGGTTTTTTTCAGCAGGGCAGCCGCCTTGGGCGTGTGCTCCAGCAGGGCACGGGCCTGGGCGGCGGGCACGGCCAACACCACGGCATCGAAACCACCGTAGACGTGGCTGCTGTCGCCGGTGCCCAGGGTGCGCAATTGCCACTGGGCCTTGTTCAGGGTGTCGCGCTCAATGGCGGTGACCTGGGTTTGCATCTCCATGCACTGGGCGGCTGCCAGGGGCTGCGCCCAGCGGCGCACCAGTGCACTCATGCCGGGGCTGGCCACCCAGTGGGGCTCGCGGGCTGGCAGGCCGGCGGCGGCGACGCGGCCATGCTCGTCCAGCACCTGCACGGTGTTGGCGCTCCAGCGCTTGCACACTGTGGGCGTGGTTTGCAGCGCCTGCACAAAGCGCGGATCGCGCACGGTGAAGTACTGGGCACCGGTGTCAAACGTTCCAAATGCACTGTTGCGTGTGGCCATGCGTCCACCCACCGTATGGCTTTTCTCGAACACCGTGACCCGGTGGCCCGCTTGCACCAGCGTGCGCGCACAGGTGACTGCGGCCATTCCTGCGCCAACGATGGCAATGTGTCTGGAAGCGGTCATGCGTGTTGTCTCCTGTTGTGGATGGGTGAACCCAGTTTATACGCCTGCGGGGGGGCGCCGGGCGGGATCTTTGGATTTCTTAGGAATGGCCGCGGTGTTGCTCCAGCAAGGCCGCGCGGGTGGTGGCGCTTTCCAGCTGCTGCAGCCACCATTGCAGCGCGCGGCCCCGGGTTGCGGTCTTGCCGCCGCGCCACGCGTAATGGATGGCGACTTGGCGGTGGCCGCGCTCGGTTTTCTTGACCACCAGGCGACCGGTGTCGATGTAGGGATCGGCCATGCAGCGCGGCAGGCTGCCGCCGCCCAGTCCGCGCAAATGGGCGTCGAGCTTGGCGTGCATGCTGCCCACGGTAAATACGTCCTGCCCGCTCAACAGGCCAAAGGTCAGACCCCGGCCCCGCTGCACCGAATCGGCGACCGCCACCGCGCGGTGCTGCTGGATCAGCGCGTCGCTCAGGGGCTCGGGCGCGTTGGCCAGCGGGTGGTGGGGCGCAACCGCGAAAACAAAAGTGACACTGCCTAGGGGCTTGCTGTGGATGTCTGTGGTGTTGGCCGGATCGGGTGTCACGCCGATGGCCAGATCGGCCTGGCCGGAGGTCAGCGCTTCGAGCGTGCCCGACAGCGTCTCGTCGCGCAGGCGGATCCGGGTGGGGGGCGACTGGCTAAAGAAGCTTTCGCACAATTCCATGACGGTGGATTTGGAGATGATGGTGTCCAGCGCAATGGTGAACTGGGGCTCCCATCCGGTGGCCACGCGCTTGACCCGGTTGGCCACCGCGTCTATATCGTTCAACAGGCGCGCGGCTTCGCGCAACAGCTCGGCCCCCGCCTCTGTCAGCTGGGCCTGGCGCGAGCTGCGGTCATACAGCAGCACGTCCAGCGCGTCCTCGATCTGGCGCACGCGGTAGGTCAAAGCGCTGGGCACCATGCCCATGGCGCGGGCGGCAGCGGCGAAACTGCCAGCCGCTTCGATGGACTGCAGCATGGCCAGTGCGTCCGGGGTCAGTACATCGCGAGCAGTTTGCATGGAGGGGCCTTGCAAGTTGAAAACATTTGAATGATGCCATCAAAGGCCGCCGCTGGAAACAGCGGGTTGATGGACTAAAGTTCATCCCGGTACTGCTCACCACTTCAATATCAGGAGATTGTCATGTTGACCTTGCGTAAAGGCGCCGACCGAGGCTATGCCGACCATGGCTGGCTCAAGTCCTTTCACAGTTTCTCGTTCGCGGGCTACTACGACCCGCAGCACATGGGCTGGGGCAATCTGCGGGTGATCAATGAAGACCGCATTGCACCGGGGACCGGCTTTGGCACCCATGGGCACCGGGATATGGAAATCATCAGCTATGTGCTGTCTGGCAACCTGGCGCACAAGGACAGCATGGGCAACGTCAAGGGCATTCCGCCGGGCGATGTGCAGCGCATGAGTGCCGGGCGCGGCGTGCAGCACAGCGAGTTCAACCACGCCCCGCAGGAAACCACCCATTTCCTGCAGATCTGGATAGAGCCTAACGTGACCGGCATCGTGCCCAGTTACGAGCAAAAGACTTTTGCCGCGGCGGACAAGCAGGGCGTTTTGCGCCTGGTGGCCTCGCCAGATGGCGCGCAGGGCTCCGTGTCGATCCATGCCGATGCGCGCCTGTACAGCGGGCTGTTCGATGGCCCGCAAACCGCCACCTTGGCGCTAGACCCGCAGCGCAAAGCCTATGTGCACGTGGTGCGCGGCGCGGTCGCTGCCAATGGTGTCAAGCTCACCGCGGGGGACGCGGCCTTGCTGGAGCATGAAGAACGGTTGACGCTGGACCAGGCCAGCGACGCCGAAGTTTTGTTTTTTGATTTGCGTGCGTAGTTTTTCCGCAGTGAACACGGAGTATCTGGATGCCTAAGGTTGTAGTGGTATTTCATTCGGGCTACGGCCACACCCAGCGCCTGGCGCAATCGGTGGCCCAGGGCGCGGGGGCCGAACTGATCGCCATTGATGCCGACGGCAACGTGCCGCCTGGCGCCTGGGAAAGCCTGGCCGCGGCGGACGCCATCGTCTTCGGTTCGCCCACCTACATGGGCAGCGTGAGCTGGCAGTTCAAGAAGTTTGCAGATGCCAGCAGCAGACCCTGGTACACGCAGGCCTGGAAGGACAAGATTTTCGGTGGCTTCACCGCCAGCGCCAACGTCAATGGGGACAAGCATTCCACGCTGCATTACCTGATGACCCTGGCCATGCAACACGGCGGCGTGTGGGTGGGTACCGGTTTGAACTACAACAACACCAAGGCGTCGCAGCGCAGCGACGTGAACTACCTGGCCTCCAGCGCCGGCCCCATGGCCCAGACTCCCGGGGACGCCAGCGGGCACGAGATGAACGCGGGGGACCTGGAAACCGGGCGCTTGTTTGGTGCACGCATCGCTGCGCTGGCTGGCGCCAGAGTTTGAGCAGGAAAACTACAATGCGGCCATGTTTATCCACTTGCGCCTGCACACCGAATTTTCCGTCGTCGATGGAACCAACCGAATTGATGACGTCGTAGCGGCCGCCGTGGCAGATGGCCAGCCCGCGCTGGCTATTACCGACCTGAGCAACCTGTTTGGCGCCATCAAGTTTTACAAACAGGCACGCGCCAAAGGCACCAAGCCCATCATTGGCGTCGAGATCTTTCTGGAAGGCCTGGGTGGCGACACCACCGCGCTGTCGCGCATGGTGCTGCTGGTGCAAAACAAGCAGGGCTATCTGAACCTGTCGGAGTTGCTGGCGCGCGGCTATACGCAAAACATCGTCAAAAACCAGGCCGTCATCAAACTTGCGTGGTTGCAGGAGTTGAATGAAGGCTTGATTGCCCTCTCAGGTGCACAAGCCGGCCCGGTGGGTCAAGCCCTGGTGCAGGGCGACGAAGCCCGGGCACGGGAAGTGGCCTTGCAGTTGGCGGGTGTGTTTCCCCATCGTTTCTATCTGGAGTTGCAGCGCGCCGGCCGCGTGGACGACGAAGCCCATGTGATTGCCGCCGTGCAACTGGCGGCCCGCATCCATCTGCCCGTGGTCGCAACGCATCCGGTGCAGTTCACCACGCCCGACGACTTTGAGGCCCACGAGGCCCGCGTCTGCATTGCCGACGGCGAGATACTGGGCAACGCCAAGCGCGTGCGCAAGTTCACGCGTGAGCAGTATTTCAAGTCCAGCACCGAGATGGAGGCTCTGTTTGCCGATGTGCCGTCGGCAATAGCGAACACGCTGGAAATTGCCAAGCGCTGTAGCCTGACCCTGGTGCTGGGCAAGCCGCAGTTGCCGGAGTTTCCGACTCCTCTGGTTAACGGCCAGCGCATGACGCCAGACGAGTATTTTCGCTATGCCTCGCATGAGGGGTTGAAGGAGCGCATGGCGCACCTGTTCCCGGATGCAGCCGAGCGTGAAAAGCAGATGCCGCAGTACCTGGAGCGTCTGGAATTTGAGTTGACCACGATCCTGAAGATGGGCTTCCCCGGTTACTTTTTGATCGTGGGCGACTTCATCAACTGGGCCAAGAACAACGGCTGCCCGGTGGGGCCGGGCCGCGGCTCGGGTGCCGGTTCGCTGGTGGCCTATGCGCTGAAGATCACCGATCTGGACCCGATCCGCTACAAGCTGCTGTTTGAGCGATTCTTGAATCCCGAGCGGGTCTCCATGCCCGACTTCGACATCGATTTCTGCCAGACCAACCGCAACCTGGTGATCGACTACGTCAAGGCCAAATACGGCAAGGACGCCGTGAGCCAGATTGCCACCTTCGGCACCATGGCCGCGCGCGGCGTGGTGCGCGACGTAGGCCGGGTGCTGGACATGAGCTACACGTTCTGCGACGGCATCAGCAAGCTGATCCCCAACAAGCCGGGCACCAACGTCACGTTGCAACTGCCACCCACCGACGGCAAGAAGAGCGACAAGTACGTGTATGCGTCGGAAGCCGAGCCCATACTGGCCGAGCGCGAGGCCAAGGAAGAAGACGTCAAGACCCTGCTGGAACTGGCGCGCAAGTTAGAGGGCATGACCCGCAATGTCGGCATGCACGCCGGCGGGGTGCTGATTGCGCCAGGCAAACTGACGGACTTTTGCCCGCTGTACCAGTAGCCCGGCAGCGATTCGGCGGTAAGCCAGTACGACAAAAACGACGTGGAAGCCGT
>JAUSNJ010000136.1 GCA_030645355.1 Rhodoferax sp. | reverse complement strand
CGTGCCGACCACGATGTCGACCGTGCCATCGGCCAGACCCTTGAGTGCGGTATTGATCTCCTTGGTGGAGCGAAAGCGGCTCATCTCCGCCACCTTGACGGGCCACTTGGAAAAGCGGTCGGAGATGGTCTGGAAATGCTGCTCGGCCAGCAGCGTGGTCGGCGCCAATATGGCCACCTGCTTGCCGCCGGTGACGGCGATGAATGCGGCCCGCAGCGCGACCTCGGTCTTCCCAAAGCCCACGTCGCCGCAGACCAGACGGTCCATGGGGCGGGGGCTGACCATGTCCTGGATCACGCAGTGGATGGCCGCCTTCTGGTCGGCGGTTTCCTCAAAGCCGAAGTCGTTGGCAAAGGTCTCATAGTCATGTGGCGAGTAGCGGAAGGCATGACCCTCGCGCGCGGCGCGGCGGGCGTAGATGTTCAGCAGCTCGGCGGCGGAGTCGCGCACCTGCTCGGCGGCGCGGCGCTTGGCCTTTTCCCACTGGCCGCTGCCCAGCTTGTGCAGCGGGGCCTCGTCGGCGCTGACACCGGTGTAGCGGCTGATCAGCTGCAACTGGCTCACCGGCACGTACAGCACGGCTTTGTCGGCATATTCCAGGTGCAAAAACTCCTGCATCTCCGGCTCGCCATTGGGCATCTTGTTACCCAAGTCCAGGTTGATCAAGCCGCGGTAGCGGCCAATGCCGTGCTGGGAGTGCACCACCGGGTCGCCCACGTTCAGCTCGCTCAGGTCCTTGATCAGGGCTTCAACGTCGCTGACCTGTTCCTGCTTCTTGCGACGGCGCGCGGTGGGGGCGCTGGCGAAGAGTTCGGTTTCGGTGACCAGGTCTATGCCGTATTCCAGCCAGCTAAAGCCGATGCTCAAGGGCGCGGTGGCAATGCCGAATTTCTCGTTACTGGTCTGGAATTCCAGCAGCGAATCAAAGGCCGGCGGGTTGACGCCGCTGGCGCGCAAGAAGTCCAACAGACTCTCGCGGCGGCCATCACTTTCGGCCAGGATCAGGACGCGGTGCTGGGTGTTGCGGGCATGCAGCTTCAGGCGGGCCAGCGGGTCTTCGCTGCCACGCTCGGCTGCCATTGGGGGTAGGGCTTCCAGCTCCACATAGGGCGAGGTGGGTTCTTCTGTGCCAGATTGGCCATCAGCCCTCGTAGATGCTGGGCTGGCAGCTCCTGATTTGATAGCAAGCTGGGCGTAGGCATTGGCCCGTGCATAAAACTGTTCGGTGCCCAGAAACAGCGCCTCGGGCGGCAGCACAGGGCGCTCGGGGTCGCCCTGCACCAGGCGGTAGCGGTCTTTGGTGTCCTGCCAGAAGCGTTGGAAGGCCGGCTCCAGATCGCCGTGCAGTACGACGGTGGCGTCCAGGCCCACATAGTCGAACACCGTGGCGGTTTCCTCGAAGAACAGCGGCAGGTAGTACTCGATACCGGCCGTGGCCACGCCGGTGCCGATGTCCTTGTAGATACGGCTCTTGGTCGGGTCGCCCTCCAGCAGCTCACGCCAGCGGCTGCGAAAGCGCGCGCGCGCGTCGTCATCCATCGGGAACTCGCGCCCGGGCAGCAGGCGCACTTCGGGCACCGGGTACAGGCTGCGCTGGCTGTCGGGGTCGAAGGTACGTATGGAATCGATCTCGTCGTCAAACAGGTCCACCCGGAAAGGCACGAGGCTGCCCATGGGGAACAGGTCAATCAGGCCGCCGCGCACCGCGTACTCGCCGGGGCTGACCACCTGGGTCACATGGCTGTAGCCGGCCAGCGTGAGCTGGGCCTTGAGCTTGGCCTCGTTGAGCTTTTGTTTAACCTTGAATTCGAACGTGTAACCGGCCAGGAAGCTGGGCGGCGCCAGGCGGTACAGGGCCGTGGTGGCGGGGACGATGACGACATCGGCGCCCGTGTCCTTGTCGCGCTGGGAGATGCGCCACAACGTGGCCAGGCGCTCGCTGATCAGGTCCTGGTGCGGCGAGAAGGTGTCGTAGGGCAGGGTTTCCCAGTCGGGGAACAGCGCGCAGCGCAGCGAGGGGGCAAAGAAGGCAATCTCGTCGAGCAGGCGCTGCGCATCATTGGCGTCGGCCGTGACCACGGTCATGGGCTTGCCCGCTGCCTTCTCGCGCTCGCCCAGGCGGGCCAGCAACATCGCGTCGGCAGAGCCGGCGGGGCGGGGCAGGGTGAAGCGTTTGCCGACCGTTAGTTTGGGTAAATCCATGGATGGCTTAAACGTTGTGCACGTGACCGGTGGGGGCCACACAACGGGGGGAATGTGAGGGGAAGTGGGAGGGGAAATAGTGCGGCAAGGAAGCGATTTTAGAATGGGGCACACCACCATGACCGCCAAGTCCTCAAATACCCTCCCCCTCGCGCATCCCAGCCCTGCAACCGACGCCCCAGCGCCTGCGCGGTTGTGGGCGCTTATTCCCTGTGCCGGAACCGGTTCGCGTGCGGGCTCCGAAGGCCCCAAGCAATACCAGCCGGTGGCAGGCAAGCCCATGGTGCTGCACACGCTGGCCGCCTTTGCGGCGGTGCGGCGCTTGGCCGGTGTACTGGTCGTGGTGACAGAAGGCGATGGTTTCTTTGAGAATCACATTACTACTAGTTTGATAGCGTCATGCGGAGGTTCCACGAGGGCTGCAAGCGTATTCAATGGATTGTCCGCCTTGCGGGAACGGGGTGCAGCCCCCAGCGACTGGGTGCTGGTGCATGACGCGGCGCGTTGCCTGATCACGCCCGAGCAGATCGACGCGCTGATTGATGCCTGTCACGGTGACGCCGTAGGCGGCCTGCTGGCGCTCAAGCTGCCGGATACGCTCAAGCGAGAGGTCGATGGACGGGTTGCTGAAACGGTGGAGCGGAGCGACAAGTGGCTGGCGCAGACGCCGCAGATGTTTCGCATTGGCGCGTTGCAGCAGGCCTTGCAGGCCGCCGGGGCTGCGGTGACCGACGAGTCCAGCGCCATGGAATTTGTGGGCCAGACTCCGTTGCTGGTTGAAGGCAGCGCGCAGAATTTCAAGGTGACCTACCCGCAGGACTTTGCGCTGGCGCAGGCCGTGCTGCTGGCACGGTCTGGTGGCAAGTGGGCGTAGCAATCGCTGCAGGGACTATTTCCTGCGTCCAATCTCGTTGCCGATGACACCGCCTACAGCGGCACCGCCGACGGTGCCCACCGCACTGCCACCGGTCAAGACGGAGCCTGCTACGGCCCCAACGCCCGCGCCGGTGATCATGTTGCGGTCACGCGTCGACATACCCGCGCATCCGCCCAATGCAAAGGCCATGGTGAAGGCCAACAACTTATAGGTCAAAGGGTGCTTGTGATTCATGTGAGTCACCTCCTGTCAAGGAAATGTGAAATTGGTTGTAATTGCGGCACTCGCAGCCAGAACGGGGAGCACCGCGGTCTTGTCCGGGAATCCGCTCAAATTTGCCGCCAGGGTGTATTTGCCGGCCGCAGCAGTGTCGGCAACGAATGCCAAGCTGGCTGGCGGCGGGACATAGGCAGCAACCATGGGCGCCCCGACGGCAGCTGAATAACTGTAGTTGCCCGTGATGCCGTCCACGAACTTGCCAGCTACTTCCACACTGGTGCCAACCGTCAATGGCTGCAAAACCCGCACCAGGGTATTGGTCGGGGCGTTGCCCTGGATAAGGCCGGTGGCCGAAACAGCGGATGTCAGTGCGGTGCCAGAGTTGTTCAGGGTGGTGACGCTATCAGGCGAGACTGGCACGCCTGTTACCACGGTCGTTGCGCGTCCCGGTGAGGTCATCACCAATGTGTAGTTCCCGGGCGCGACCGGTTGCAGCTGGAACCGGCCACCGGTATCGGGCACCGTGGCCCTGATGACGACGCCGCCTTGCTGCAGGGAAACACTGGTGCTAGCGCTGGCAAGGCTGCCAGCAACGAATCCACTGACGCCAGAAACATACCGCGGGATGACGGAAACCACTGGCTTGAGAAGATATTGCCCCGAATTGCCCGCCGAAACAACGGATTTGCAGGCGTTGAAGTCCACCACAAAGTCCGCCATTCTGTTGGCCGCAATGTCGATGTCGATATTGGCCTTGACACCCGATTGCTGGCCGCTGGGCGTCTTCAGAGCCGCCTCGACCCCTCCCGTTGGGAGCACGGAATTCGCCAGCGGATTCAAATTGTCGTTGTCAGCCAATACCAGTCTCAACTGGGTGTACTTCCCCGTGCTCAACGGAATCTGTCCCATTTCCTCGAGTACGCCGTTGGTCAGGTTCAGGAGGTTGATACGACGGGCCGGGGCCAGTACCATGTCGGCCCAACCCGCGTCGCTGTCGGCCGCGCTGGCGCTCTTGTGCACGCGCAATGACTTGATGGTCACATTGACCGCGTCGTATCCGCACGATGGCGCATCGGTCAGCGCCAGGCGCAGGCTGCCGTTGGAACCTGTCGTCGTGGTATTCAGACTGTTGTCACCACCTCCACCACCACAGGCTGCCAGGCCCAAAGTGAGGAGCGCGATCGAAAGGTTTTTTTTTGTAGGCATATTTTTCATGGTGAGCCTCTCGCAACGAAAAGGCATGATGGAAGGATGGGGCACTTCCACTGGACTGCAAGACAGTTATGTGTCAAAACGTTTCTGAGCGGACTCCCTGAAACATAGGGCAACACTTGCGCCCCACCATTTGCAGACGATCAGCGCAGCGGGCTTACGTCCTGCCCCAGCATTTCCCGGGACACCAGTGTGATGCCGGATGGTGTTACATGAAAGCGCTTGCGGTCGGCGACCGGGTCCACGCCGATCTGGGTGCCTTCGGGGATGATGCAGTTCTTGTCGATGATGCATTTCTTGAGGATGCACGAGCGGCCGATCTGCACTTGTGGCAATACGATGGAGTCCTCGATCAATGAGAAGCTGTGGACATGCACGCCCGAGAACAGCATGGAGCGGCGCACTATGGCGCCACTGACGATGCAACCGCCGGAGACGGTGGAGTCCACCGCCATGCCGCGGCGCCCGTCGTCATCAAAGACGAATTTTCCGGGCGGGCTTTGGGGTTGCCATGTCCAGATCGGCCAGTTGTCGTCGTAGAGGTTGAGGTGTGGTGTGACCTGCACCAGGTCCATATTGGCTTCCCAATAGGCATCCAGGGTGCCCACATCGCGCCAATAGGGCTCTTTGCCGGGATCGCCCACGTGGCTCTCGGCGAAATTCTGTGCATAGCTGCGGTAGCGTTTCACACAGTGCGGAATGACGTCCTTGCCGAAGTCGTGGCTGGAGCGGGGATCATCCGCGTCCCGCTGTAGTTGTTCAAACAGGAAGCGGGCATTGAAAACATAAATGCCCATGCTTGCCAGGGCGGTGTCCGGGCGGCCTGGCATGGGCGTCGGGGCTGCAGGCTTTTCTTCGAAACTCACGATGCGCTGTTCTGCGTCGACAGCCATCACACCAAAGCCACGGGCTTCTTCGATGGGCACCTCAATGCATGCCACCGTCAGGTCCGCAGCGCGCTCTGCGTGGGACGCCAGAATGCGGCCATAGTCCATGCGGTAGATGTGGTCGCCCGAGAGCACCAGCACGTACTCGGGGCGGGCATGGCGGATTTCCCGCAGATTCTGGAAGATCGCGTCGGCCGTGCCGCGGTACCACTGCGATTCATTCACCTGCTGTTGTGCCGGCATGATTTCGATGAACTCGCCCAGACGACCGTCCAGAAAGCTCCAGCCCAGTTGCAGGTGGCGGATCAGGCTTTGGGATTTGTACTGCGTGGCCACACCGATGCGGCGCACGCCGGAGTTCACACAGTTGGACAGCGTGAAGTCAATGATGCGGAACTTTCCGCCAAATGGCACGGCGGGCTTGGCACGCCAGTCGGTCAGCTGGTGCAGCCGCGAACCGCGTCCACCTGCCAACACTACGGCGAACGTGTTGCGCGTCAGCTGGCTGACGTAACGCGGGTTAGCTTCCACGCCTTGGCGAGTTGAAACCAGGTAGTCGGTGGAAAACATCATTCCTCCAGCAGTGTGGGTGGGTTTCATTGTAGGGATGCACCGGGACCTGGAGTACCGAAGACTGGATAATTCTTGAGCCAAGTCAACCCGGTCGGTTGAATCGACGTACGGATGCTTCGCCAAGTAGTTGCTATCAATTAAGTAGCTGACGGATCAATGTTTACGAGGGCTAGGTGCCGAAATCTCCAGGATGTTTGTTTGATATACCCAAATTGAGTATTTGAGTCACATCGGCAGGCGCTGGACGCCCTTTTTGATTGCTGGCACACTGCACGGGACACTGCCCAGGGAGTGCCGAACAGACCGCCGGACACAGGCGGAACCGAAAAGGGATCGGAGCAATGCGTGCATTTCCTGTGGGAGAGCCTTCGATGCAGTCGATGGCGTTCACCGCGGCCATTCTGGATAACGCCGGTTATGCGGTGATCGCGACCGACACCAGCGGAGTGATCACGGTGTTCAACCGCATGGGTGAGCACATGCTGGGCTACGCGGCGGACGAATTGATTGGTCTGGCGACACCCGCAAAATTTCACCTCCCATCCGAAGTGGCAGCCCGTGCCGTGGATTTTTCCAAGGCGCTGGGCATTACTTTGACTCCAGGTTTTGACGTTTTTGTCGCCAAGACACGGCTGAACCTCCCCAACGAGCACGAATGGACCTATGTCCGCAAGGACGGCACCCAACTGCAGGTGTTGCTGTCGGTCACCGCACTGCGGGATGCCGCCGGGGATGTGTTTGGCTTCCTCGGCATGGCCGTGGACCTGACCGAGCGCAAACGGGCCGAGCGTGCCGTGAGCGACAGCGAGCAGCGATTTCGCGATCTGTTTGAACGCTCTCCTGATCCGTCGTGGTTGATCCAGGACCGGCTGTTTATGGACTGCAACCTCGCCGCGGTCGCCATCCTGGGCTACTCCACGCGACAGGAGCTTCTGGCAACGCATCCTTCAGCGCTGTCACCGGAGTTTCAACCCGATGGGCGCCCGTCCTTTGACAAAGCCGAAGAAATGATGCTGACCGCCTTGCGGGACGGGATCCACCGGTTTGAGTGGGAACATCGGCGCAGCGATGGCAGCTGCTTTCCGGTCGAGGTCACACTGGCACGGCTAGCCGTGCAAGGGCAGGAAATTCTCTACTGCATTTGGCGCGACATCACCGAACGCAAGCGGGCCGAATCGGCGCTGCTGACCGCCAACCGGCGTTACGAACTGCTCAACGCCGACCTCGAAGCCCGTGTGGCTGAACGCACACGCCTGCTCGCCACCGAGGTGGTCGAGCGCAGACAGGCCGAGCAGTTCGCCCGACAGTCTGCGCAATGGTTGCGCGAAGTCATCGAACTCATGCCCAGCGGTATCGTCTTGTGGGACAGTGATCAGCGGCTGGTGGCGTGGAACAAGGCGTTTGAGGTCATGTTTCCTGAAGCCACCATTTTTCTGAAGGAGGGTGTTCCCCGTTCGGCTTTCGTGGAGGCAGTGGAGGCGTCCGGGAGCACATCGTTCCCCCCCGACGGCCAGGAAAGCGGCAATTGGGACCGGATCGGGCGGTATGACCGTTTGCTGGCAGATGGACGCATCATCACCGTTGAGCGTCTGCCAACCAGTGAAGGAGGACGCCTGGTCATCAATACCGACGTCACGTTGATCCGTCGTGCTGGCGAGGCGCTGGCGCGCAGCGAGAGGATGGCGTCTTTGGGTGGGCTGGTGGCCGGCATTGCGCACGAAATCAACACCCCGGTGGGCAACGCGCTGCTGGTGGCATCGACCTTGGGCGACAGGTTGGCCGAGGTTGAGGCCGGCATGCTGGGCGGAACGCTGCGCCGATCAGACTTCAGCGCGTTCATTGCCAGCATCACGGAGTCGGGGCAGTTGCTGTCCCGCAACCTGCACAGGGCTGCGGATCTGATCCAGAACTTCAAGCAGGTTGCGGTTGACCAGACCAGCGACAAACGCCGCGTGTTTGATCTGGCCAAAGTGTTTGAAGAAGTTCACATGCTGATGGCGCCACGTTTCAAAGGCTCGCCGCACCGGCTTGAACTCTCCTGCGAAGCCGGGCTCACCATGGATGGATTCCCCGGTGCCCTGGTCCAGGTGCTGACCAACCTGATAGACAACGCACTGGTGCATGCGTTTGACGGGCGAGGGGAGGGGGTTATTGCGCTCGGTGCCAGGTGGCTCGGCTCCGACCGCATGCAGATTACTTGCGATGACAATGGATGTGGCATCCCCCTGGCACAGCAATCGCGCATCTTTGACCCGTTCTTCACGACCCGGTTTGGGCAAGGCGGCAGTGGTCTGGGCTTATCCATCGCGATGAATCTGGTGCACGACCTTATGGGCGGCGAGATGGTGGTTGCCAGTACACCCGGCGCAGGGACGCATTTCACGGTCACGGTGCCCGGCGCCGCACCATAAGCGCTGTAAAAGCCTCTACCATGCGGCCTGGGACTACAGCGGTTGAGTTATAGCAAGGACACATGGAACCATGACATTGCGTATCGGTGAAGGTTGGGACATCCACGCCCTGGTGGAAGGGCGCAAGCTGGTGTTGGGAGGCGTTGAGATTCCCTACAGCAAGGGTTTGCTGGGGCATTCGGATGCAGACGCACTTCTGCACGCCATCACCGATGCACTGCTGGGCGCGGCAGCACTGGGCGACATTGGCTCCCATTTCCCCGATACCGACATCCGTTTCAAAGGCGCGGACTCGGCCGTCCTGCTCGCCGAGGCGGCTCGCCGCGTGCGCGAAAAGGGTTTTGAAATCAACAACGTGGACAGCACCGTGGTTGCGCAGGCGCCCAAGTTGGCCCCTCACATAGCGAGCATGCGCACGCGGATTGCGCAGGTGCTGGGTGTGGACCTCGACCAGGTCAACGTCAAGGCCAAAACGGCCGAAAAAATGGGACCGGTGGGCGAGGGCCTGGCGATGGAGGCCCGGGCAATCGTGCTGTTAACCAGGGTCTGACGCACGGAACTTCGGTGTCGCAGTCTGGCTCAAACCACTTTCAAACGGTTTGAGCCGCCAACTGGAAAGGAGATGCCATGAAGCCACTATTTTTAGCATCCGTCTGTGCCGCCTTGGTCCTGGGCGGTGGAGCCACGTCGGCGGGCACTGTGCAGGTCGTGTTTGTGCAGCCGGATACCTTTACGGATGTCGGCGATGGAGACCGTGACACCAATGCCAGCCTGCAAGCCATAGGAGACTACCTGCAGTGGCTGGGTCAGCGCTATTTGCCGCCTGAACAAACTCTGGACATCGAAGTACTGGACGTGGACCTGGCCGGCAAAGTGCGCCCCACCTTCCGCTGGGGCATTGTGCGCGTCGTTGGCAAGCCATTGGACTGGCCGCAGATCAAACTGCTCTATCGGCTGCATGCAGACGGCAAGACGCTGGGCAGCGGTGAAGCATCCATCGCGGACATGGCCTATTCCATTCACCTGGGGAGCTACACGGGTCTGGATACGTTGTCGTCGGAGAAACACATGCTCAAGAGCTGGTTTCGCGGTCAATTTGCGAAGAAGTGAAACTCTAATTTAGTACATCGGCTTTGTGGGGTTTGGACAGAGAATGCACGGGCCATGTCTGATTCCACCACCGCACACCCCCGTCTGCTGCAACCCCTGAACCTGGGCTTCACCACACTGCGCAACCGCGTGATGATGGGCTCCATGCACACGGGGCTGGAAGACCGCTTCTACAACTATTCCAAGCTGGCTGCCTACTTTCGGGAGCGGGCCAAGGGCGGCGTGGGCCTGATCGTCACCGGTGGCATCTCGCCCAACCGCCAGGGCTGGTTGCTGCCCTTTGGTGGCACGCTGAACTCGATTTTTGATGTGCATAACCACCGTAAAGTGACCGAGGCGGTGCACGCGGAGGGCGGCAAGATACTGATGCAGATCCTGCATTCCGGGCGCTACGGCTACCAGCCGTTTGTGGTGTCGGCCTCGGCAGTCAAGTCCCCCATTTCCATGTTCAAGCCCAGGGCCCTGACCGAGCGCGGTATCCAGTCCACCATTCGGGCTTATGTGCGCTGTGCCAAGTTGGCGCAGAAGGCGGGCTACGACGGCGTCGAGATCATGGGCAGTGAAGGCTATTTGCTCAACCAGTTCCTGTGCACACGGACCAACCAGCGCACCGACGCTTACGGTGGCAGTATTGAGAACCGCATGCGCCTGCCCGTGGAAATTGTGCGACAGGTTCGTGCGGCCGTCGGTCCGAATTTCATCCTGATGTACCGCCACTCGGTGCTGGACTTGGTGGAGGGCGGCAATAGCTGGCCCGAGGTGGTGCAGGTGGCCCAGGCGCTGGAGGCTGCCGGCGTGACGCTCTTCAACACCGGCATTGGCTGGCATGAGGCCCGCACACCGACCATCGTCACGTCGGTGCCGCGCGCCGCGTTTGCCAGCGTGGCTGCGCGCCTCAAGCAATCGGTTAAGGTGCCGGTCATCGCCAGCAACCGCATCAACATGCCCGACGAGGCGGAGGCGCTGATCGCCAGTGGCAGTGTGGACATGGTATCCATGGCGCGGCCCTTTCTGGCGGATGCGGATTGGGTCAACAAGGTGGCGGCCGGCCGTGTGGACGAGATCAATACCTGCATCGGCTGCAACCAGGCCTGCCTGGACCACACCTTTGCCAACCAGCGCGCCAGTTGCCTGGTCAACCCGCGTGCCGGCCACGAGACCGAGTTGGTCTACCGCAAGGCGCAGCACAAGAAGAGGATCGCCGTGGTTGGTGCCGGTCCTGCGGGCCTGTCTGCCGCGACGGTAGCGGCCGAGTGTGGTCACGATGTGACCCTGTTTGACAGCAGCGACCGTGTGGGCGGCCAGTTCAACATCGCCATGCAAGTGCCCGGCAAGGAAGAGTTTGCACAGACGCTGCGCTACTTTGCCCGGCGCCTGGCGATCACCGGTGTCAGGCTGCAACTGGGCCAGCGGGTGACTCGTGCGCAGTTGCTGGCACAAGGATATGACGATGTGGTGCTGGCCACCGGCATCGTGCCCCGCACGCCGCGCATACCCGGAGTTGACCGCACCAACGTGGTGTCCTATCTGGACGTGCTGCAGCGCAAGGTGGTTCCAGGTCCGCGGGTGGCCATCATTGGAGCCGGGGGCATCGGTTTTGACGTGGGGGAGTTCCTGTTGCACGATCCGGCCGTTGCCTTGCCGCTGTCGATTGAACACTGGTGCCACGAGTGGGGGGTGGACTTGCAGGCGCAGGCCGATGGCGGTCTGGTTCCCGCGGAGCCTGCCAAGCCCTATCGCCAGCTCTTTTTGTTGCAGCGCAAAACTACCCGCGTGGGGGCCGGGTTGGGCAAGACCTCGGGTTGGGTCCACCGCGCCGTGCTGCAACGCAACGGCGTCCAAATGCTCAGCGGCGTGGAGTACATCCGCATCGACGACGCGGGCTTGCACGTGACCGTTAACGGCGAGCCACGTGTGCTGGCAGTTGACCATGTGGTGTTGTGCGCCGGGCAGGAATCACTGACCGAGTTGCTGCCGCCCGCAGATGCACCATCGGCTGCGGGCGCTCCGCGTTTTCACACCATTGGTGGAGCCGCGCTGGCGAGCGAGCTTGACGCCAAGCGTGCCATCCGCGAAGGTGCCGTGCTGGCAGCCAGCCTGTAACCCACTCCGTTCAGAGGCTGGTTACGCGGGGTAGCCGAATATTGGCCGACAGGCCGCCCGACGGGGCGTTGTTGAGTGCAAAGATACCACCCATGCGCTGCACGGTCTTGTCCACGATGGCCAGTCCCAGGCCGGCACCGTTGGCCGCCGTGCGCGCCGCCTCTCCCCGAAAGAACGGTGTCGTCAGGTTGGTCAGTTGCTCTTGCGCAACGCCGATGCCATGGTCCCGGATCTTGATGAGCACCCATTTGTTACGGGATATTGCAGCGATCTGCACGCGCGCGACGCCGGTGTCAGCAGATTTGCCATAACGCCGGGCATTTTCCAGAAGGTTGGAAATGATGCGACCCAGTTCCACTTCGTCGGCCAGCACCAGCAGGTTGTCTTCCAGTTGAATTTTGATCTGAATGTCGGCCTGTGATTTGTAGGAGTAGGTGCAGGCCTCCACCACGTCGGCCAGCACCACCGGAGCCAGTTTTTCCTTTTCCGGGCGGGCATAGTCCAGAAATTTGCCAATGATGGCGTCCAGCTGTGCAATGTCAGCGGCCATGTGGGCGCGGGCGTCCAGATCGGTGACGCTCATTTCGGTTTCCAGCCGCAGCCGTGCCAGCGGGGTGCGCAGGTCATGCGAGATGCCGGCCAGCATGACCGCCCGGTCCTGTTCGATCTTGGCGAGTCGTTGGGCCATGCGGTTAAAGCCGATGTTGACCTCGCGGATTTCGCCGGTTTGCACACTTTCGTCCAGGCGACTGGCCTCGAAATCGCCCTCGCGCACGCGGCTGGCAGCAAACGACAGCAGCTTGAGAGGCCGGTTGATGAGGCGGGCAATCAAGGCCGCACCGGCCAATGACAGCACGGCGGCAACCCCCAGCCAGATGAGCCAGGTCTTTCCACCGGCAGGGTTGAACCGCTCCTGGTCGGTCAACAGCCAATAGTCGTCCCCGTTGATGACAAAGCCAATCCACAGGCCCGGCTTGTTATTGACGCTGCTGGCAATCACCGTTCCTGGCCCCAGCCGGCTTGTCAGTTCCTGTGCAATCTGACGCCCGATGGCATCGGTGCCGAAGGGGACGAAAAAGTCCGTGGGCTCACGCGGAACGATGTGCACGCCTTCCTGGTCGCTCATGGTCTTGAGCAGTGATGTGCGGGCGATCGCATCCGAATGGATCAGCGCCGCGCGGCTCAGGTTGACCTGGGAGGCCAGCTGCTGCGCGGTTTGAATCGCACGGGGCTCGAATTCCAGAGCGCGCAGGGTTTGCAGCCAGGCCACGATGCTGCCCAGCAACAACAACGCGAGCAAAAAGAACGTGCGCCAGAAAAGACTCAGACCCGCGCGTGTGAGCGGGGCATCGTCCCCTGTTGTGCCCGATAGTGCTGCGGGAGCACTGGGGTGCGTGTCCTCAAACTGGATCTGTGTTTGAGTCGGGTGCACAGGCGCGGGCTCAGGCGGCTTCGTCCGGAACAAATACGTAACCCACCCCCCACACGGTCTGGATGTAGTGTGGCGTGGCCGGGTCTTTCTCGATCAGCTTGCGCAGGCGCGAGATTTGCACATCCAGGCTGCGGTCAAACGGCTCGAATTCACGACCGCGGGACAGTTGTGCCAGTTTTTCCCGCGACAGGGGCACGCGGGGGTGGCGTACCAGGGCCTTCAGCATGGCAAATTCACCGGTGGTCAATGCCAGTTCCTTGCCCTCCTTGTGCAGCGTACGGGCCGCCAGGTCGAACGTAAACAGGCCAAACCGCGCCACTTCGTTCTCTGTGGAGGGCGCACCCGGCACTTCCGGCGTCGGGCGTCGGCGCAGTACGGCGTGGATGCGCGCCAGTAGCTCGCGCGGATTGAAGGGCTTGCCCAGATAGTCATCGGCACCAACTTCCAATCCCACAATGCGGTCGATGTCCTCACCCTTGGCGGTGAGCATGATGATGGGGGTTGCATCACCGGCGGCGCGCAGTCTGCGGCAAATGGAAAGCCCGTCTTCTCCGGGCATCATCAGGTCCAGAACAATCAGATCGGCCGTTTCACGCAACATGATGCGGGTCAGGGACTTGCCGTCTTCCGCCAGCAACACGTCAAAACCTTCCTGCGACAGATAGCGTCTGAGCAGGTCACGGATGCGGGCGTCATCGTCGACAACGAGGATTTTGTTGGGTCGTGGTGTCGGGTTCTGCATAAAACGTGTGAAATATGTAACAGACCCGATTTTGCGCGGCTTCGGGTCTCCAGGCTCCAGGAAAATGCCGGCGTTGACATAAAGTTACAAATATGGGCACCTGTTTCCCCGTTCTCACCAACAATGCTTGGCAGGGACAACAGTAAACCAGTTCAAAGCACAAAGCACATGTTGAAATCACGCGTTGTTTGCGGTTGTGTGGGTTTGTTGGCAGCGGTTGCCATGGCGCAAGCCGGCAAGGAGCCCGCCGAACCGGCGAAAGCCGGCACCAGCGAGACGGTTCGGGATACCGATAGTCAGCAGCGGCGTTCGTCTCTGCGCGCCACACTGAAATCCCAAACGGATGTTGCAATGAAGAGCGAAGCCCGCGCCCCATCCGGGCGCCAGCTCAGTGCCCAGGAGCGGGCGGAATTGCGCCAGCAGTTGCGGCAGCAGTAAGGTGCAAATGGGTCGGCTGCAAGATGGTCTGTGCGGCCTGACATAGCGGTGTCATACTGGAGCGGTAAAGCGAGAAAAATGCGCAAAACCCTCCCGACACCCGAGCATGCCTGACCATCCCAGTTTCTCCAATAGCCGTCCATCGCTTGCCTCCACTACCTTGCGGGTGTCAGACACACTGGGTCGGTTTGAACTGCGCAAAATCCTGGGAAGTGGGGCGCAGTCCACGGTTTGGCTGGCGTTTGACCCCCGTTTGGAGCGCGAAGTAGCCATCAAGGTCATGCGCCCCGGCAGCGGCTCGGACCAGAAAGCGCTGGTCCAGTGGCTGGATGAGGCCCGCAGCGTGGGGCGGGTCAAGCACCCGAACATCGTGCCGGTGTATGAGGCTGATATCCAGGACCGGCAACCCTATCTGGTGTTTGAGTACATCGCCGGCAAGACGCTGGATCAAATCCTCAAGCAGCGCGGTGCATTGGCACCACAGGAGGCCGTGGCCCTGATGATGGATGTGCTCGATGCCGTGGCGGTGGCCCACGCGGCGGATGTGGTTCACCGTGACCTGAAACCATCCAATGTACTGGTGGATGCAGCGGGGCGCGCACGGGTCATGGACTTTGGCATTGCCGCACGCATCCCGGACCGCCACAGCACCGACCCCGCGGTTCCCAGTGGCGGAACGGTCGGCTACCTTTCACCGGAAGCCGCCAATGGCGCGGCGCCCGCTGCTTCGATGGATATCTTTTCGGCGGGTGTAGTGCTGGCCGAATTGCTGATGGGCAAGCCGCTGATTGACGAGCCAGATCCTTACCGGGCGGTTTACCGCGTCGTGCACGAGCAGCTGAAGCTGCCGGCCGATGTGAACCCCGATGTGGATGAGAAGCTGCGGGCCATCGTCATGCGCGCGCTGATGCTCGACCCCAAACAGCGCTTTCTGACGGCGCGCGATTTCCAAAATGAACTGGAGCAATGGGCCAAACCCAAGGCTGCCGATGGGCAGGGGGAAGCGGGTGGCAGCAACAGCACGCTGGATTTCCTGCTGCGGCGCATGCGCCACAAGAGTGATTTTCCGGCGCTGTCGGATTCGGTCGTCCGGATCCAGAGCATGGCAACCTCCGAAACCGAAAGCGTCAACAGCGTCACCAACGAGATCCTGAAGGATGTGGCCCTGACCAACAAGCTGTTGCGCATGGTCAACAGCGCGCACTATGCGCACCGGGGCAGTATCAACACGGTGTCGCGGGCGGTCAATCTGGTGGGGTTCAACGGTATCCGCAATATGGCCCTGAGCCTGGTGCTGCTGGAGCACATGCAAGACAAGGCGCACGCGGGTCAACTGAAGGAAGAGTTCTTGCGCTCGTTGATGGCGGGTGCGATTGGCGGTGAGTTGTGCCCGGTGTCCAGCGACGGCGAGGAAGCCTTCATTGGCGCCATGTTCCAGAATCTGGGGCGCTTGCTGGTGCAGTTCTATTTTCCCGAGGAGGCCAGCCAGGTGCGCATGCGGGTGCAGTCCACGCGTGAGCCGGTGACAGAGGACGCCGCCGCCGCCAGCGTGCTGGGCTTGACCTTTGAAGAGCTGGGCCTGGGCATTGCCAAAGCCTGGGGATTGCCGCAAAGCATGCAGCGCTGCATGCGCAAACCTGTGGGCGCGGTGCCGACCAAGGCGCCAACGGATTCGGGCGAGCGCATTCGCTGGATTGCATTGGCCTCCAACGAGATGGCCGATGTGTTGCTGCATTCCGACCCCAAGGACGTGGATGCCCGCATCCAGGCTGTCACCCGCAAGTATGTGCAGGCGTTGGGCGTGGGTTCCAAGGACATTCAGTCCGCCACTGTTACGGCGCGGCAAAAGCTGATCGAACTGGCCGTGGCCATGGAAATACGCGTCACGCCCGGGTCGGCCGCTGCCAAACTGCTGAAAGCGCCTGATACCACGGCCGACAAAAACGCACAGGCCAAGGCCGTCGAAGCCGAGAGTGGACTGGGTGCCTTTGAACTGCATGCGACCAATACCGGTCCAGTGGATGCAACCGGTCGTATGCCACGCAAGGACCCGCGCGTCACCGAGACGCTGACGGCGGGGATTCAGGACATTACCAATGCGATGGTCGAAGACTTCAAGCTCAGCGACGTGTTGCGCATGATCCTGGAGACCATGTTTCGCGCCATGCAGTTCGACCATATTATTTTCTGCATGCGCGACGCCAAGACCGAGACCATGAGCGGCCGGTTTGGCCTGGGCAATGGCGTGGAGCCGCTGGTCAAGACTTTCAAGGTTCCGCTCAAGGCCACAATCCCCGACCTGTTCGCCGTGGTGTGCAACAAAGGGACGGACACCATGATCAGTGACGCCACCGAAGCCCGCATCACCCAACGTTTGCCGGAGTGGTACCGCAAAGGGCTCTGTGCACCCACCTTCCTGTTGTTGCCGCTACTGATCAAGGGCGCCCCGTTCGGCCTGATCTATGCGGACAAGAAGACCCGCGGTGCGCTGGAGCTCGATGACAAGGAGCTGGCCCTGCTCCGCACCTTGCGCAACCAGGCGGTGATGGCGTTCAAGCAGTCGGGCTAGGCTTTTCTGATCGGTGGATTGACACCGATTTGACATATTGAGCCGATATGTTCCCTCCATCGCCCAGGAGGAACCATGACGACTGCCATCCGAATCCATGCACTCAACAAGACTTTTTTGAGTGGCCGCAAGGCATTGCAAGACATCAGTCTCACCATTGCGCCAGGTGAAATGGTCGCGTTGATTGGCGCCTCCGGCTCCGGCAAGTCGACGCTGTTGCGGCATATGGCCGGTTTGATGGCGGGTGACAAGAGTGACCATGGTGTGATCCAGATCCACGGCAAGACGGTCCAGCAGCACGGCAGGATTGCGCCGGACATCCGCCATACCCGGGCTGGCGTGGGCTTCGTTTTTCAACAATTCAATCTGGTGGATCGGCTGCCGGTGATTGTGAATGTGCTGGCCGGTTCCCTGCACCGGGTTCCCTTGTGGCGAAGCCTGACCCGTTGGTTTACGGCGACTGAGGTCGCGCGCGGCATTGAGGCCCTCAAGCGTGTCGGCATTGAGGAGTGCTTCGCGCAGCGCGCGTCCACGCTGTCCGGGGGGCAGCAGCAGCGCGCCGCCATTGCGCGTGCACTGGTGCAGGGGGCCAAGGTGATTCTGGCTGATGAACCTATTGCGTCTCTGGACCCGGAGTCGTCGCGCAAGGTGATGGACATACTGGCCCGCGTCAACCGCGAAGACCGATGCACCGTCGTGGTATCACTGCACCAGGTCAACGTCGCCATGAAATACTGCCCGCGCACCGTTGCCTTGCACCACGGGCGCGTGGTGTACGACGGCCCGTCCGTAGCGCTGACCCCGGCTTTGCTGCGCGAGCTGTATGGCGCGGAGGCGGACGACATCCTGTCATTGGGCGACCACATCTCCAGCCTGCAGGACGTCAAGTCTGCAGGCCCGCACCTGGTGTGGCCCACACCGGCTACGCCACTCGCACCGGTGGCCTGCGCCGCCTGACTCCCGAATTCACGGTTCTCCCCCATCTCTCCGGTCACATCACCAAAAGGAACACCCCATGATCAAGAAACTATTGCTCAGCGTGGCAGGCGCCACACTCATCGTCACCACCCCGGTTGGCGCACAAGAACTCAAGGAGATCAATTTCGGCATTATCTCGACCGAGTCCTCGCAAAACTTGCGGTCTGACTGGCAGCCAATCCTGGACGACATGGCCAAGAAGACGGGCGCCAAGGTGAACGCTTTTTTTGCCTCTGACTACGCCGGCATCATTGAAGGCATGCGCTTCAACAAGGTGCACGTGGCCTGGTTTGGCAACAAGTCGGCCATGGAGGCCGTAGACCGCGCCAGTGGCGAAGTGTTCGCCCAAATGGTCAATGCCGATGGCTCAAAAGGGTACTACTCGCACTTGATCGTGCACAAGGACAGCCCGCTCAAGTCGCTGGATGACATGCTCAAGCAGGGCAAGAACCTGTCGTTTGGCAACGGCGACCCCAACTCCACATCGGGCTTTCTGGTGCCCAGCTACTACGTGTTTGCCCAGAACAAGATCGACCCCAAGACCTTCTTCAAGCTCACGCGGGGCGCCAACCACGAAGCCAATGCACTGGCGGTTGCCAACAAGCAGGTTGACGTGGCCACCAACAACAGCGAGAACCTGGAAAAGGTCAAGGACCATCTGCCCGAGAAGTTCAAGGACATCCGCATCATCTGGACCTCGCCTTTGAGTCCGCTGGACCCGCTGGTCATGCGCAAAGACCTGCCCGAGGCGACCAAGGCCAAGGTGCGCGACTTCTTCTACACCTATGGTCAGGGCGGTGACAAGGAAAAGGAGAACCTTTTCAAATTGTCGAAACTTTCCGGCTTCAAGGCATCCACCAACAACCAGCTCACGCCTATCCGCCAGCTGGAATTGTTCAAGAGCCGCAACAAGCTGGAAGCCGACGCCAACCTGGCTGACGCCGAGAAGCAAGTCAAACTGGCCGATATCGACAAGCAGTTGGCCGCCCTGAGTCTGTCCAAGTAATGGTCGCGGTGCCTGCAACTCCACTGCATCCGGTGCAGGTTCCCCGCACCAGCATGGTGGGCTTGATCGCCTGGGGTGTGCTGCTGGCCACGTTGGCAGGATCCTGGAAAGGCGCAGATATGCGCCCCTGGGCGCTGGTGAGTGATGCCAGCAACATGGCAACCTATGCGGCAGACTTCTTTCCGCCCAGGTTTGGCGACTGGCGCATCTACCTGCAGGAGATGCTGGTCACACTGCAGATTGCACTGTGGGGCACTGCCCTGGCGGTCGTCTTTGCCGTTCCGCTGGGCTTGCTGTCGTCGTCCAATATCGTGCCATGGTGGATTTACCAGCCCGTGCGCCGGCTGATGGATGCGGCCCGTGCCATCAACGAGATGGTCTTTGCCATGCTGTTCATTGTCGCTGTGGGCCTGGGGCCTTTTGCCGGCGTGCTCGCACTGTTTGTGCACACCACCGGTATATTGGCAAAACTGTTTTCGGAAGCGGTGGAGTCCATCGATGCCCAGCCGGTCGAGGGCATACGCGCCACTGGCGCCCACGCGCTGGAAGAAATCGTCTACGGCATCATCCCGCAGGTGTTGCCCTTGTGGATTTCTTACTCGCTGTACCGCTTTGAGTCCAACGTGCGTTCTGCCACCGTGGTGGGAATGGTCGGCGCCGGAGGCATAGGCGTCATCCTGTGGGACATCATTCGCAGCTTTCAGTATCCCGAGACCTGCGCCGTGATGATCATCATCATTGCGACCGTCAGCTGCATCGATGTGATTTCTGCACGGGTGCGCAAGTCGGTGGTGTAGGGTCTCGCCTGCGGAGCCCACACGCAGGACTTGCGGTTTCGGAGTTGACGAGCGCTCAGTAAACGATTTAAACTGTATATATCGTTTACAAAAGAAAGTCAGTCAAAAAATGGCAACTGCCGAAACCAAACCCGTTGTAACTGCTTCTGCACCCACGGCATCCGCCGCGGCGCCCAAGGTAGCTGTCAAGCCAAAAGCAAAAACAAAGGCAAAGGCAAAACCTGCCGTTAAGACGGTAGCCGCGAAGGCCCCCGTAGCGACTACCAAGGCCGTCGTAGCCAAACCTGCTACCAAGACACCCGCCAAGCCCGTTGTGGCCAGCCCTGTAGCGGCCAAGCCCGTCAAGGCTAAAAAGGTCAAGATGGTCCGTGACAGCTTCACCATGCCCAAGCCCGAGTATGCAGTGCTTGACGTCCTGAAGTTGCGCGCTGGGAAGCTGGCCATGCCCATCAAGAAGACGGAACTCATTCGTGCGGGCATCAAGGCTTTGGCGGCCCTACCGGACGCAGCCTTTCTTGCAGCGCTGCGCGCAGTGCCAAATCTGAAGACAGGGCGCCCCGCTAAAAACTAAGGCAGCGACACGGGGTCATGCCTTTGGCCCCGTGTCAGGGTGTACACAGTCAGTGCAGCAGCGTCGCTTGCGGGTCGACCTTGTCCATTTTGCGGCGGCCAAGGTTTTTGGCGGCGATTTCTTCAGACAGTTTGTCCCGCATCGAGAGGAGTTCCCGTTTGAACGCCAGGACTAGTTCATCACCCTCTCCAAACCGGGCCTCCATTTTTTGGCTCAGTCTTTCCAGATTTTGAAGTTTCTTACGCATGCTTTCTCCATGTGGATGGTTTAGCGGAGCAAAAGGCCGGGTCAATTGTGCGCCCAAGTTGCGCCTTGACACCTGTCATATTTTTGTCCCGTCTGTTGCCGCATACTGAGCGCCACCCAAACCTATTGGCGTACCTTCAGACACACCATTTATGGAACTCGAACTCAAGCTGGCGCTTCCCCTCCAAGACCTGCATCTGCTGGAGAAGCAACTGGCGCGCGTTGCGGCCGTTGGACGGCGCCAGCCCAAGCGCCAGTTGCTGTACAACACCTACTACGATACGGCGACCCACGCCCTGCAGCGCCAAGCGGTGGCCCTGCGCGTTCGTCGGATTGGCGATGCATGTGCTCCCCAATGGGTGCAGACGCTGAAGATGGGGGCGGCTGGTGACTCGGCATTGAGTCGCCGCGGCGAATGGGAAGCGCCGATCTCCACGGATGGTCTGGACCAGACCTTATTGGTTGACACGCCATGGGCGGAACTGGACGCTGATGGTTCCCTGTTCCAGGCCCTGCATCCGGTATTTACGACCAGCTTTGAGCGACTGAGCTGGATCGTTGCGCTGGACACGGGTCGCGTGGAGGTCGCACTGGACCGCGGCAACGTGTTGATCGACGGGCACAGTGCGCCTTTGTGTGAATTGGAGATAGAGTTGCTGGACGGCTCGGCCGACGCGGTTTTCGAGGTTGCCAGTCAGATTAGCCAGCACATCAGTCTGATGCCCTTGCACGTGAGCAAAGCGGAGCGAGCCTACCGCCTGGCGGACGGCACGCTGGACGCGCCAGTGCGTGCCAAGTCGCCCGCACTCGATGAGAGCATGGACTTGGGCGCCATTGCGCTCAGCGTGTTGCGAGAATCGTTTTTGCAGTTCACCGCCAATGTATACACCCTGCGCAGCAGCGACGCCCCCGAGGTCTTGCACCAGGCGCGGGTGGGGTGGCGCCGATTCAAGGGCAATTTGAAGCTCTTCAGGAAGTTGATCGACGACAGCACATTCCCTTCTCTTGCACCGCTTAGACCGCTGTTGAAGCGTCTGACGGAACTGCGCGATCTGGAAGTCGCCGCCACCGAAGTGTTCCCTGTCTATGCCAACGCGTACCAAACCGGCGATGCACAGCGTGCACTGCAATGGAGTCATCTGGAGGAGGCTCTGCGCAGGGCCATAGAAGAACAGCGTGAAGGCTTGCGAGCCATCTTGCTGGATGCTGCCATCGGTGGCGCGCTGTTGCAAATGGTGCGCTGGCTTGAAACCGGAACCTTTGACACCGGGTGGCGGCCACACGCACACAAACAGCACAGCGTCACCCAATGGGCCCAGAAGCGCATGGCACGAATGGCCGAACAGTTACGGTCACTTCCATCGAAATCCAGGGATGCGTTGGTCCAGCACCGCAGACGGATTCTGGCCAAGCGGATGCGCTACGGTGTGGAAGTATTGCAGCCCCTGTTGCCCAGGAAACAGGCTGAGCGCTGGCTCCAGTCGGCTATGCAGGTTCAAAACCGTATCGGTTGGGAACGTGACCTCGATCAAGCCATTGATACGGCGACGCGGCTGGATGCCGCGCAAGGGCTTGTGCAGTTCCTGCGGGGCGTGGCCTACGGCATCGGACAACCACCGGCCTAGAGTCCGCTGAACGCATCCATCGCCACCCAGGGCAATCGCCACCTTTCGCCCGTGAAGAGTTGCTATCATTGTGATAGCAGCATACGTCCATCACACGAGGGCTAGAGGCACTTTTTCTCATACAGTTCCCCGTTGGGAACCGACTACATGTACCCCGACCCCGTGGCCGAATGGGGATCAAGCAGCACCCGGGCCGATATTTTCGCTCGCGCCGGCTGAGAGTTCAAAACTGAAATTTTTGATGCCTCACCGTGAGATACTTTGTCCGCAGCAAGCATCAACGTTGAATTGATATTTTTGAAGCGACCCCCATGTTGACCACCCCTCTACGCACAGAAATTTCCATGCGGGTTTTGGTCAGCAGCGCGAGCAAATTCCTTCGCGTCTGGTGCAGGGCATGGACCGCCGTCCTGCTGGGCAGCCTGGGCTTTGTCAGCGGGGTTCAGGCGGGTGACAAGCTGGTGCTCACCACCGGGGTGCTGGCCCCCTACACCACGCCAGATCGCAAGGGCTTTCTGGATCAGATCATCCCTGCCATCTTTCGTGAGGCCGGGCTCGATGCCGAGCTGCAGGTGTTTCCGACGTCGACCGCCCGCACACTGCTCAACGCCAATGCCGGTGTTGACGACGGTGAGGCCATGCGCATTGCGGGGCTGGAAAAGCAGTACCCCAACCTGATTCGTGTCCCGGAAACCCTCATCGTCAATGATTTTGTCGCCTACGCCACCCATTTGCAGCTGGCCACTCCCAACTGGCAGTCGATTGAGCCCTACGTGCTGAGCTACATCATCGGCTGGAAGATTTTTGAGAAAAATGTCACCAATGCCCGGGAGGTGACGCCGGTGCGGGATGCCGACCAGCTCTTTGGTCTGCTGGCCAATGGCCGGGCCGATCTGGCACTGTACGAACGCTGGCAGGGTCTGGCCAGAGTCCAGGCCCTGGGGCTCAAGGCGCATGCACTGGAGCCGCCGCTGGCCAGGACCGACATGTTCATGTACCTGCACAAGAAACATGAGGCCCTGGTGCCACGCGTGGCACAGGCACTGGTGCGTCTGAAAGCCAATGGGACTTACCAGCGCATTTTCGATGCCACCCTGACGTCGAAGGCACCATGACACCACGGGGCCATTGATGGGTTTTCTTTTGCTGAGATATCCCGGCCGGCTGGCGCAAAAACTGGCAGCGTTCATCGTGTTGTTCAGTTCGGTGCTGGCGCTGGGCATCACGGCGGCCGAATTGTCCATTGAGTACTTTCGCGATTTGCGAAACATCGACAGCCAGATGGCCCAGATCGAGGACGCCTACTTGCCCAGCGTGGTCGAGAACGTCTGGGTGGTTGACCATGAGCGCCTGGGTACCTTGCTGCTGGGCATCACCCGCCTGCCCAATTTCAGTCTGGCCGAGATCCGCGTTGAAGGCAAAACGCTGGTGCGCCGGGGAGAAGACGTAAAGGGAGACGGCACCCAGCGCGTCTTCGAGTTGTGGCGCGAACACCGGGGCCAGAAACTGTTGATTGGTGAACTGCTGGTGGGGGCCAGTTATGCCGAGGTCTATCAGCGCACGATCAATCGCCTGGTGTTTTTCCTGGGCGCCAATGTGCTCAAGACCTTTTTCGTGGTGTTGTTCGTCTTCGTCCTGTTCTACCGCCTGATTGGGCGCCATATGGTGCAGGTGGCCCGCCACGCCGGGCAGGTGGCCGAAGACCAGAGCATCGGCCCGTTGACGCTGGAGCGCAAAGAACCCCGCCACGGAGACGAGTTGTCCGAACTGGTCACGGCCCTGAACAACATGCGTGAACGCCTGCAGCAACAGCAGCAGGTTTTGCTGCAGCAGGTCAAGGATTTGCGGACCAAAGACGCCGCTATGGCGTCCTCGCTGAATGCCATCGCCATTGCAGACCTTGACGGCACCGTGACCTACATCAACCGCGCCTGCGCCGACCTGTGGCGGCTCGCCCACGAGGATGATGCGCGCGGGCACCCGCTGCGCGAGTACTGGAACGATCCGGTCGCGTTGAGCCCGGTACTGCAGGCACTGCAACACCACGGGCGCTGGCAGGGCGAGCTGCTGGCGCGCCGCGCCGATGACAGCCAGGCGGACTTGCAGATGGCGGCAAACATGGTCCTCAATGAGACGGGCCAACCAATTTGCATGATGGCCTCGTTCGTTGACGTCACCGAGCGCAATAAGGCCGAGAAGAAAATCAACGAGCTGGCTTACTTTGACCCCTTGACGGGTCTGCCCAATCGGACGTTGCTGATGGATCGACTGCAGCACTCCATTACGGCCAGCACGCGCAACGACTTGTACAGCGCACTGTTGTTTGTGGATCTGGACAAATTCAAGACGATCAACGACACACTCGGGCACGAAATCGGTGATTTGCTGCTGAAGCAGGTCTCCAGGCGCCTCACCCGGTTGGTGCGCGAGGGCGACACCGTGGCCCGCTTGGGCGGTGATGAATTTGTACTCATCCTGGAGGGCTTGAATCTGGAAGAAGGCGCCAGTGCAGCGGCGCTTGAAACCATCGCCCACAAGATGCTTGACGCGCTCAACCAGCCCTATTTGCTGGGCGACGTGAACCACCACAGCTCGGCCAGCTTGGGCATTACGCTGTTCAAGAGTGATGTGGTCAGCGCTGAAGATCTGATGAAACAGGCCGAGATTGCGATGTACAAGTCCAAAGAAGCCGGGCGCAACGCCTGGGGCTTTTTTGACCCCGATATGGAAGCGGCGGTCAAGGAGCGCGCCGCACTGGAGGCCGATTTGCGGTTAGCCTTGGCACAGCAGCAATTCGTGCTTTTCTACCAGCCCCAGGTCAATGGCAAAACCCGGCTCACCGGCGCCGAGGCCCTGATCCGCTGGTTGCACCCACAACGCGGCATGGTGTCGCCGGCCGACTTCATCCCGCTGGCAGAAGACACCGGCCTGATCCTGCCCATCGGCCAATGGGTGCTGGAAGAGGCTTGCGCCCAGCTTGCGCGCTGGGCCGACCAGCCGGGACGGGCCCATCTCACAATTGCGGTGAACGTCAGCGCCCGACAATTCCGACAGCCGAACTTTGTCGATCAGGTTTTGCGTGCGCTCCGTCAAACCGGAGCCAATCCCCAACGGCTGAAACTGGAGCTGACCGAAAGCTTGCTGGTCCAGGATGTGCCGCAAGTGATCGAAAAAATGTCGGCCCTGAAAAGCCGTGGCGTTGGCTTCTCGCTCGACGATTTCGGCACCGGGTACTCGTCGCTGTCCTACCTCAAGCGCCTGCCGCTCGACCAATTGAAAATCGATGCCACCTTCGTGCGTGACATTCTGCTTGACCCGAACGACGCCTCGATTGCCAAAACCATCGTGGCCCTGGCCCACAGTCTGGATCTGAATGTGATTGCCGAGGGGGTTGAAACCGAAACGCAGCGGGAGTTTCTGGCAAGTTCGGGCTGCCATGACTGCCAGGGCTACCTGTTCAGCAAGCCTGTCCCTATCGCGGATTTCGAGCAGTTTTTGCTACAAAATCAGTAGCTGTCCGCGCACGTCCTTCGAGGGGTAGGGCGCGTTTCGCGTGTCAGGTAGTCCGCCAGCTGGCGTCCTGCCTGCGCCAGCTCACCGTGGTTCAGGATGGTGCAGTCGCCCTGCAGATCCGGCAGCCGCGCATTGCGCGCCAAGCGGCGGGCAACGTCCTCTGGCGCGTCACGGCCGCGCTGCGCCATGCGGCTGGCCAGCAGGGTGGCATCTGCCACGATCTGCACGACGCGCACATGCGCGGAAGGCGCCACAGCGGCGGCGTGTGCGCGCGATCCGTTGACCACCACGGTGCGTCCGGCGGCCACGTCATTGGCATAGTGGGCGTTGATGCCGTACTGAAACCCATGTGCCTCCCATTGCCAGGCCAGCGCATGGGATGCTGCCAATGCAGCAAAGTCCGATGGTGTCACTGCGTCATGGTCCGAGCCGGGGTGGGGCGCACGGGTCACCATGCGCCGGGCAAAGACGATGTCGTCGCGCAGCTCCAGGTGCTGCGCGGCCCAGGCGATCACGCTATCTTTTCCCGCGCCCGATGCGCCGCAGACCAGCACCCAAAGTCCTTGCGGGTTTGTCATGCCAGGAGTTCCACATCTGCAACACGTACCAGCGCTTGGCCGTTGGCAGGTTCGACAAACAGACACAGCCGGTCCAGTACCAACGGCGCGCTGGCGTTGAGTTGTGCCACGCTGGTGTGCACGGCCATCAGCACCTGCTGCGTATAGGGTTCCGTCACGGGTCCGGTCAATGAGAAATGGAACTGAAAGCGTTCCATCACCAACGGATAGCCGTAGCGGTGCAGTAATTCCAGACCCCGCGCGTCCAGCGTGTCGATCCTGCGGCGGGCCAGATCGTCATCACTCAGAGGCCTGCGCATGTCGTCCAGCTCGGTGACGCAGGCGGCTGCAAGCGCTGCCAATGCCTCGGTTGGGGCAACCGGCACCAGTGCCACAAAATTGCCCAGGACCGTTGCCTGCAGTGGCCCCAATGCGACCGGGTGCAAGGTCCGGGCCAAAGCATGCATGCGGGCTCGCAAGTCATCTTCCGTGTAGTTCTCCTGCAAGCCAAAGGGTGCCTTGAGCGTGGCGTGAAAGCCGTAGCGCCGGGGATGGTTGGTGATGCGCTGCAAGTCTTGTGCGTCCATCTCCGGCACACGGGTCTGGGGTACCAGGCGGTCCCGGTGCTCATCACGCCCCAACCACTGGGTGCCAAACTGCCACCACGGTGACTGAATGGCGGGTGCGAAGTAGATGGCGTAACGAACGGTCATGCCTCGTCTCCCGCATTCACCAGCAGCTGAACCCGGTCGCCGCAGAAGACGGTCTCTCCGTACTTGATGGGCGTGCCTTCCATGTCGACGTCCACGCTCTCCACACACAGCAGGGGCCGGGTGGTCAGCTGCTTGAGCAGCCTGGCGGTCTCATCGCTCGGCATCTGGGTGGTGACCCGGCTTTGCGCGCGCAAATAGTCTTGCACGCCGAAGTGTTTCAGGATGTCGGTGGTCCGGTCGCCCAGCGCCAGCATGTCCAGCAGCCCCGCGAAGCGCTGTGCCGGGTAGTAGGCGGTGGCCAGGCCGATCGGGGCTTCGTTGGCTTCGTCCAGGGTTTCCACCATCAGTACCGCGGCGCCTTTGGCCAGTTTCAACTCTTTGGCTGCGCGCTCGGGTGCCACCATTTCGCGGGCGGTCAGCAGCTGTTTGCTGGGCAGCAGACCCTGGCGCAGCAGGTTCTCGCTGAAGCGCGTGCGTTTGGACAGTGCGTAGTCCATCAGCTCGTGCTGGATGAACATGCCGCGCCCCGGCTCGATGCGCACCAGTCCATCGGTCTGCAGCGCAGACAAGGCCTGGCGCATGGTGTGGCGGTTGACGTTGAAACGCGCGGCCAGCTCGACTTCGCCGGGCAGGCGGCCGGCAACGGCGTATGCGCGGTCGCGGATTTCGGTGCCCAGCGTGTCGGCTATTTGCTTCCACACCGCCACACCGCTGCGCCTGCCGGGCGCGTGGGACGAGAGCTGGCTAAAAGGCATCAGGACTCCTTTCTATGTGCAAGGCGTCCACTGTAGCGACCGATTTAGACATCTAGATGACAGGCGATGGGTTGCCCCGATTGTTTTTGCATGCCGGCTTGTCATAAATCCTACATGTTGGCGCGGTGAACTCGCTCCCATGCAACACATTCAGGCGAATCCGACACCCCTATGACAAGCGAAACATTCCGTGAGACACCTGCCGCACGGCAGCAGTGGCTGGCCGTTCTGGCACGCACAAGCTTGTGCCAGCTGGAGGCCGGACTGCCGTCGCTGGAGACCTTGCCCGCGCTGACACAGGTGCGTCCGGCCGAGGTGGGCATGGTGATGCTGCGCGGCCGCGTCGGTGGCACGGGCAACCCGTTCAACGTCGGTGAAGCCAGCGTGGTGCGCTGCGCCGTGCGTCTGGGTGATGGGCCATTGGGTGTGTCGTACGCTTTGGGTCGCGACAAGCGCCGCGCGGAACTGGCCGCCGTGTGCGACGCGTTGCTGCAAGACCCCCGGCACCACGACGCACTGCAGCGTGAGCTGATTCAACCCATCGCCCGCGAACAGGCGAAAAAGCGAGCCCAGACACACAACGACGTGGCGCAGTCCAAGGTCGAATTCTTCACGCTGGTGCGGGGCGAAGCATGAGTGCCCCCTCTTCAGCGAACACACTGGCCGCTGGTTTGCAGGACAGCGTTCACGAGTCCCAGTTGGCCTTCCGCCAGGTGCTGGATGCCCTGGCCCGCCCGGGCCAGATTCGGCACATTGGCGCGGCCTTGCCCGGTGTGGCACTGGGTGGTGCCATGGCGCGCCTGCTGCTGAGCCTTACGGATGATGAAACCACGGTGCACTGGCACGGTGGCAGTCCGGACGGCGCTGACTACAGCAGCTTGCAGACCTGGCTGCGCTTTCACACCGGAGCACCGGTGGCGCAGCAACCCGCAGACGCGGGCTTTGTGGTGGTGACACAGCCATTGCAGGCTCCTGCACTGGACGGCTGTGCGCAGGGTTCGCCCGAATCGCCCGAATTTTCGAGCACCGTGCTGATGGAGCTGCCCAGCCTGTGCGATGGCCCCGCGTTGGAATGGCGTGGCCCAGGCATCCAGGACATGCAGCGCGTGTGTTTGTCGGGCTTGGCCGACGCCTTTTGGGCGCAGTGGCAGGCCAACCACGTGGCATTCCCGCAGGGTGTGGATCTCATCTTTACCTGCGCAGAGCACGCGCTGGGCCTGCCACGCACGACCCGTGTGCGCCGACTGGAAGGAATCTGATATGTATGTAGCAGTCAAAGGCGGCGCAGCGGCCATCGAGAGTTCATGGCGCCTGCTGGATGCCCAGCGCCGCGGCGACACCGCCATTGCAGAGCTGTCCGTCGCACAGATCCAGGCGCAGTTGTCACTGGCCGTCGACCGGGTCATGACGGAGGGCTCTCTGTATGACCCAGAACTGGCCGCGCTGGCCATCAAGCAGGCCAGTGGTGACTTGATCGAGGCTATCTTCCTGCTGCGCGCGTACCGCACCACACTGCCGCGGCTTGGCTACGCCTTGCCACTGGACACCGCGCGGATTGCACTGTTGCGCCGCGTGTCGGCAACCTTCAAGGAAGTGCCAGGTGGCCAATTGCTGGGCCCCACCTACGACTACACGCAGCGACTGCTGGACTTTGCCTTGCTGGCGGAAGGCGAGGGCGCCACCGCGCAAGCATCCCGAGCGCCCGCAACGCCGGACGCACCCACGGGCGAGCCAAGCACAACGGTGCCACGCATTAACGACCTGCTGGCGCGCGAGGGCCTGCTGGAGACCCCGCAGCCGCAAGACCTGGAGCCGCCCGGCGACCTGACGCGCGAGCCGCTGATGTTCCCTGCTGACAGGGCCCTGCGCTTGCAGGCGCTGGCCCGGGGCGATGAAGGCTGGTTGTTGGCCATGGGCTACTCCACGCAACGCGGCTACGCCAATGCACACCCGTTTGCCGGGGAAATTCGCCGTGGCTGGGTGCAGGTGGAATTTGAGCCCGATGAACTGGGCTTTGCCATCGACATTGGCGATATCGAAATCACCGAGTGCCAGATGATCAACCAGTTCAGCGGTAGCCGCGATGTGCCGCCGCAGTTCACGCAAGGCTATGGCCTGGCGTTTGGCGGCGCCGAGCGCAAGGCCATGGCCATGGCCCTGGTGGACCGTGCCCTGCGGGCCGATGAACTGGGCGAGGCACGGGTCGCACCGGCGCAGGACGAAGAGTTTGTGCTGTCCCACGCCGACAACGTGGAGGCTTCGGGCTTTGTGCAGCACTTGAAGCTGCCGCACTACGTGGATTTTCAGGCCGAGCTGGAGCTGGTGCGCAAGCTGCGCGCCAGCCACGCGCAGGCTGCACGCACTGCACAGGAGGCAGCATGACAACAGACACCCACTACAACTTTGCGTTTCTGGACGAGCGCACCAAGAAGCGCATTCGCCGGGCCTTGCTGAAGGCCGTGGCCGTGCCGGGCTACCAGGTGCCGTTTGGGTCGCGGGAGATGCCGTTTGCCTACGGTTGGGGCACGGGCGGGGTGCAGATCACCGCCAGCGTGATTGGGCGCAGTGATGTGCTGAAGGTGATTGACCAGGGGGCGGACGACACCACCAATGCGGTCAACATTCGCCGCTTCTTTGCCCGCACCACGGGCGTGCAGACGACGGGGAAGACGCGTGAGGCGACGCTGATTCAAACCCGCCACCGCATTCCCGAGGCGGCGCTGACCGAGCAGCAGATCCTGGTCTACCAGGTGCCCATGCCCGAGCCCCTGTCCAAGTTGGAGCCTAGCCGGCGCGAGACCATCAAGATGCATGCGTTGCAGGAATACGGCCTGATGCATGTGCGCCTGTACGAGGACATCGCGCAGTTGGGTGCCATTGCCAGGGCCTATGACTACCCGGTGATGGTGAACGAGCGCTACCTGACGTCGCCGTCACCCATCCCCAAGTTTGACAATCCCAAGATGCATATGAACCCGGCTTTGCAGCTCTTTGGCGCGGGGCGTGAAAAGCGGCTGTATGCGATTCCACCCTACACACCGGTGCGCAGCCTGGACTTTGAGGATCACCCCTTTGAAGTGCAGCGCTGGGACCATGCCTGTGCGCTGTGTGGCGCGACGGAAAGCTACCTCGACGAAATGATTGTGGACGACCAGGGCAGTCGCCTGTTCGTATGCTCGGACAGCGACTACTGCGAAGAGCGCCGCGACGCCGGCCATGTGGGAACCCAGGAAGCTGTGACCCTGCACAATCCGCTGTCGCAGGAGGCCGCATGAACGCGCCCGTGTTGTTGTCGGTGCGCGGCGCCGGCAAGGCCTTTGTGCACCAGGGTCAGCCGCGCTGGGCCTGCCGGGACGTAAGCTTTGACTTGTACCCTGGCGAAGTGCTGGCGGTGGTGGGCGAGTCCGGCTCGGGCAAGAGCACCCTGTTGCGGCTGTTGGCCGCGCGCCATGCCTGTGATGCGGGCTCGGTGCACTACGACGTGCGCGCGGAGTCTTGCGAGCAGTCTTCGACGCTGATGGACCTGGCCAGCATGTCGGAGGCCCGCCTGCGCTGGCTGGCGCGCACCGACTGGGGTTTTGTCGAGCAACACGCCCGCGATGGACTGCGCATGAATGTCTCGGGTGGTGCCAACGTGGGTGAACGCCTGATGGCCTTGGGGTCACGCCACTACGGCAACCTGCGCCGCGAGACCACGGCCTGGATGGAGCGCGTGGAGCTGGACATCCGTCGTATTGACGACCTGCCCGCCACCTACTCGGGTGGCATGCAGCAGCGCCTGCAGATCGCGCGCAATCTGGTCACGCACCCGCGCCTCGTGTTCATGGATGAACCCACCACCGGGCTGGACGTGTCAGTGCAGGCCCGGCTGTTGGACTTGCTGCGCGAACTGGTGGACCAACTGCAATTGGCCGCCGTGGTGGTGACCCACGACCTGGCCGTGGCGCGCCTGCTGGCCCAGCGCATGCTGGTGATGAAAGACGGCTTAGTGGTGGAGCAGGGCTTGACCGACCGCGTGCTGGACGACCCGCAGCACCACTACACCCAGCTGCTGGTCTCGTCGGTACTGACGCCTTGATGAATGACAAACCCATGACCGCTATCCTGGAAACCCTGGCCCTGTCCAAAACCTTCACCCTGCACGGACGCGGTGGTCTGCAACTGCCGGTCTTTGCCGGCATTGACCTGCGTGTCAACCCGGGCGAATGCCTGGCGCTGACGGGCCATTCCGGCAGCGGCAAAAGCTCGCTGTTGCGTTGCCTGTATGGCAACTACGCAGCCAGCAGCGGCGATGTGCGCATCCGCCACGAAGGCCAGTGGATGAGCCTGACCACCGCCCTGCCGCGTGACGTATTCGAAGTGCGCCGCCGCACCATGGGCTACGTATCGCAATTCCTGCGGGTCATTCCCCGCGTCTCCACGCTGGACATCGTGGCCGACCCCTTGCGCCGGCTCGGCGTGAACGCTGAATCGGCCCGCAGCCAGGCCGCGCAGTGGCTGACCCGCCTGAACCTGCATGAGCATTTGTGGCATCTGCCACCGGCCACGTTCTCCGGTGGCGAGCAGCAGCGTGTGAACATTGCCCACGGAATGATCACCCGTCCGCCTGTATTGCTGTTGGACGAACCCACCGCCTCACTGGATGCCGACAACCGAGCCGTGGTGGTGGAGCTGATCCACGCCGCCCGTGCCAGCGGCAGCGCGATTGTGGGCATCTTTCATGACGACGAAGTGCGTGAGGCGGTCGCAACCCGCAGCTTTGATGTTGAGCAGCACCGCAACCCCCTTTGACACTTGAGGAATCTGACCCATGAACGAACAAACCATCCGCAACGCCCGCGTTGTGACCGCTGACGAGGAATTCATTGGCTGCGTGTACCTAGAAGGCGGAATCATTCGCTCCGTCGACCGGGGTGACACCGCCGTGGCGGGCGCCCAGGATTGGGCTGGTGACTGGCTGATGCCCGGCCTGGTCGAGCTGCACACCGACAACCTGGAGAAGCATCTGGTGCCACGCCCCGGTGTGCTGTGGAACGCCCACTCGGCCATGACGGTGCATGACGCGCAGTGCGCAGCAGCCGGCATCACCACCGTGCTCGACTCGGTGGTGATTGGCGACCTGGACGAGGGCGGTGCCCGCTGCCAGACCCAGCACACATCGATTGCGGCTTTGCACCAGTGCCGTGACGAAGGGCTGATGCGCGTAGACCATTGGCTGCACCTGCGCTGCGAGGTGTCCGCGCCGGACATTCTGGAAGTGTTTCACCAATACACCGACGACCCGCTGCTCCGGCTGGTCAGCGTCATGGACCACACGCCGGGGCAACGGCAGTGGCGGGACCTCACGGCCTACCGGCGCTACTCCGAGCGCAACGGGCGCTACAGCGAGGCCGAATTTGACGCCATGGTTGCGCAGCGCAAGGCGGATCAGCAGGCCTATGCCTTGCCACACCGCCAGGTGATCGTCAAAGCCTGCGCCGGGCGTGCCATACCGCTGGCCAGCCATGACGACACCCTGCTTACCGATGTGGAGCTGGCCATTGCGGAGGGCGTTGGCATGTCCGAATTTCCCACCACCGTGGCCGCTGCGCAGGCGGCACGGGAGGCCGGCATGGCCATCATCATGGGTGGCCCGAACATGGTCAAGGGTGGGTCGCATTCGGGTAACGTGTCCGCGGCGGAATTGGCGCAGTTCGACCTGCTCGACATCTTCTCGTCCGACTATGTGCCCAGCAGCCTGTTGCTGGCCACCTTCATGTTGGGGGGCATGGCCAACTGGTCACTGCCCAAGGCCGTGCGCACGGTTACCCGCAATCCCGCGCGGGCCATTGGCATGGCAGACCGTGGCGAGATTGCGGTGGGGCAACGCGCAGACCTGGTGCGCGTGCGCATGAACCGCGTCGGCATGCCAACGGTATTGGAGACTTGGCTATTCGGTAAACGAGCCTACTGAGCCCATGGCCATGAACCATACCCATATTGCGCAACACAATCTGCCGCTACCGGTGCGGCTGGGCCCCGCGCCTTCATTGGCGCCCAGCAGCGTGGTGCGCGACTGTCGCTTTGGCCGCTACACCCAGGTGGGCGAGCACGTACGCATGGAGGATTGCCTGCTGGACGACTACTCCTATGTGCAGCCCCACTGCGACCTGATGTCGACTGACATTGGCAAATTTGCCAACATCGCCGCCATGGTGCGCATCAACCCAGGCTTTCACCCGATGGAGCACCCCAGCCTGCACCATTTCACGTATCGCCCCACGCTGTACGGCATGGCAGAGCAGGACGATGCAGAATTTTTTCAATGGCGCAGGCGCCAACGCGTGGTGATAGGCCACGACACCTGGATCGGCCATGGCGTGGTCATCATGCCGGGCGTGCACATTGGCAACGGCGCGGTGGTCGGCAGCAATGCGGTGGTGACCAAGGATGTGCCACCCTATGCCATCGTCGGCGGCGTTGCTGCCAAGGTGATTCGCCATCGCTTCCCCCGGGATATCGCCCGGGCCATTGAATCCACCGCATGGTGGGATTGGGATCACGAGACGCTTACTGAGCGCCGGGAGGAGTTTCGCGATCTGCGTGGCTTTCTTGCCAAGTACGCGCCTTAGGGCCTGGATGCGTCGGACCCAGCGCCGGGCGCAGCCCGGTGCACACAGTGTTTACCGGCCATCTTTCCGGCGTACATGGCGCCATCGGCAAGCTTGAGCAGCCCAAAGATGTCGTGTTCGTCCAGTGGTGCCAGCGCGTAGCCAATCGTCAGGCCGACCTTGCAGACTTGGTGGGTCAGGACACACGGCACGTCGAAGGCGCGGACCAGTTTTTCGCCCAGCTCTTGCGCCTGTTCTGCGGTGGTCAATCCGCTGGACATGATGACGAATTCATCGCCGCCCAGGCGCGACACGATGTCACTGTTGCGCAAGTTGGCCTGCAGCCGGTTGGCCACCGCGATCAGCAGCTCATCGCCGACATCGTGCCCGTACAGATCGTTGACGGTCTTGAATCCATCCAGGTCCAGCATGTAGACCGCCAGCATGTTTTGTGGATTGGTAGTGGTCAGTTCCCGGGTGATGGTTTCATTGAGGCTGCGCCGATTGGGGAGCCCAGTCAACGGGTCGGTGTGGGCCATGGTGTGAAACTTGTCGCGCTCGCGCGTGGCCAGGCGCATCGCAGACTGTAGTGCCTTGGTGCGCAGGCTCAGGATTCGCATGAAAACCAGCATGTCAAACGTGGCGCCGAACTGGAACGAATGCAGGGTCCAGAAGTTCACCGGTAGGCGCCCCTTGAGTGCTTCGATCAGGACCGCTGTCGTTACGAAGTAAACCGCCCAGGCCAACAGAAAGTAGATGCCTACGGTTTCTCCCCGCCGTGCCCGCGTGATGGCGCCGGGCATGCCCAGCAGTGCGGGCGCCAGGCCCAGGGTGCTTACCACGGCTGTCACGGTGTGGACGTTGATCCAGTCCAGCGCGTAGCAGAGGGCGACCGTGATGGTCAGTACCGCGCCGCCCTTCATCGCCTTGCTGAGCCAGGGCTTCATATCCGGCCCGGCCAAAGCCTGCTCGATGAACAGGAACGAACCGGTTGCCGCTACCAGGGCAGAGAGCCCTCCGGCGTGCGTTTCCATCCACACATTTCCTGGCCACACGTATTGCATGCCAATGCCGAATTGCAGCCACGTGAACAACAGACTGCCCGATATCAACAGCGCGTACTTGCCAAACAGGTGCTCGCGCAGCGTTACCCACTGCGCCAGGCTGGATACCAACAGAGTCAGCGCCAGTCCACTGAGCAAACCTTGCAGCATTTGCTCGTTGAGCGCGTTGGCGTGAAAGGCGGTCGGTTTGCTGAACGTGATGGGAAGCACCATGGCGCCCATGGTCTCGACACGCAGGTACATGTCATAAGCCTTGCCAGGAATCAATTGCAGGGCCACGGCATGGGACCGGCTGGCCATGGGCCGTTCGCCGGCGGTGTGAAGGCTTCCCAGCGTGGCACGCTGTGCGAGGTCGTCGCCAGAGAAGATGTACAGGCCGATGTTCTGAAGCGGGGCATAGTCCACGTCGAACACCCATTCACCATCGCTGCCGCCGGCTACGGTGAGCGGGATGTGCAGCCACATCACCTCTCGGCGCATGCCCAGCGTGCCGTTGGCCGATTGCGGGACGGCGAAGGCGGTCCTTGACGCTGCGACGTCGTTGATGGCCAGTATCCCTTGGGGGTCGGCCAACACCGTGACGGCAGGCCAGGCCTGGATGGAGGAGGTGGCGTCGTCGAGTACCAGCGCGGCGGGGGACGCAGACGCCGCAGGCACGGGCGCTGCGCCCAGGGCCATGCACAGCACCAACAGTACGGTAAACAGAAAGGTGACGGGGGCCTTTTTCATGGTGCACTGTGCGCCAGCTCAACCCGGTTGCGTCCCGCCTCTTTGGCCCGGTAGAGTGCAGCATCGGACCGGGTGATCACGGTCTTGACGGAGGTGTCGGTCGCCAAAACAATCGCGACCCCTATGCTGGTGGTGCTTCGCAAGCTGCCGGCGTCGGTGCGCAGTTCGGCTTCGCCAATGGCCTTGCAAATGCGCTGTGCCTGGATCATGGCGCCGGCCTCTTCGGTCAGTGGAACCAGCAGCATGAACTCTTCGCCGCCCATCCGGGCCAACGTGTCGGTGCTGCGTTGGCACGTTTTGAGTACATCGCTGACTGCTCGCAGCACCTGGTCGCCGACGCCGTGGCCGTACACGTCGTTGACCTGTTTGAAGTGGTCCAGATCGAGCGAGATCACGCCGTAGCGGTGCCCGCTGCGCAGGAAGCGGGCATGCTCCTCTTCCAGGCGACGCATCATGACGCGGCGGTTGAACAGCCCGGTGAGCTGGTCGGTCTCGGACATGGTGCGCAGCCGCTCAATCGTGCCGCCCAGGATAATGGTCGCCAGTGAAAAGTTGAAGGCACCCAGCATCAGCAGGAACAACATGGTTGCGATCACATCAAAGTCGCTGCCCTGGCTGAATTGCACACTGTCTGGTGTCGTGCCGAGTGCGACGAGCAGCAGGCGCGCCAGAAACAGCGCCATCGTGACGACCAACGGGGACACGATCAGCGCCACCATGCCCAAGGAGGCTTTGCGTTCCTGG
Organism: Rhodoferax sp.; assembly: GCA_030645355.1. GTDB lineage: Bacteria > Pseudomonadota > Gammaproteobacteria > Burkholderiales > Burkholderiaceae_C > Allorhodoferax. The sequence continues at coordinate 17,530 of JAUSNJ010000136.1, read as the reverse complement.
CGTAGCCACACTGCCATGCGCATCAGCGTGGCGGCCAGTGGCCAGCAAACTACGAGGGTAAACAGCGTGACCTGCCACAGAATCAACGCGGGTCCTGTTTGGCGAATGGCTTCAATCAGCAGCAAACCGGTCAGCAGTACGGCGTAGACCCACCGCGGTGACTGTTGCCGCGTGAAGTCATCCAGGCCTTGTTGAATCAGCAAGAAACTGCACACAGCAAGGGTGTTAACCGCCAGGTCCAGATTGAACGCCGTGAAAGTGCCGGAAACAAAAACCAGCAGTGCGCAAACTGCGCACGAAAACCAGGCGGCAGACCACAGGATGGCCACCTTGCGCCGCAATTGAAACGTCAGCCCCATCAGCAGCCAGGCGATGGCATACAAGACCAGTTGGGCCGAGAGGCTGGCCATCGCGATATTCATGGCCTTGACTCCGCATACGTGCGGCAATACTGCAGGAATTCATCAGCCGGCAGCGCGGGTGACCAGTGAAAGCCTTGCCCGAACTCACAGCCCAGCGCGGTCAGGCGCTCCAGGGTGGGGGCGTCTTCAATGCCTTCGGCCACGACCTGCAGCTTGAGGCAGTGGGCCATTTCAATGATGGCCCGCACGATGCCCTCGTCGCTGGGGTTGTCCAGCATGCGCCGCACAAAAGACTGGTCAATCTTGAGCCGTTCCACATCAAAGCGGCTGAGGTAGCCCAGGTTGGAGTAGCCGGTGCCAAAGTCATCGATGGAAAACTGTATGCCCATTGAGCGCAGGCGCTTCAAAACGCCGTTGAGGTGTTCGGAGTCGGCCAGCAACAGCGACTCGGTCAGTTCCAGTTCAATGCACGAAGGCGACAGACCGGTGTCGACCAGCGCTGTAGCGACCTCGCGCTCGATGTCATCCCGGCGAAACTGCACCGGTGACACATTGACGGCAACGACCAGATCGCCAAGACCGTCGGTCTGCCACTGTTTGGCCTGGCTACAGGCCTCGTGGAGCACCCAGGCGCCCAGCTCGTGGATCAGGCCGGAGTGCTCGGCCACGGGGATGAATTTGGCCGGCGGGATGAACCCCAGGCTGTCGTGGCGCCAGCGTATCAGGGCTTCGGCGCCGACGATGCGCCCGGATGCCAGCTCAAACTGGGGTTGGTAATGGAGCGTGAACTCATGGTTGCGCAGGGCCTGGCGGATGCCCGTCGTCAGCTGCAAGTGTTCGACGACGCTGTTGTTCATCTCCGCGTCAAAGAAACGGAAGGCGTTGCGCCCCGCGTCCTTGGCTCGGTACATGGCCAGGTCGGCGTGCTTGAGCAGGCTGTCGGCATCTGCGCCGTCCTGCGGGAACACGGCAATCCCCAGCGAACCCGTGGTGCTGACCTCGACGCCCGCGATGACGAAGGGGGCTGACAGTTGGTCCAGGATCTTGACCGCCGCCGTGGTGGCGGCCTCGTCGTCCGTTATGCCACCCAGGATGACGAGGAACTCATCCCCGCCCTGGCGACTGACCGTGTCGCTGTCCCGCACGGCCGCCACCAGGCGCTGCGCGACCGCACACAACAGCTGATCACCGGTGCTGTGGCCCAGGGAATCGTTGACCGTCTTGAAATTGTCGAGGTCGAGAAACAGGACCGCCGCCGCGCTGTGGTTGCGCCGCGCCAGGGCAATGGCCTGTTCCAGGCGGTCACGAGCCAATACCCGGTTGGGCAAACCGGTCAGTGAATCCTGGTGGGCCAGAACGTCGATACGCGCGTGGGACTCCAGAATGCGCTGGTTGTCGGCCTGCGCCTGCGTCAGGGCGCTGCGCAGGTCGCTGGCCATCAGCCAGACGAAGAACGCGGTGACGGCCAGTATCACCAGAACATTGGCCAGCCGTCCCCAATGCAGGGGTTGAACCGGGTTGACATGCCAGCCCAGCAGGTTCGCGGCGACCACCCCGCTTAGCACCAGAAACACAAAGGCCACCAGACCCAGGTACAGGCGTCGGGTGCCAAACATGCTGGCAAAGATCAGTATGCCGGGATAGGCGAACACCGCCTCGTCCCGAATGCCCTGGGACAAAAATACCAGTCCACTGATGGCAACCGTTAGGGTCACTAGCATGAGGTGCGCTGCCCGCACCACATGGCCGCGCCGGGCGAGCCAGATTGCCAGCGCCAGAATTACCATGGTCGCGGCCAGCAACAGGGATGTCAGCAACTTCCCCGTGAGCAAGGTGCCCAGCAATCCGGCAGCGCATGCGATGCTGGTGGCCCACAGAATCTGGCTCAGGCGGCGTGGCTGGAGCGCGGGTTCAAAAAGGGCGGTTGACGGCGGTGGGCGCTGCATGGCAATGAGCATAGATCATTGGCCAGATGCGCGCCAGACCCATTGGGGTAATCCCCGTGCTCATTGGCCCATAAAGTGAAAGCTATCAAAAAGATAGCTAACTATGCGTATTCTACGAGGGCTAGCGCCCTATTTATCACTGTGCCGTCCAGCCACCATCCATGTTCCAGGCCACGCCGCGCACGTTGTTGCCAGCGGGTGAACAGAAGAACACGGCCAACGCGCCCAGTTCTTCGGGCGTGGTGAACTGCATGGAGGGTTCCTTCTCGCCGAGCAGCAGCTTGGTGGCTTCCTCGTTGCTGATCTTCAGCGCGGCAGCCTTGGCGTCCACCTGCTTTTGCACCAGTGGCGTCAGCACCCAGCCCGGGCAAATCGCGTTGCAGGTCACGCCGGTGGTGGCGTTTTCCAGCGCGGTCACCTTGGTCAGACCGACCACGCCGTGCTTGGCCGCAACATAGGCGGATTTTTCAGCCGAGGCCACCAGGCCGTGGATGGACGCCACGTTGATGATGCGGCCCCAGTTGCGCTCGCGCATGGCGGGCAGCGCCAGGCGGGTGGCGTGGAAGGCGCTGCTCATGTTGATGGCGATGATGGCGTCCCAGCGCTCCACCGGGAAGTTCTCGATGCGCGCCACATGCTGGATGCCGGCGTTGTTGACCAGGATGTCCAGTGCGCCAAAGGTCTTGGTGGCATGGTTGACCATGTCCTCGATCTCGGCGGGCTTGCTCATGTCGGCACCGTGGTAGCTGACCTGCACGCCCAGCGCGGCAACCTCGGCCTTGGGGCCTTCCACGTCGCCAAAGCCGTTGAGCACAATGTTGGCACCCTGCGCAGCCAGGGCTTTGGCAATGCCAAGGCCAATGCCGCTGGTGGAACCGGTGATGAGGGCTGTTTTGCCTTTGAGCATGTTGTTCTCCTGATCAGAAAAAAATAGACGCGTGATTCAATTACGATCCAGCTATGGCACCCAACCTGCAAACCGCGGTTTACTTGCCCTTGATGCCAACCCTGTCATTATCAAACCACTGATTTCACCATGTCTGACCCTAAGCTGAACTACTTACCGTGCCCCGACGCCGGTGCCGGCCACCGCATGGCGTTTTGGGAGTGGGGTGATGCCGGCGCTGCCCACGTGGTGGTTTGTGTGCATGGTCTGTCACGCCAGGGTCGCGATTTCGATGTACTGGCACAGGCACTGGTGGAGCGCGCCGGCGGTGCCGTGCGGGTGATCTGCCCGGACGTGGTGGGGCGGGGCAAAAGCGACTGGCTGACCGACCCGCAGGGCTACCAGGTGCCGTTTTACGCCGGTGACATGCTCGCCCTGCTGGCTTACCTGAAGCCGCAGACGCAAACCCTGGACTGGGTGGGCACCAGCATGGGCGGTCTGATTGGCATGGCCGTTTGCGGGCAACAGCAGATGCCGTTGCCAGTGCCCGTGCGCCGCCTGGTGCTCAATGATGTGGGCCCTGTCATCCAATGGGATTCCATTGTGCGCATCGGCCAGTACCTGGGGCGCGTGGTGCAATTTGATTCGCTGCAGCAGGCCGCCGACGCCATGTGGGCCGTGTCTGCAAGCTTTGGCCCGCACACACCGGCGCAGTGGCTGGAGTTGTCGCGCCACATGGTCAAACCCGTGCCCGGCTCGGCCACCGCTGTCACCCTGCACTACGACCCGGCCATTGCCGTGCCCTTTGGCGCGGTGACGCGGGAGACCGCCGCGCAGGGCGAGGCCCTGCTGTGGCAGCTGTATGACGCCATCCAGGCCCAGACCCTGCTGCTGCGCGGGGCCGAATCCGACCTGCTGTCCCATGAGACCGCGCTGCAGATGGCAACACGCGGCCCCAAGGCCCGCCTGGTGGAGTTTGCCGGGGTCGGCCATGCGCCCACCCTCATTGCGGCCGACCAGGTGGATACTGTCGTCCGATTTTTGCTTGATTGAAACCCGTGAAAAGCCACACGCCCGAGCACACCGCACCGGCCCCCGTCATTGCCGCCACGGCACACAGCCTGCCCGAGCAGGCCGATGCCCTGGCGCGCGCGCGCGCCTTTGCCGAACCCCTGCTGTCCGGGGAAACGCTGGACACGGGTGAGAACATCCTGGAGCATGCGGACGCGGTGGCCGGCATTCTGAAGGTCATCGGCGGCTCGCAAGCCATGCAGGCGGCCAGCTACCTGGTCTATGCCTGCGACCATCTGAACAAGCCCCATGAGGTGATTGCCAAGGCCTTTGGCGCCAGTTTTGCCGACCTGGCCATGGAGACCACCAAGCTGGTGCGGGTGCAGCGCATGGCGCGCCTGGCGCAGCTGTCGGCCAGCCATGCCGCCACCCCCATCCCGATGGCTCAGACCGCGGCCGCGCAGACCGAGAGCGTGCGCAAGATGCTGCTGGCGTTCTCGCGCGATTTGCGCGTCGTCATGCTGCGCCTGGCCTCACGTCTGCAGACCCTGCGCCACTTTGCCGCCACCAAGCTGCCACTGCCGCCCGGTTTGGCGGCTGAGGCCCTGCAGGTGTTTGCACCGCTGGCCAACCGCCTGGGCATCTGGGAAATCAAGTGGGAGATCGAGGACTTGTCCTTCCGCTTCCTGGAACCCGACACCTACCGCCAGGTGGCGCGTTTGCTCGACGAGAAACGCGTGGAGCGCGAGGCCCATGTAGAAGCCCTGCGCCAGCAACTGGCTGCTGATCTGGCCCGGCAGGGCATCCACGCGACGGTGCAGGGCCGCCCCAAGCACATCTACAGCATCGTCAAGAAAATGCGGGGCAAGTCGCTGGGGTTCGACCAGGTTTACGACATCCGCGCGCTGCGCATTCTGGTGCCCACTGTCCCCGACTGTTATGCCGCCCTGGGCTGGGTGCACGACCATTTCACCCCGGTGCCCAACGAATTTGACGACTACATCGCCCGCCCCAAGGCCAACGGCTACCAATCGCTGCACACCGTGGTGCGCGACGCCAGCGGCCAACCCATTGAAGTACAGGTGCGCACCCAGGCCATGCACGACCATGCCGAAACTGGTGTTGCCGCCCACTGGGCGTACAAAGAGGCAGGCACCAAGGGCTATGCCGGGGTGTCGGCCAGTGGCGAGTACGACGCCAAGATCGCGGTGCTGCGCCAGTTGTTGGCCTGGGAGCGCGACCTGTCGGGTGCGCAAGACAGCCAGCAGGGTGCGGTTGCTTTTGACGACCGCATCTATGTGCTGACGCCCAATGCGGCCATCGTCGAGTTGCCCCAGGGTGCCACGGCGGTGGACTTTGCGTATAGCGTGCACACCAACCTGGGCCACCGCTGCCGCGGCGCGCGGGTGGACGGCGCCATGGTGCCGCTAAACACGCCGCTGAAAAATGGCCAGACGGTGGAGGTCACTACGGTAAAGGAAGGCGGCCCGTCGCGCGACTGGCTCAACCCCGAGCTGGGTTTCCTGGCCAGCCACCGCGCGCGCGCCAAGGTGCGGGCCTGGTTCAACGCGCTGGCCATGGGCGAGACCGTGGCCAAAGGCCGCGAGGCGGTCGAGAAGCTGCTGCAGCGCGAAGGCAAGACCGCCGTCAAGCTCGACGACCTGGCGTCACAGTTGGGCTTCAACTCGGCCGAAGACCTGTTCGAGGTGGTTGGCAAGGACGAGTTCTCGCTGCGCAACATCGAAATCGTGCTGCGCCCACCCGAGCCGGTACTGCCGCAGGACGAATTTCTGCTGCTCAAAAAGCAAAAACCACCCAGCCAGTCCGGCAAGGGCGGCGTACTGGTGGTGGGTGTGGACTCCTTGATGACGCAACTGGCCAAGTGCTGCAAACCGGCACCACCGGACGCCATTTGCGGCTTTGTGACGCGGGGCAAGGGCGTCAGCGTGCACCGCGCCGACTGCTCCAACCTGCGCAATATGGTCACCCGCAGCGGCGACCGCGTTATCGAGGTGGAGTGGGGCGGCAAGACCGGTGGCGACGGTTCGGTCTATCCGGTAGACGTGGCCGTGGAAGCCAACGACCGCCAGGGCCTTCTGCGCGATATTTCCGAGGTGTTTGCCAAGGAAAAAATGAACGTCATCGGCGTGCAGACCCAGTCGCTGCGCGGCATTGCGTGGATGACGTTTACTGTGGAGGTGAGCGACTCCGGGCGGCTCAACAAGGTGCTGGGGATTGTGGCCGAACTCAATGGGGTGCGGGCAGCGCGGCGAAGGTAGCTCGGTGGCGCAGCCGGTGCGATACTTCGGGTCATTTGTTGTGTGCAAAATCGCATCCATTTTGCGCCGTATCAACCAAGTAAACGTATGTCTATGCTGGCCTCATTGAAACCCGTCATCAAGCGGTTTCCAGGCATCCGCCGTCTCATCCATCAACGCGAACAGCTGCACCAGGCGCTGCTCCATGCCACTGTCGAGCGGGACCAGTTGCAGCAAGCGCTGGTTCATACAAGTGCCGAGCGCGACCAATTGCAGCAGGCGCTGGTCCACGCAAGCGCCGAGCGTGATCACATGCAGCAGGCGCAAGTCCAGGCCAGCGCCGAGCGCGAGGCCATGCGCCAAGCCTGTGGGTTTGTGCCGCCTGGGCACTATTACTCGCCTATCCCGGACATCGCCACCATCCGCCAGGATGAAGCGCGAATTTTTGGCACCGTTCCACGCCAGATTGCAGGTATGGACCTGCGCGAGACGGCGCAGGTGGAACTGCTGGAACAGTTTGCCAAGTTCTACCCAGACATTCCATTTGGTGCCCATCCCAAGCCCGGGCTGCGCTACCACTACGAAAACCAGTCGTATGCCTATTCGGACGGTATCCTGCTGCATTGCATGCTGCGCCACCTCAAGCCCAGGCGCCTGATTGAAATTGGCTCAGGATTTTCTTCTTGTGCGACGCTGGACACGGACCAGTTGTTTTTGGGTGGCCAGCTCCAGGCGACCTTCATCGAGCCATATCCCGAGTTGCTGATGTCGTTGATCAACGACGCCGACCGGGAACGCATGACCATCATTCCCAAGCGGCTTCAAGATGTGGACCTGGAGGTGTTTCGCGCACTGGAGGCTGGAGACGTGCTGTTTGTCGACTCCACCCACGTCAGCCGGATCGACAGCGACGTCAACCGCGTGTTCTTTGACATCCTGCCAGCGCTGGCACCCGGCGTGGTCATCCATTTTCACGACATCTTCCATCCATTCGAGTACCCCAAGGAATGGATTTACTTTGGCAGGGCGTGGAACGAGCTCTATATGCTGCGCACGTTTCTGCAATACAACGACAGCTTTCGCGTGCTGTTGATGAACACCTTCATGACGCATTTCCACCGGCCGTTTTTTGAAAAAAATATGCCGCTGTGCCTCGTGAACACCGGCGGGAGCATCTGGCTGGAGAAGCACTGAGCCGCCCCGGGTCTGCACCCTTCAGGCCGGTCTGCTGCCCAGTCCATCGCTGAACATGACCACCAGCTCGGTGGGGTCCAGTGAAAACGTGCCCGCCGAAAACTCGCGCCGCAGCCGCGCAACGTGGGTTCCAAACACCAGGTCCACGGCGCCTTCCAGTCCGGCTTCGACATCGATACGGGCTGTAAGGGCCAGTGCGATTTGCTGCTCCAGGGCTTGCTTCTCCATCAGCGACTGCCCCCAGACTTGCATGGCATGTTGCCTGGACGCCTGAATGCGGGGCAGCATGCCCTTGGGGTCTTTCGCCGCAGTGACCTGCTTGATGAGCTTTTCCAGCGCCTCTTCATTGGCCTTTTCCTGTTCCAGCCGGTGCTCCAGTGCCGCGTACTGCGCCGCCAACTCGGCGTTGACACCCATCACCACGCGGGTGATTCCTGCCTTGGAGGAGCCTAACACCGGGACGCTCAGCAGCATCATGGCTGTGGTGCAGCCACCGACCAGCCGCCCGCGGCCGTGGGATTGGGCCCCGATGACAATCTGGTTGAGCGACTCCAATTCGCATTCCAGCGCCGTGTCCGCCAGTGAAAGAATGGTGCCAGCACGAATGTTCACGTCCTGTGCGAACCGAGCACTGACGGCGCAGCCGGCTATCAGCGTGGCATGGGCAATCACCCCACCAGCAACGTGAATATCGCCACCGGCCTGCAAAAAACCGCCATCCACCATGCCGGCGACCACGATGTCGCCGCTGGCCTCCACCTTCATGCCCTGGACGACATCGCCCTTCACCTGCACCGAGCCGTCAAAGTGGATATTGCCGGTGGCCATATTGACCTCGGCAACCTGAAGAACTTGCTCCACCATGACGCCATGGCTGACCAATACCGGTTGGCCCGTCACGCTGGCTTCCAGCAGGTTGGGGTCGTCTTTGGAGGGTTGGGTACCGGCCAGCGATGCGGCAAAAGGCTCGTCGTGACCCAGTCGGGCGGTCAGCACGCGTCCGCGCACCGTACGCCCATCCATCCCCGGGGTAGGGGGGTAACGACGCATCAGCGGCATGCCCGGCCTCACGACGTCGATGTTGCCATGTTCACGGTAGTCAATCAGTCCGCTTTCGTTGACTTTGGGCGCGCGGTTGGCGGCATGGACTACCAGCTCCTTGAAAACGGCGTCGCGACCGTCTTGCGGCAGGGTCCCCCGTGCGATGGGAAGCGCTGCGCACTCATTGCGCTCAGCCACCTGGAGCAGCGCCGCGTCATCGATGCCAAACACCACGCCCGCCTCCGCCAGCGCATGCGTCAGGTCGGCCACCGTGGCGGCTTTCCCGCCTTGCGCCTTGTGAACGCTGATGTCGGCCAGCATGTCGTCGGCGGCGATCCGGATGTGGATGGTCGCATCGCGGCGCTGCGCCAACTGCATCGAAAAGGGTTCTTTTTGGGTGTTGCAGTCTTGCACCGCCAAGGCCAGTGCGTTTTCGTCCAGCGCGCAATCCGCTGCACCAAACTCTGCCAGCAATCCCCGCAACGTCGCCGCGTCAACCGCGGGTCGGGCGCTGTCGGGCTGGACCTGCAAGAAGATCTTCTGGTCCGTTTCAGTGATGGCAAGACCCGGAAAAGCCATGGTATGTGGTCCGTTGCCGACCGTGATAATTGAGCTATAACCTTAGCACGTTGCGCGGCATTATTCCAGCCCCGCCACGGTAGTCTCCGCGAACATTGCTATTTAAACGATAGCGACTAAACTAAACTGCAACTGGCAGTACGTGATGCCGTTTGTGGGTGAATGCAACTTTGCGGCTGCGTAGGAGGTGCTGTTTCTGTGAAATTGCTAAGAATTCCTCGATCGCAGGTTCGTCTTGGTCTGGCGTTGCCATGGAATGTCCGCGACGACGCCGGGGTCCTGTTGCTGTCCAAGGGTCATCTGCTCGCAGACCAGAAACAGCTCGATGAACTATTGGAGCGTGGCGCCTTTGTGGATGAAGTGGAGGCGCGGGCCGCAGCTGCAGAAGCTGCCGCTGCAAAACTGTTGATTTCGGGTGGCGACCCCGCAAAGTCCGTGGGCAAGGAGTCCAGTCTTTTCGAACTGTGGGACCGCACGACAGAGACCCTGAAGGCCTTGCTGGCCCACCCGGCCAGTGAGCCGGATTTTCCGGGGCGCGTGCAGGCGTTTGCACAGCATCTGATCGCGCTGTTCGACAGCAATCCGGACATTGCCATCTACCGTGCCGTGCGGCAGGACAACGCACAGAATTTTTACTACGGGTACACCCATGCCGTGCTGACGGCCATGACCTGCATCCTCATTACCCGCCACTTGGGTTGGACGCAGGCATCCACCATGAGCCTGGTCAAGGCAGCGCTCACCATGAACATGACCATCTTTGAACTGCAGGGGCAAATGGCAGCACAGGACCACCCACCGCGCGACAAGCAGCGTGCAGCCTTGCTGGCCCATCCCGCGCAGGCAAGGGAGCTGCTGGAGAAGAACGGTGTTGATGATGTTGCGTGGTTGGACGCTGTGTCCCAGCACCACGAACACAGCGACGGGACGGGCTACCCCACCGGTTGCACCGAGTTGGGCGACATGGCGGCGGTCTTGCGGGTCGCCGACGTTCTGATGGCCAAGATCACACCCCGCACGCTGCACCCGACCGCTGCTCCGAAAGACGCCATCAGCCAGCTGTACCGGGATGACAAAGGCGGCCCACTATCGGCGGCGGTGCTCAAGGTATTCGGGGTTCACCCGCCTGGCGACTTCGTCAAACTGGCATCGGGCGAGCTGGGCATTGTGGTGCAGCGCACCGCGAACCCGCGTGCGCCAATCGTGGCCTGCATCACGGACCGCTCTGGACACCCGGTCGCTCACACAGAGCGCCGCGACACGGCGCTAGCCGAGTTCGCTATCGTTGCCGCGGCGAGCGACAAGACCATGCTCAAGCGCCTGGCCCCGGAACGCCTTTACGGTTTTGCAACCGTTGCGGTGGCGCCGGTGTCAGAAGGGAAATAAGGCTCTAGCCCTCGTGGTTGCTGCGTAGCACGCTACCAAAACGATAGTGAGGATCCAATGCCAGGTTCTGACGCGCTGCGGCTATCCAGATTTTCAGCTTTGGCGTTTGGGTTGGGCCTCACCGTTGCACCTTGCATACCGCCTCCAGGAAAGGCACTGCGTGCGCTTCCAGGGCCGCCAACGCACTCGCTGCAACAGGCTCTACCTTGGCTCGGGCAACCTCAGGCGATATTGCTTGGGTTGACTTGATGAGGTCTTGCAAGGTTGACGCTCCAGCAAACGCTTCGACTTCCCACCATCGATCTGCGCCGTCTATAAGCTGCCCCAGGCGAACCATGTACTCCGGCAGGTGATGGGACTCGACGGGAGATTGGAGAGACGGCCGGATTCTCAGCTCGGGAAAGCGGCCGTGCAGCGACCAACCAACCTCAAAAGTGAATTTCTCAAAACGCTCGTGCACGACGAGGGCGCACCAGATGAGGCGATCCGTTTCAAGCTTGCTAAAGACGCGCTCGCCAGGGAGTACATAAGGTGACTGTGTTTTCTGTGCCTGCCATCCAAACGGGGAGCGTTTGAGGCCCCGCTCGATTGAAAGTCTCAGCGCCCGACCGTATTCGCTTCTCATTGGCTTAGTTGCCCCCCACGTTCAAGTTATGTGTCAGTTTCAATGCGTGCACCGCAGACGATTTCTCCATTGCTCAGTACGTCAGCACGCAGGCCGCCGCGGTGAAGCCAGTGCTTTACGACTGCTGCAGGAGAAAGAGACTCGCTACTCAGGCTATTGCCAACTAGAACGCACGGTTCGCAAAGCTCTACACCGCGCAGCCTTACCCCTCCGATTGTGAACTCCAGATTTAGCAGAGCATTGAGTTTCACGCCTCTGGTGACAAGGTTACGGCGCAAGAGCGATAGGTCTGGTTTGCGGGATCGCTCTGCACAGAACAGTTCAATTTCTTCGGCCTCGATCAACGTGATGTTTTGACCTGGGTGGACACTTTTTCCAAAGTTCCGATCACCCACAATTCCCATTCCGCTTTGGACTGTAATGTGCTCACACTCTAGTTGAGCGCCGCCACGCTCTGGACTAATGAAGATGCGCTCAATGTTCACTGTGAGGCGAGCCCGATCAGCTCTGGTTTAGAGAGCCTGAAGCTGAGCCTCTCGACCACCTGCTGTGCACCCAGACTCTTGTAGAAGGCGATGCCCTTTGAATTTGATGCCTTTACCGGCCAGTCTATTCGGTGGCACCCGTTCTGGGCAGCATGACGCGCTACCCAAGACATCAGCGACCGGCCTGCTCCTTTGCTGCGCATCGATGATCGGACGTACAGCTCTTTCAACTGAAGGTGTTTGCGCTTTTCAGGAACGAAGTCGACTAGCGAGTAGACCAATGTGATTGCAGCAAACCCTACGACAACCTCGTCATCGTTAGAGCAAACCACCAACTGATGCGGTGAACTTGGCGACAACAGGTTCTCAAGCAGGTGCGCTCGAATTACCTCGTGAGAGATAGCCTCGCCGTCTGTGTAGTAGGCGTGAATCTCGGAAAGAAGATCAATCATCGAATCGTGCTGATCTTCGCGTAGCAGTTGTACTCGCATAGGTGGTGAATTCGTAACGCCTAACGTCCTCTCGATTGAAGGGTTGGGCGTCTCTTGGCAAGGGACCGCTTCGCTCACGGCAGTGCTCGCTTCATTAGTAAGCCGACCCCGAACTGCAATTGCTTTGTGCCGAGTGTCTCGAATCCGCACGCCCTGTAGAAGCCCTCGGCGTGTGGGTTTCCTATGACGTGAATCTCAGCTGCGCCTGAGGCTTTGGCTGCGACACAACAGTGCTCAACCAGAATGCGACCAATACCTTGCCGCCAGATTTCTGGCTCTACAAACAGGCCATCCAGTTCAGAGTTTCCATCTTCGCGGCGAAGAATGGCTGCGAATCCTTTGATTGAGTTCGCTACTTCAGCCACGAATACTGTGCCTGCTTCGATTTGCTGAAGAGGAAGCTCGATCAACTCCGGATTCGCCACCAGAGCCTCACGGTCTCCAGGATTCTCAAGTGAGGCACGCCGCTGAAGCGCTTCAAGGCTTTTCTGGTCAGCAGTAACCGCTATTCGCATAGTGACTTGGTGCATTCGCTTCAATACGCCCAACGTGTTATCTGAGTGAAACCTGCCCTATGAACAAGGTCGCGTTGAACCATGGCCTCACTCCCTAAGTTTATAAGTCGTTGATTTATAACTGAATTCCCGGGCGATCCTTTTTGGGCCCGTCAATAAAATGGCGACAAACCCTGCGAGAAGTCCAAAACTGAACCATGGTCCTGAATGTTCGCAATCGCCCCGAAATTGCCGAAACAACCACTGCATCACCCTTCTCGCTTGCCCAAATCACGCCAGCCCCGCAGTGCTCTGCGATCCCCACCCACGCTACCCGTTGCCTCTCACACAACCCCGCGCCGCAGCACATACCGTTCCTGCAATTTCCGCGACACCACTGCCACCAGCAGAAACACGCCCACCCCCGCAACCCCCATCGCCGCATCCGAGTACAACCCCGCATTGCTGCCGGCCTTGCCGTAGAAGTAGCCGTTGAGAATGCCCATGTAGGCAATCGGCGTGTTCGACAGCGACGCAAAGATGCTGTACTTGGTGGCGGCTGCACCGGTGCCTATGGCTTCCAGTGTGACGGCGGTGAAGGCGGCAAAGCACAGGCCGCTGATAAAGCCGTAGCCCAGCACAAACACGTAGTACATCGTCAGCGTGTGCGGCGCCCAGGCCATCAGCAGGGCGCAGGTGGACATCAGGATGCCGAACAGGGCATAGGCTTTTTTACGGTCCATGCGGTCGCAGAAATGGCCGCCCACCATGCAGCCCCAGGCCGACAGCAGGCCGCTGAGCGCGCCGCTGGTGGCGGCCACGTCGTTGGCGCTGGCGCCCCACTCGGTGGCAAACAGGGGGAACAGACTGCCCGCCGCGCCCGAGCCAATGGGCAGAAAGCAGATCAGCAAGCCCAGGTAACCCATGCGCGAACGGGCCACCAGCCACAGGTCCAGCAGCACGCGTTTGATAGACCGCCACACCGACTGCAGCACGTTCGGCGCTGGCTCGCCGCGCTGGTCTTCGGCGATGGGCGGCAGATGCGGTTCGGGCTCGGTGGTGTAGCGGATGGCAATGCCGCTGAGCAAACAGATCACGGCCAGCACCACGCCGGGTAGCCAGGGCAGGGTGGTGTTCTCGGCAATCACCAGCGCCAGGCCACCGCCCAACCCACCACCGCCCAGGTTGCCGGCCTGGAACCAGCCCGCCGTGCGGCCCAACTCACTCGGTGCGGTGTTGTAGGCCATCAGGCTCTCCACGGCCATGCTCAGCGTGGCGGTGGCAATATTGCCCACCACCACCAAAATGCGCAGCCAGGGCAGGCCGGCCTCGGTGGCTGGCACCATGCCCAAGAGTGCCAACCCCAGGGCGCTGGTGATGCTGGCCATCACAAACCAGCGCTTGCGGGTCAATGTCAGGTCAATCAACGGGGCATACAGAAACTTGAAGGTGTGGGGCAAAAAGCTCAGGCCGGTGAGCACGGCAATCGTCACCGGGTCCACGCCAGACCGGCCCAGCAAATAGACGATGGTCACACTCAAAAAGCCGCTGGCCGCGCCAAACGGAATGACCAGCAGCAGGAACACCAGCGGGTGCGTGTATTGGCGCGGTGCCGCTGCGGTAACGGTGGTGGGATGCATATTGCTATTGTTTTGGTAGCTGTTTACGCAGTATTGGCGAGGGCTAACACAGTATCCAGCACACAAGGGGTGCCGCTCCAGGGGGCGTCGTCGGCGCCGGTCAGCGTGCAGGCCGCCTGCAGTTGCGCAACGGCGCGCTCGGCGCTGGCCGCGTCTGCCGCGTGCACCCAGGCGATGGGGTCACCTGCGGTCAGCCAGGTGCCCAGTGGCTGCACTTGGCTCAGGCCGACGCGGGCGTCGATGGCGTCCTCGGCCCGATGCCGGCCACCACCCAGTTCGACGACGGCCAGACCCACATCGCGCGTCTGCACTGCGCTGAGGATGCCGGAGCGTGGAGCCGGGACTGGCACTCGCACAGGTGCCGCCGGCAAGTACGCCTGCGGGCGCTCCAGCAGGTCGCTGGGGCCACCCAACGCGGCGACCATGCGGGCAAAGCGTTCGGCGGCGGCGCCGCTGTCCAGCGCGGCTTGCAGTTTGTCCGTGGCCTGCGCAGTGTTGGCCGCCAGGCCACCCAACACCAGCATCTCGGCGCCCAGCGCCAGCGTGATGGCGTGCTGGCGGGGTTCTCGCTCGCCGTCGCCTGTCAGATAGGCAATGGCCTCGGCCACTTCCAACGCATTGCCCACGGTGGTGCCCAGCACCTGGTTCATGTCGGTGATCAGGGCGGCGGTTTTCAGGCCGGCACCGCTGGCCACCGCTACGATGCTACGGGCCAGTTCATCGGCCATGCTGCGCGAGTCGGCAAAAGCGCCATTGCCGCACTTCACATCCATCACCAGGCCCTGCAGACCGGCGGCCAGTTTCTTGGATAGGATGCTGGCGGTGATCAGGGGCACGCTCTCCACGGTGGCGGTCACGTCGCGGGTGGCATAGAAGCGTTTGTCGGCCGGTGCCAGGTCAGCGGTCTGGCCGATGATGGCGCAGCCCACGCTGCGCACCACGCGGTCAAACACCACGGGGTCGGGCGTGGCGTTGTAGCCGGGAATGGCGGCCAGCTTGTCCAGCGTGCCGCCGGTGTGGCCCAGGCCGCGCCCCGAGATCATGGGCACGTAGCCCCCGCAGGCGGCCACCATGGCGGCCAGCATCAGGCTGATCTTGTCGCCCACGCCGCCGCTGGAGTGTTTGTCCAGCACTGGGCCCGGCATGTCGGGCCAGGCCATGACGCGGCCCGAATGCATCATGGCGTGGGTCAGCGCCACGCATTCCTCGCGCCCCATGCCGCGCCAGAAGACGGCCATGCCTAAAGCAGCGACCTGGCCTTCGCTCCAGCTGCCGTCCACCAGGCCTTGCACAAAGTGCTGGATCTGGGCCACGCTCAGGCGCTGGCCGTCGCGCTTGGTACGGATGATTTCTTGCGCCAGCATGCGGTGTGCCGCCGGGCTTCAGTACGCGCTGGAGGAGGGCGCTGAGGCCTCGCCCGCCAGCACGGCTTCGATGTCGTTAAGCAGGCCGCTGGCGCCAAAGCGAAAGCGCTTGGCGTTCAAGGCGTCGGCTCCCAGCGCGGCGGCGGCCAGCTCCAGATAAACCTTGGCGTCGGGCACCGAGCGGATACCGCCCGACGCCTTGAACCCTGCGGTGGGCGAGCCGCTACTGGCGATTTCGCGCAGCATCACGGTGGCAGCCTCGGGCGTGGCAGACACCGGCGTCTTGCCGGTGCTGGTCTTGACGAAATCGGCCCCGGCCGCCAGGGCCAGGCGCGTGGCCTGGGCAATCAGCTCTGGGCTGGCCAGCACGCCGCTTTCGATGATGACCTTTAGTGCCAGTGGGCGGCTGGCATCTCGGACCTGTTGCAGAAAGTCCGCGCATTCGGCTGCCTGGCCTTGCATCAGCGCGCGGTAGGGCAGCACCACGTCGACCTCATCGCCACCGGCGTCCTTGATGGCCTTTACGTCCCCCAAGGCCAGTGCCACATCCAGCGCACCCGCCGGAAAGTTGGCCACCGCCGCCACGCGGATGTTGGCAGGCAGCAGGCTGCGCGCCTGGGCCACAAAGCGCGGCCACACGCAGACGGCTGCCACTGGGCCAAAGCGCGTCTGGGCGCGCTGGCACAGGGCCGCAATGTCGGCGGGCGTGTCGGCGTCGTTCAGGCTGGTCAGGTCCAGGCATTGCAGGGCCAGGTGGGCTACTTCGGTCAGGGGCAGGGTGTTTGGCATAAAAGGTATTGGTCAAAAGTGGCGCTAGCCCTCGTGGAATAAGCGCCAGTAGCTATCAAAAGTATAGTAGTCAATCTTGCAGCGATGGCACGTCGGCCAGACTGGCAATCAGGTCGGCCAGGAATTGCGCGGCGTAGCTGCCCGAGGCCTGGGCCTGTTGCAAGGTGGCGGCGTGGGTCAGCGATTCGTCGCCCAGGCCGGCGCCCATATTGGTCATCAACGACAGGCCCAGCACGCGCAGCCCGGCGTGGCGGGCCAGAATGGTCTCGGGCACGGTGCTCATGCCCACGGCGTCGGCGCCCCAGGTGGCAAACATGCGGATCTCGGCCGGGGTTTCAAACTGCGGGCCCAGCGCCCACAGGTAGGTGCCCTCACTCAGCGCCACCTGCTGGGTCTGCGCCAATTGGCGGGTGTGGGCCAGCAGTTCGGGGTCATACGCGGCGCCCATGTCGACAAAGCGCGCGTTGCCGGGCTCACCGACCAGCGGCGAGCGCTGCGGGGCATTGATGTGGTCGGTGATCAGCATCAGGCTGCCCGGCGGCATGTGGGCGCGCAGGCTGCCTGCCGCGTTGGTTTGTAGCAGCAGTTTGACGCCCCAGCTCTTGAGGCTGCGCAGTGCACCGGCCATGCCGGAGCAGTCGCCCGTCTCGTAGGTGTGTTTGCGGCCGCCCAACATGGCTACGCGCTGGTTGCCGATGCGGCCTACCGTGAGTGCGCTGACGTGGCCTTCGACGCTGGTGGACTGGAAGGCGGGCAGTTCGGAGTAATCGATGCGCTGGGCATCCTGCACCTGTGCAGCGGCGGCGGCCCAGCCGGAGCCCAGAATGACTGCGACTTCGGGTGCTGGGCCGAAGGTGTTTTGCAGTTTGCTAACGGTGTCCTCTATCGCTCGGAGTCTTGGCGACAGAGCGTTCTGCTCCGTGTCCCCCGCCCGCTGCGCGGGCTCCTCCTTGACCTGCGCAGAACGCTCTGTCGCCAA
>JAUSNJ010000126.1 GCA_030645355.1 Rhodoferax sp. | reverse complement strand
CGTCGGCCAGCTGCGCCACTGCACACCGTAGACCGGGCCCAAATCGCCATCGGGTCGGGCCCATTCGTCCCAGATGCTGACACCGCGCTCCTTGAGCCAGTGGTTGCTGCTGGAGCCGGTCAGGAACCATAGCAACTCCTGGATGATGGAGCGCAAGTGCACCTTCTTGGTGGTGACCAGCGGGAAGCCTTCATTCAGGTCGAAGCGCATCTGGTGTCCGAACACGCTCCGGGTACCCGTGCCCGTGCGGTCGGCCTTGACGACCCCCGTCGTGTAGACGTGGCGCATGAAGTCTTCGTATTGGCTGCGGATGGGGCGTTGGGGCGTGGGTTGGGTCATGGAGCGAAGGCCAGGCTGCGGGTTAGCGGCGAATTTTAGCGGGCGTCGGTTATGGCCTCATAGAACCGGAACGCATCGCCCCCCGCGGCTTTGGCCTGGTACATGGCCGCATCCGCCCACTTGAGGATGTCATCGGCGCTTGCGTCGTCCCCCATGAACAAGGCCACACCAATACTTGCGGTGCAACGGTGCTCCACGGTGGTGGCTGAACCGGCGTGTTCTCCCGTATTCAGCACATAGGGCAAACCGATGGCCCGGCGCACTTTCTCTGCGACCCTGCTGGCCTGTGCCGTGGACTCTGATCGATCCACGTCCAGCTCGCTGAGCATCACGACGAATTCATCGCCGCCAAACCGGCCCACCGTGTCGATCTTTCGCAGGCAACCGACGATGCGAATGGCGGCCTCGATCAACAACAAATCACCAAACTGGTGGCCGTGGGTGTCATTGAGTGGCTTGAAGTCATCCAGGTCAAGGATCATCAGCGCGCCAAACTTGCCGGCCCGCTTGCCAGCGGCCATCGCCTGGCGCAGGCGGTCAATCGTCAGCCGGCGGTTGGGCAACTTGGTGAGCGTGTCGGAGAACGCCAGCTCGTGCAGCTGGTATTCCGTCAATTTGCGTTTGGTGATGTCCTGAACGATGCCAAGGGCATTCAGCGCCGTTCCGTTCAGCGCGTATTGAAACTCGGCCTTCTGGCGTATCCAGCGAACCCTGTCGGCCACGAGAATTCGGTGCTCGCAGTCGAAATCCGCACCCTTGATCGCATCTGCCCAGGCGCGTTCCACCGCGCCGCGGTCCAGGGGATGGGTCAGTTCCAGGTAGCTGTCGAGATCGATCGACGTACCTTCTGTCAGACCAAAAGTGCGACAGGCCTCTGCCGACAAACGCAATCTGTCGTCTGCGAATTCATACACCCAGCTCCCGACATTGCCAAGCGCCTGCGCATGGTTCAGTTCATCGGTCAGGCGCAAAACGGATGAGCGGTCAATGGCCGCGGCGCGGATATTGCGGTTGTTGAACAGGGCGACGACCAACAGGAGCCAAAAATAGGTCAGCCAGGCCACCACCAGCGGCGGGCGTGGCGTGACATAGCTGGCAGAACCCAGGAACACCAGAGAGACCACGGTGATGGATCCGACGAATGCCAGAAAAACGCGAATGAACACGGACATGGACGACAGCACAAACGACATGGCGGTCGCCAGAATCATCAGCCGGATATAGAAATTCTGGTCCATCGCCAGGGTGTCGAAGACGTAGACGATGCTTCCCCAGCCCAATCCGGTCAGCACACACAGCAGCGCTTCCGTGTGGACCATGGGTGTTGCGTCGGCACCGCCCGCTATCCTGCGCAGTGCGTGCCCGGCGAACAGCAGACGCAGGGAAAAAAACACCAGCATGCTGACCACCCACGGCAGGTAGGCATGCCATTCGACAGCCTCCCGGTGGGTAAACACAACAAGGCATAGCCCGACGACGCCAACCCCCAACGATGTCGGCATCCGTCTGAACAGGTCTGATGCCAGCGCGTTTCCTGTGGGGTCCCGTGTTTTCACAATTCTCCCTGTGTTCCTGAAATCTTAGTCGATCTATGTCTTCCCTGGTTGTGCTTCAGGATTGCGGTGAACTCTCTCTGATTGGACTGTTAAAAGGAAGGCGGACGGGGACTAGTCCTGCAACTTGAACGCGTCCACCAGGTGCACCAGGTCCTGCGCCTGGCCCTTGAGGCTGCTGGCAGCGGCGGCCATCTGCTCCACCAGCGCCGCATTCTGTTGGGTCGCCTGATCCATGTGGGTGACGGCTTCGCCAACCTGCGCAACGCCGGCAGATTGCTCGTTGCCCGCGGAACTGATTTCACCCACGATGTCGGTCACCCGCTTGATGCTGCTCACCACCTCGGTCATGGTCACGCCAGCCCTGTCCACCAGGGTGCTGCCATGCTCCACGCGTTCAACACTGGCATTGATCAGACTCTTGATCTCCTTGGCCGCCTCAGCGCTGCGGCCCGCCAGGGAACGCACCTCACTGGCCACCACCGCAAATCCGCGGCCCTGCTCGCCGGCGCGAGCCGCTTCCACCGCGGCATTCAACGCCAGGATATTGGTCTGAAACGCAATGCCGTCTATGACGCTGATGATGTCGCTGATCTTGCGTGAAGACTGGTTGATGTCCTGCATGGTTTCAACCACCTGGACCACCACATTTCCGCCCGCCACGGCGATCGCGGACGCGCTCTGTGCCAGTTGGTTCGCATGGTGTGCCGAGTCGGCGTTTTGCCGGACGGTTGCGCCCAACTCCTCCATGCTGGCCGAGGTTTGCTCCAGCGCGCTGGCTTGCTGTTCGGTTCGGGCGCTGAGGTCGTGGTTGCCTTGTGCAATCTCCGCGCTGGCAGTGGCGACACCCTCCGCGCCCTTGCGCACGTTGGTGACAATGGACTTCAGGGTGCCCAGCATATCGTCCAGGGCGCTGGCCAGACTGGCCTTGTCATTGGTTCCATGCGTGAACGTGTGTGAAAGGTCTCCGCCCGCAATGCGGTGGGCCAGGGCGGTTGCATCGGACAGTTCCATGCCCAGCTGTCCGGTGATGCTCTTGGTCACCGCAAGGGTCAGTGCAACCAGCAAGAGTCCGCCCAGCAGGATGGACACCGCCATCATCACGCGAGCCGATCGGGCGGCGTTGTCGAATTCTGCGTCAAGAGCCTTGGCATCGGCCTCCAGTGACACTGCCAACTTGCTGAGTGCCTCGTCAAATCGGTCGATCTGACCATCGATGGCGTCATCGACTCCGGCTATGTCACTGCGCAGCGGGTCTTTCTTGGACAGCACCAAAAACTGCTCGCTGTAGAGTTTGCGAATTTCCTGTATGGCCGCGGCACCTGCCTGAACGCTGCCTTGCTTGTCACTGGTGTCGGCTGCGCTGTTGGCGAACGCAATGGCCTCGTCAATCTCTTTGTTGATTTCAGCCCACTTTTTGGCAGCTTCGTCAAATTCCTGGTTGATGAAGGTGTCAGCCACCACCCGGTAGGCCTGCGCGCCCAGGTTGGTGTCGTGCTTGACCCGACTGGCGGCTTGACTCTTGTGTACCCCGCGGTCCTGCAACTCGGCTAGGCGGCTGAGCGACATCCAGTTGATTCCGGCCAGGATCAGCATGATCAGTGCCGCGATACCCACTATTGAAAACAACCGGCTTGAAACCTTGAATTTTTTCATGGCATGGAACAGAGTTAAGAATCTGGCAAGCTGCGGCACACGGGCCGGGTCAATTGAGAATATCTTACCCAAGCTGACGCTGGCAGCGGTCGGCAAGACCATTGCGTCGAGGGATGACGTGCCGCACGGCGCCTGAGAGACAATCCCGCACTTCGCCATTGCGGGGCAGTTGCCTCATCGACACCATGCATCCCGTCCAGAGACTGTTCGCCTACGCAGGAAGATACCAGCGCGACTTCCGGCTCGCCTCGCTGTACTCCGTTCTCAACAAGTTTTTCGACATCCTGCCCGAGGTGCTGATTGGCGCGGCGGTGGACGTGGTGGTCAAGGGCGAGCAGAGTTTTCTGGCGCGCAATATCTTGGGCGCAGTCGGTATCACCAACACCTGGCACCAGTTGCTGGCGCTGGGGGTGTTCAATGTGCTGGTGTGGGGTGGCGAGTCGCTGTTCCAGTACCTGTATGAGCTGAAGTGGCGTCAGCTGGCGCAGGACATCCAGCACGACCTGCGGCTGGATACCTACCGCCATGTACAGAAGCTGGAGATGGCGTATTTCGAGAACCAGCGCACCGGCAATCTGATGGCCATCCTGAACGACGACATCAACCAGATGGAGCGCTTTCTGAATGGCGGGGCGAACCAGATCATCCAGGTGTTTTGCTCCAGCATCATGGTCAGCGCCGTGTTCTTTGCGATGCAGCCCGGCATTGCGCTGGTCGCCTTGCTGCCGGTGCCGCTGATCCTGTTCGGTACCTTCTGGTTCCAGCAGCGCCTGGCGCCGCGCTACGCCGAGGTGCGCGAGGCCTCGGGCGATGTCAGTGCGCGCCTGAACAACAACCTGCTGGGCCTGGCCACCATCAAGGCCTTTGCGACCGAGTCCTTCGAGGCCGACCACATCGCGCAGGCCAGCAACGCCTACCGCACAGCCAACGCCCGGGCCATCCGCTTCAGCGCGGCCATCACACCGGTGATCCGCATGGCGATTTTGAGCGGCTTCACGGCCACCCTGCTGTACGGCGGCTGGCTGACGTTGCACGGTGAGCTGGCCGTGGGCGCCTATTCCGTGCTGGTGTTTTTGACGCAGCGACTGCTATGGCCGCTGACCGGCCTGGCCGAGGTGGCCGACATGTACCAGCGCTCGGTGGCGGCGATTGACCGGGCCATGAAGCTGCTGGACACCCCCATCAACATCCCCTACGAAGGCCAGCACTTTCCGATTGAGCAAGCCAAAGGCGAGCTGCGCTTTGAGCACGTGGACTTCGCGTACGACACCACGCCCACGCTGCAGGACATCCACATCACCATCCCTGCCGGCAAGACCACGGCCTTTGTCGGCTCCACGGGCTCCGGCAAGTCCACGCTGGTCAAGCTGTTGCTACGTTTCTACACCGCGCAACAGGGCCGCATCCTGCTCGACGGCCAGCCCATCGATGCGCTCAACCTGCAGGACCTGCGCCGCGCCGTGGGCTATGTGTCGCAGGACACCTTTCTGACCGATGGCACGGTGGCGGAGAACATTGCCTATGGTGCCGTGGGCGCCAGCGACGCGCAGATTGCCGAAGCGGCCCGTGCCGCCGAATGCACGGAGTTCATTGACAAGCTGCCGCTGGGTTTTGCCACCCGCATCGGTGAGCGCGGACAAAAGCTGAGCGGCGGTCAGCGCCAGCGCCTGGCCCTGGCCCGTGCGATTCTGAAGAACCCGCCGGTGCTGATCCTGGACGAGGCGACCAGCGCCGTGGACAACGAGACCGAGGCCGCCATCCAGCGCTCACTCGATGTGGTGAGCCGCAACCGCACCACCATCGTCATCGCCCACCGCCTGTCCACCGTGCGCCAGGCCGACTGCATCCACCTGCTCGAAGCCGGGCGCATTGTGGAGAGTGGCACCCATGACGAACTGGTGGCGCGGGGCGACGGTTACGCGGCGCTTTGGCGGCTGCAGACCGGTGAGCGGGCGGAATGATTATGTGCATAATTCGGTTGTAGCCCTCGTAGAATATACATGGATAGCTATTAAAAGAGGAGCATATTCGCATGCCACCTGACTCCATCCCCATCGCCCGCCACGAGGCTCGGCACAGCCATATCGGTATCCGGCTGCAGTGCCGCGTTGGCGAACGTTGGGAGCGCATGGAGGCTCTGGGCTGGAATGTCGAGGGATTTGGCTTTCACTTCCCGCAAGCGTTGGCGGGGCCGAATCTGGAGTTCAAGCGCGGGCTCACCCGGTTTGACGGCACGGTTGTGTGGAAGTTCGTCAATACCAGTGATCAAGCGCTGCTGGAAGCCCTGCTCAACGAGCTGATATTCAAGCGTGCCCAACAGGCCATTGAGCGTTCGGACCTTAACGTGCGCCTGCTCAAGTTGATGCGCGTGTCCGGCATGGTGTCCGAAAAACTGCGGGTGCTCGCCTCGCTCGGTTTGTCACTGTCAGACCAGAAACTGGCCGAGCTGATGGACAGGCGCCGACAGGAGCAACCTCTGATCCATTACGGTGTGCGCGTGCAGTCACCGGCATGGCGCGAGATCGTGCAAAGCGCGCTCAGTGTCTCCTCGGTCGTCACCTCGCTGGAGAAATGGTCGGACGCCGTCGCCAGGAAATAGCCATGACCAGCAGCCCTCATGGGCGACCCCAACTGGGGTCGGGTCGCCAGGATGCCACCCAGGCAGGCAGCTCACTGGCGGGCATGGGTCGGGCGATGCCGTACCCTTGCGCGACGTCACATCCCAGATCCATGAGGCTGGCGCCGTGGGCGGCTGTTTCCACCCCTTCGGCAATGACCTGGCGTTTGAATGCGCTGGCCAGGCCGATGACGCCTTCCAGAATGGCCAGGTCGTCTTCGTCGTCGAGCATGTCGCGCACAAAGCTCTGGTCTATCTTGAGCGCGTTCACACGCAGGCGTTTGAGGTAGGTGAGCGAGGAGTACCCGGTTCCAAAATCATCCAGGGCAAATGACACGCCCATGTCGGCGCAGGATTCGATCAATTGGGAAACCTGGGAAATGTCTTCCAGCGCGCTGGTTTCCAGGATTTCAAGTTGCAGATCCGAAGGTTCGACCCCCTGATGCCGGGCCAGAATGACCTTGAGACGATCCAGAAAGTCGCTTTGCTGCAATTGCCGCGCCCCCACGTTGACGCTGACGGGCAGGGCCAGACCGGCTGCCCGCCAACTCTCCATTTGCGTGAGCGCGGACTCGATCACCCATTCGCCCACTGCCACGGCGAGTGGGTGGTTTTCTATCACCGGCAGAAACGCGTCCGGCGCCAGCAGCCCTTCTTCGGGGTGCCGCCAGCGGATCAGAGCCTCGACACCGACCACCCTGCCGGTGCGCATGTTGACCTTGGGCTGGTAGTACAGGACGAATTCCTGTTGGCTCAGGGCCAGACGGATGCGCTCCAGGCTTTCGTGTTGTACCCGCAGGCTGATGTCTTGCGTGGGGTCAAACACGTGGTAGCGATTCTTGCCTGCCACCTTGGCCTGGTACATGGCATGGTCGGCCTGCCGCAGCAGCTGATCCGCATCGATGTCGCTGGTCTGCGGGTAAAAGGTCACGCCCAGGCTGGCCGACACGTTCAGTGTCAGTTCGCCGATCTGCACGGGTTGCGCGGCTGCAGCCAGGATGCGACGCAGCATGGGAATTCCGCTCGGCAAATCATCCAGGTCGATCAGGACCGCTACAAACTCGTCCCCACCCAGTCGTGCCAGGGTGTCGCCATCACGCAGGCACTGTTTCATGGCACGTGACAGTTCGATCAGCAACTGGTCTCCGACCTGATGCCCATGCCGGTCATTGATGAGCTTGAATCCGTCCAGGTCCAGGTAGGCAACGGCCAGGCGTTCCTCGCGACGAAGCGCCTGCGTCAGGGCCTGCTTCAGGCGGTCTGCCAGCAGCACACGGTTGGGCAGATTGGTCAGCGCATCGTAGTGGGCGATGTGTTCGAGCTGTCCCTGGTGCGCCTTTTGGGCAGTAATGTCGGAAAACAGTGCCACGTAGTTCTGGGTAACAGCGGTCGCATTGCGCACCGCGCTGATGGTCAGCGTCTGCGGGTAGACCTCACCATTCTTGCGGCGGTTCCAGATTTCTCCATACCAGTGGCCTTTGTCCACCAGTTCGCCCCACAACGATGTGTAGAACTCCTTGCTTTGTCGGCCCGATTTGAGGATGCGGGGATTCTGTCCCACGACGTCCTCACGACGGTACCCGGTGATGTCGGTGAACATATCGTTGACATCCAGGATCTCGCCGGCCGCGTCGGTGATCATGATGCCTTCGCGTGCGTGCGAAAACACGCTGGCAGCCAGTTTGAGCTTGTCATCGGCTGTCTTGCGTTCAGAGATGTCGCGGGTGACAGACAGCAGGCAGTCCACTCCCTTGATGGTCATGATGTGCGCCGACATCAGCCCCGAGATGGCTCTGCCGTCTTTCCCCAGAAACGTGGCTTCCAGGTTCTCGTAGTAGCCGTCACGTCGCAGTGCATCCACCAGATGCTGGCGGTCTGCGGGGTTTGCCCAGACTTTGAGTTCCAGCGCTGTCTTGCCGATGACCTCTTCGCGGGTCCATCCGGTGAGCCGCAAGAAGCCTTCATTGACGTCGATGTAGCAACCGTCGGACAAGCGTGTGATGTTGATGGCATCCGGGCTGGTGACGAATGCAGTGCGGTAACGCTCTTCGCTTTCGCGCAGTGCCAATTCGGCTTGCAGGCTGTCGGTGACGTCCCAGCAACTGCCAAGCCCCGAGCGCTTGCCCTCCCAATCGATGGTGCTGACATGCATGCTCCATTGGCGAATGATCCCATCCTTGCGCACCATTCCAACGATGTAGGAGGGCGTGACCGATTCGCCTTGCATGCGCCGCCGGTGGATGTCCGCCACGCGTGACCGGTCGGCCTCGCAAATCAGGGGCAGGAACTCCCGGCCCAGGAGTTCGGCCAGCTCGAAGCCCAGCATCTGGCAGGATGCCTTGTTGACGTACTTGATCAGCCCGTCCTGTGTGATGACGATTCCCAGTGGCAGGTTTTCGGCAAACCCGCGGTACCGGCGTTCCGAAACCTTGAGAGCTTGTTCAATCTGGCGCCGCTCTGTCACGTCAATGGCAAAGACCACCACCGCCGAGACATGCTGGTTCTCGTCCTTGATGGGGTAGTAATTGGTCCAGAACACCCGCCCGGCCCGGGTATCTTCGGTTTGCCGCGCCGTCCCGCTCTGGATCAACTCTTCAAATTGGCGCCGCCGTTCCAGGGCAAGGTCAGATGGAAACAGGTCAAACACCTGCTTGCCAAGGATTTCCGTCTGGTTAGAACCCAGACGTGATGCTGCGGTCTCGTTGACGACAAGGACAATCCCTTGTGGATCCAGCAACAGAACGCTCTCCGTGGTGGCGTTCAGGATCGCGTCAAGGAAATCTGCGTGCTTCATCCGGTGATGGCTTTCGCCGCGAGTTGCTAGGGCAGTGTGCCCCGGTTCGGGTTTCCGATCCGGCAAGACCTGCAGGAAGATGTTACACCCGCAATCGCAGTCTGCGCCATCGATTGGTGGGCCGGCACGGCGGCGCGGTGCGCGCCTGTTTGCAAGGGATAGATCAGCTCATAGCTCTCGTAAAATATGGATGTAATGCTATTTAAAAGATAGCACCCGTCCCGGGTTCATGGTGTTTTTTGGGTCCAGTGCCTGCTTGATGGCGCGCATCATGCCCAGCGCCACCGGCGATTTGTGTTGCTCCAGCTTCTCGCGCTTCAGGCTGCCCACACCATGTTCGGCGCTGATCGAGCCGCGGAACTGGTCCACCATGTCATAGACGATGGTGTTGACGCCTTTTTCGTCGTCGCGCAAAAAGGCTTCGGCGTCTGAGCCGGCTGGGGCCTGCACGTTGTAGTGCAGGTTGCCGTCACCCAGGTGGCCGTAGTTGACCAGGCGTACGCCGGGGAAGGCCGCCTGCAACTGCGCGTCGGCCAGGCGCACGAATTCGGGGATGCGGGAGACGGCGATGGAGATGTCGTGCTTGATGTTGAGTCCTTCTTGCGCCTGGGCCAGCGGAATGCTCTCACGGATGTGCCACAGCGCGCGTGCCTGGGTGATGCTCTCGGCCACCACCGCGTCCTGCACGCAGCCCTGTTCCAAAGCCACCTCCAGCAGGCGCTCAAAGCGTTCGCGGGCGTGGGTTTCGGACTCCTGGTCGGAGTTCTCCAGAACAACGCAATACGGTGTGTCGGCTCTATCCTGGAACGGCACGCGCAGTTGGGGAAAGTGCTTGGTCACCAGGCTCAGCGCAAATTGGCCCATCACTTCAAAGCCGGTCAACCCTGCGCTGAGGTGCTGGTGGGCCAGACCCAGCAGTTGCACGGCCGCTTCCAGCGAGGGCACAGCGGCAAAGGCGGTGAGCTGGGCCGCGGGCAGCGGGTACAGCTTCATGATGGCGCCGGTGATGACGCCCAATGTGCCCTCCGACCCAATCATCAGGTGGCGCAGGTCGTAGCCGGTGTTGTCCTTGCGCAGGCCCGACAGGCCATCCCAGATCTCGCCCTGGGGTGTAACCACCTCCAGGCCCAGGCAGAGTTCGCGCGTGTTGCCGTAGCGCACCACCTGCGTGCCGCCAGCGTTGGTGCCCAGGTTGCCGCCAATGGTGCAGCTGCCCTCGGACGCCATGCTCAGCGGGAACAGAAAGCCGGCCGTTTCGCAGGCTTCCTGGATGGCTTGCAGCACGCAGCCGGCGTCTACCGTGGCGGTCAGGTTGGCGCCGTCGATGGTGCGCACCTGGTTCATGCGCTGCAGGCTCAGCACGACCTGGGTGCCGCTGGCATCCGGTGTGGAGCCCACCACCATGCCGGTGTTGCCACCCTGGGGCACGATGCTGGCGCCCGCCGCGGCGCAGGCCTTGACCACGGCTGCAACCTCGGGCGTGTTGGCCGGGCGTACCACGGCCAGTGATGCACCGTGCTCGCGTTTGCGCCAGTCCTGTTCGTAGGCGCGCAGATCGGCGGCGGGGTCGTCGTGGGTGAGGACGTTGGTGCTGCCAACGATGCTGCGCAGTTGTGCAATCAAAAGGGTGTTGCTCACGGTGCGACCTCCAGGCTATCGGGGTTTTTGGTCGCGCCGCGCGGCCCCAGGCGCAGGCGCACATGCATCGTGCAGGCCACAAACAGCAGAATGCAGAACACGATTTCTGCCATGGCCAGGTAGTTGCCGGGGGCCTTGTCGCTCCAGGCCCGCACCACGCCTTCGATGAAATACAGCCACACCACCAGGCTGACCCAGCGGTAGGTGTATAGGCGGTTCTTCAGCAGACCGGCCAGCGGAATGCACAGCGGCAGGGCCTTCAAGGCCAGCCAGGAGCCGCCGGGGCGCAGCGGTGCCAGATAGAGCTCCCAGGCCAGGGACAGAACAATGAGAGAGATGAGACTGCCCACAGCGAGCCAGCGCGTGGTGTTCACAAAGGGGTTAGTAGGAGAGGAGAGGGTGTTCATGTCGGTGGCATCATAGCGGGCATGCAATACCTTGAACGTCTACGGGGCTGGCTCAATGAAGTCGCCCACGTGCCATGGCTACATGCCATCCGAACCCTGCGCGAACGCTTTCGGGAGGACCGCCTGGGCCTGACCGCCAGCAGCCTGACCTTTACCACCACGATCGCGCTGGTTCCGTTCATCACCGTGGCGCTGGCCGTTTTCACGGCCTTTCCCATGTTTGCCAAGTTTCAGGATGTGCTGCAGAAGTGGCTGATCGAGAGCCTGGTGCCCGACAACATCGCGCGCCAGGTGCTGGGCTACCTGAACCAGTTTGCCGGCAAGGCCAGCAAGCTGGGCGTGGTGGGGCTGGCTGCGCTGCTGGGAACGGCACTGGCACTGGTCTTCACCATCGACCGCACGCTCAACAGCATCTGGCGGGTGCGCACCTCGCGCCCCTTTGCGCAGCGGGTGATGATTTATTGGGCCTCGATCACACTGGGGCCCGTGCTGCTGGCCGCGAGCCTGAGCATGACGTCGTATGCCGTGTCCTTTTCCAAAGGCCTGGTGGGCGGCATGCCCGGAGGGGTCTCGCTGCTTCTGAATCTGTTGCAGTTCCTGATGGTGGCAGCGGGCATGGCGGCCATGTTCCGTTTCGTCCCCAACACCCACGTGCGCTGGGGCCATGCGTGGATTGGCGGCGTCTTCGTGTCCGCGGGCATGGAGCTGGCCAAGCGGGGTCTGGCCCTGTACGTCAGCAGCGTGCCCACCTATTCGGCGGTCTATGGCGCGTTTGCGACGCTGCCTATTTTGCTGGTCTGGATCTATGTGGTGTGGGTCATCGTCTTGCTCGGAGCGGCACTCACGGCGTATTTGCCCAGCTTGCTGGCCGGTGGCACGCTGCGCCGCCTGCCGCACGGCTGGCGCTTCCAGTTTTCACTGGAGGTGGTGCAGCAGCTGGAGCGTGCACGCGCTGGTGGTACCAAGGGGTTGACGCTGGAGCAGCTCTGCCGTGCGATGCATGTGGACCCGTTGCGCTTGGAGCCCTTGATGCGCACGCTGACCGCGTTCGACTGGGTCGGGCAGTTGCAGGAAGTCCTGCAACCGGGGGACGAAGCGCGCTATGTGCTGCTGGTGGACCCCGACACCACGCCACTGGAGCCACTGCTCAGCGCCTGGCTGGTGGAGCGCACGGAGCAGACCGAGAAGATATGGCAAATCGGCCGCTGGCCCTCGGTAACGCTGCGTGAGGTGCTATGAAATCAGGAGAACGGCATCAACCCGGAGGTCTTGCAGAAATACATGGCCTGGTCTGCGACTTCCAGAATGTCTTTCAGGTTCTCTCCGTCTTTGGGATACCAGGCAAAACCAATGCTGCCCCCCAGGCTCACCACTTCGCCGGAGTCCAGGGTGATGGGCTCCGTCAGCAGGTCAACCAACTTGCGGCCCAGCGAGGCGATTTGTTCACGCTCGGCAACGGACTCGATGATCAGCACAAATTCGTCGCCGCCCAGTCGCGCCACCGTGTCGGTCGAGCGAACCAGTGAAACCAGCCGCTGGGCTATTGTGACCAGCACGGTGTCTCCGGCGGAGTGACCATAGGTGTCGTTGACGTCCTTGAACTTGTTCAGGTCGATCATCAGTACCGCAAATTGCTTGAGGCTGCGCTTGGAATGCTGCATGGCCAGCTGAAAGCGGTCGATCAACAGGGAGCGGTTGGCCAGCCCGGTCAGGGGATCAAAGAAGGCGTGCTTCTTGAGTGAGCGCTCTGCGTTCTGAAGTTTTTTGACGTACCGGATCAGCTGTCTTTTTTGCGCACCTGCACGCCGCAGCCGGTAGGCCAAATACAGTGCCACACAGCCCAGTAGGGTTGCGACGATAGCGAGGATGGTTGCTGTCAAAGTGGTACCCGTGGCGTAAGAGCATTTTCCGTGCATCGTGGCTGGGCTGCCACGGTTTCAACACTCTTTTACAAAGTCTACTCCGCGCACAATGCTTTCCCATTTCCTCGCAAAATTCACCCACGGGCCGGTGGTATTCAATAGGGCATCGTGTTGGCGTCGGGCTTGATTCGGGTCGGTGTTTCGCCGGGCAGCCATCTGGCGTAGATCGTGGCGTAGGTGCCATCGCGCTTCATGCTGTCCAGCGCGGCCTGCCAGTTGGTGACCACATCCTTGGGCGTGCCCAGGGAAAATGCGATATAGGTTTGTATGCTGGTGACGGTGAACACGCGCTCGACGTCCTCGGGCTTGGCATCGGCGCGCGCCAGCAGGTCCGGCAAGGTCAGGTTGCCAACGAACATCAGCGGGGCACGCCCGTTGACGGCCATTTTCACCATGGTCTCCGGCTTGGAGACCAACTCCAGGTTGGTAAATCCCAGCTTTTGCAGCAGTTGGTGGGTATAGAAATCCCGGACCACCAGAATACGACTGACGGCTTTTGCATCCTCCAGGCTTGCGATGTGCAGGCCTGCTCCGCGCTTGCTGTACAGCGATGCCACGGCCGTTGCGACCGGCCCTACCCAGTGGAACATCTCTTCACGGACGGCGGTGCGCGCAGTGCCGAACAACGCAACATTGGGCACCGTGCTGGCCGTGCGGTAGGCGCGCGCCCAGGGTTGCACTTCAATCGTATCGGTGTTGCCCACGCGCCGCTGGATTTCCTGCACCACGTCGATGCTCAGTCCCTTGGGCTTGCCATCCTGGGAAAAATTGAGCGGCGGGTTTTCTTCGGTCAGCAGCTGCAGTTCGGTGGCGTAGACCACCGCGCCGGTGAGTGACAACAGGATGGCCGCGGCGGCCATCACAGGGAACCATAGCCGGCGTGGCCGGGTGGTGTGCGTTGGGGAGGTGGACGGCATCCCGTCAATCCAGCTTGGCGCCGGACTTGCTCACCGCATCGGCCCAACGCGGCATCTCGGCGGCCAGGTATTTCGCAAACTCGTCGGCTCCCAGAAAGGCCGGGTCGGCTCCCTGCGTGATCATGCGGTTGCGCACATCGGGCAGGGACAGCACCTGCTTGAAGGCATCACTGAGCTTGGCAACCACGTCCCTGGGCGTGCCGGCCGGGGCCAGAAAGCCGTAGAAGCCCACCACTTCAAAGTTCTTGATGCCGGTCTCCATGACGGTGGGTACGTCGGGCAGGGCCGGGTTGCGTTCGCGGCTGGTCACGGCCAGTGCGCGCACCTTGCCTTGCTTGTGGTAGCTGGCGGCCTGGGGAATGGACTCGGCCATGAACTGCACCTGGCCGCCCATCAGGTCGGTAAAGGCCGGCGCGCTGCCCCGGTAGGGAATGTGCACCATGAACAGGCCGGTGGCGGTCTTGAACATCTCCGGCGCCAGGTGGCTGATGCCGCCATTGCCGGCCGAGCCGTAGTTGACCTGGCCGGGTCTTGCACGCGCATAGTCAATGAACTCCTTCAGCGTACTGACCGGCAGCTTGGGGTTGACCAGCAGGGCCAGGGGTTGCATGGCGGTGCGCGCAATGGGTGTGAAGTCGCGCAGCGTGGCGTATGGCAGCTTGCTGTAGATGGCGGGGTTGATGACCATGACACCGGTGTTGGCCAGCATCAGCGTGTAGCCGTCGGCCGGGGCCTTCATCACTTCCTGCGCGCCCACGGTGCCGCCGGCTCCGGACTTGTAGTCGATCATCACCGGCTGGCCCAGCACGGCTTGCAGTTTGTCGCTCAGCAAGCGCGCGTGCTGGTCCAGCGGGCCGCCTGCCGGGAAGCCAATGATGAGCTTGATGGGCTTGTCGGGAAAGGCCGCCGATGCTGTGGAGCTGACGGCCAGCAGCGCGGTGGCGAGGAGGGTGGAAAGCAGGAGTCTTGGGTGCATGGCGGGCTCAGGAAAGTTTCAAGAAATCGCGAATGGCGAACAGGGTTTCGTCCGGCGTCTCGGTCATCTGGTGGTGGCCTACCGGCAGTGTGACGACTTGCAACCGCTTGCCAGTGGCTTGGGCTTGGGCGATCAGGGGCTGCGCCGCGCGGGGCTGTGTCATCTGGTCCTGCGCGCCCAGCAGCATCAGGACCGGGCAGGTGATGGCAGCCATGGCCTGTTCACCATGGGCATAGCGGTCACAGGCCACAAAGCCACGGTGGAAGACGTTGACGGCAGTATTGCTGGCCAGCACGCGCTTGCCCAGCGCCATGCCAGCACCAAACACCCAGGTGCCTGGCCCCAGCGCCGAGGGCGGTGCCGCCAGCGTGCTACGCGAGAACACGTTGATCATGTTCAGCGCCTTCATCGGATCGTTCAATGAGGTCTCGATCAACACCGGTGAGACCTTCATCGGATAAGCCGTGCCCACCAGCACCAGGTGCGTGACACGCTCTTTCAATCGGGACGCGGCCTCCAGCGCAATCAGCGAGCCCCAGCTGTGGCCCACCAGCGCAGCTTTGTCCACGCCGGCCGCGTCCAGCAGCGCGGCGATGAAGTCGGCCGCTTCTTCCACCGTGGCGGGCGCCTCGCCCGCGCTGCGGCAGTGACCGGGCAGGTCCACCGCCAGCACGTTGTAGCCATGGTTGGCCAGGTAGCGGCTTTGCAGAATCCAGACGCTGTGGTCGTTGAGCACGCCGTGGATGAAGACCACGGTGGGCTTGGCGGCGTCGAACGGCTTGCCACCGGTGTAGCAGTAGGTCTTGGCGTTGTTGACGAGGAGTTCCATCACGCACCCGCTTTCTCTGCAGCCTTGAGTGCCCGCTTGAGGTCGTCGATCAAGTCGTCGGCATCTTCCAGCCCGATGGACAGGCGTATCGTGCCCTGCGTGATGCCGCCAGCCGCCAGCGCCTCGTCCGTCATGCGGAAGTGGGTGGTGCTGGCCGGGTGGATGACCAGGCTGCGGCAATCGCCCACATTGGCCAGGTGGCTGAAAACCTTCAGCGTTTCAATGAACTTCTTGCCCTGGTCGCGGTTGCCCTTGAGGTCGAAGCTGAACACCGATCCGGCGCCGCGCGGCAGCAGCTTTTGCGCCAGTGCATGGCTGGGGTGGCTCTCCAGCATGGGGTGGCCCACGCGGGCGACAAAGGGCTGGCTGGCCAGAAACTGGACCACCTTTTCGGTGTTGCGCATGTGGCGCTCCATGCGCAGGCCCAGCGTCTCCACGCCCTGCAAGATCAGCCACGCACTGTGCGGGCTCATGCAGGCGCCAAAGTCGCGCAGGCCCTCGCGGCGTGCGCGCAGCAGAAAGGCCCCAACCGTGCTCTCCTCGCTGAAGTTCATGTTGTGAAAGCCCTCGTAGGGCGCGGCCAGTTCCTCGAAGCGGCCAGTCTTCGCGTAGGCGCTGGCCCAGTCAAAACTGCCACCATCGACGACGATGCCACCAATGACGGTGCCGTGGCCGGACAGGAACTTGGTGGCCGAGTGGTAGACCAGATCGGCACCCAGTTCCAGCGGCTTCATCAACCAGGGGGAGGTCAGCGTGGAGTCCACCAGCAGCGGCACGCCGGCCTCGTGCGCGATGGTTGAGACGGTGGGAATGTCCAGCACATCCAGCCCCGGGTTGCCGACCGTCTCACCAAACAGCAGCTTGGTCGTTGGGCGGATGGCGGCCTTCCAGCCGTCGATGTCGCCCGGCTTGACGAAGGTGGTCTCAATGCCGAAGCGGCGCATCGTGTAGTGCAGCAGGTTCTGCGAGCCGCCATACAGCGCCGTGCTGGCCACGATGTGCGAGCCCGCGCCCATCAGCGTGGCCACGCTCAGGTGCAAGGCCGCCTGACCGCTGGCGGTGGTGATGGCGCCAATGCCGCCTTCGAGTGCCGCCACGCGCTGCTCCAGCACTGCATTGGTAGGGTTGCTGATGCGGCTGTAGACGTGTCCCGCACGTTCCAGATTGAACAGCGACTGCGCGTGCTCGCTGGACTCGAAGACAAACGAGGTCGTCAGGTGGATGGGGACCGCCCGCGCCCCGGTGGTGGGGTCGGGCGCGGCGCCTGCGTGCAGGGCCAACGTATCAAAACCGGGGTCGGCATAGCCAGACATATCTTTTCCCCTTGGCAATTTGTAGTGTGAGGCACCAATTGTGGGCTATATTTGGGTGACATTTTTCATCCATGTGCAACGGGGAAACACCATGAAAGTCAGCGACATCCTGCGCGTCAAGGGCAACACGCTTTACACGGCCTCACCGGACGAACCCCTGGCGAGCGCGCTGGACTTGATGTCGGGCAAGGACATCGGCTCACTGGTGGTCATGGAGCATGGCGACCTGGTCGGCATGCTGACCTTTCGCGAAGTGATCCAGACGGTGGTCAAGAATGGCGGCGCCATCGGCAAGACGCTGGTACGCAGCGCCATGGACGACCACCCGCTGACCTGCACCATGGAGACCGACATGGACGAAGTGCGCCGCATGATGCTGGATCGCCACGCCCGCTACATGCCGGTGATGGACCACAAGATGCTGATGGGTGTCATCAGCTTTTACGACGTGGCCCGTGCCGTGGTGGACAGCCAGAATTTTGAGAACAAGATGCTCAAGGCCTACATCCGCGATTGGCCTGAGGGTGAAGGCGACGCCGCGCAGGCTTGAGCATGCTGGCCTGGCGGCAGAGTTTTAACGACCAAGCCGGGAATACGCCTCAAAAGCCTCCACTGGCAAAGGCTTGCTGAACAAATAACCTTGGTAGGCGTGGCAGCCGGACTCGGCCAAGGCGACGCGTTGCGCTTCAGTTTCCACGCCCTCGGCGATGACGCCCAAGCCCAGGCTGTGGGCCAGCGCTACGACGGTTCTGGCGATCGCGGCATCGTTGGGGTCTACGAGCACATCGCGCACAAACGACTGGTCGATCTTCAACTGGTCCAATGGCATGCGTTTCAGGTACGACAGCGAGGAATAGCCGGTGCCGAAGTCATCCAGTGAAAAGCCGACACCTTTAGCCCTCAGCGTAAACATTTTTTCGATGACGTCCTCGATATTGTTCACCAGCAGGCTTTCCGTCAACTCCAGTTTGAGCTTTTTCGGGTTGGCTCCGGTCTGGTTGAGGATTGCCAAAACCTTGGGCACATAGTCTGGTTCGCAGAACTCCTTGGCACTGACATTGACGGCAATGGTGAGGTGGGACATTTCGGGTCGGATGGCCCAATGCGCCAGTTGGGCGCAAGCGGTGTTCAAAACCCATTCGCCCAAAGGCAGGATCAGCCCGGTTTCTTCAGCCAGGGGAATGAAATCCGCAGGCGGCATGATGCCAAACTCGGGGTGTTGCCAGCGCACCAGAGCTTCTGCACCGGTGACGCGACCTGTGCCTACCACCTGCGCCTGGTAATGGAGCAGAAACTGATGTTCGTCGATGGCTCTGCGAAGGCTCGACTCCAGTGCGGCCTTCTCGACTAGCAAAGTCTGCATGGCCGGATCGAAAAAATGCAGCGCATTGCGCCCGGTCTGCTTGGACTTGTACATTGCCAGGTCGGCTTGCTTCATCAGATCGTCGATGCTGGTTTGATGGCCTTTGAACAGGGTGGCGCCGATACTGGCTGAGCTTCGGTATTCAGTCGCGTTAAGTTGGTATGTACCGTTCAGAGCGGCGAGAATCTTTTCACCAACGGCCTCTGTTTGTGTCGCGGCCTCTTCCGCGTTGGTGCTCAGGCTTTCTATCACCACCACAAACTCGTCGCCACCCAACCGTGCCACCGTATCCCCCTCACGCACGTACTCTGCTATGCGGACCGCAACCTGCTGAAGCAGCAAGTCCCCGATGTCATGACCTGCGGTGTCATTCAGAGTTTTGAAGTTGTCGAGGTCAATGAACAACAGGGACCCATAGCTGGCATTGCGTGCGCCTGTGGTCATGGCCTGTCGCAGTCGATCCAGCAGCAGTGTGCGGTTGGGCAAACGTGTCAGTTGGTCAAAAAAGGCCAGTTCATTGATTCGCTCTTCTGCACTCTTGCGTTCGGTGATGTCGCTGATGCTGCCAATGAAGAATCGCGTCCCGTTCAGCAGCATTTCGGTGACGCCCAATTCGATCGGGAAAGTGGAGCCATCCTTGCGCTGAGCGACCACATCGCTGCGTTTCCCTATGACCTTGCCGATGCCAGTGCGTTGGTAGTTGTGCAGGTAGCCGTCATGCGCGGTCTTGAAGGGTTCCGGTATCAGCAATCTGACGTTTTGGCCGATGACTTCGTCCGCGTTAAGCGCAAACATTCGCTCGGCTGACCGATTGAAGGATTCGACAATACCGTTCTCGGCAATCACGACAACACCGCTCTGGACGCCATTGAGTACCGCCCGCAGCCGAGTTTCACTGGCCGCCAGCACCTGTTCGGCCTGCTTGCGCGCCGTGATGTCGGTGACGTAAGCAAGAATACATGATTCCCCGTTCAGTTCGGTTATGGCTGCCGACAGGCTGACATGGCGGCGTTCGCCATTCTTGTGGTTCCAGATGGTTTCGTAGTTGACCAGCCGGCCTTCACGGCGAATTGCCACGGCCCACGGTTCGCGCGTCGCTGAATCTGGCCAAATACCAACCTCCACTGAGGTCTTGCCAATCAGATCAGCCTTGGTCCAACCGAAGTCCCGCTCGTAGTTTTCGTTGGATTCAATGAAACGCCCGTCAGCTGCGGTGGCAATTGATGCCGCGACTGGCGAGGAACTGAAGGCGGCAGAAAATCGCTGCTCACTTTCGCGCAGGGTGCTCTCTGCCTGGTGGTGCTCAGCTTGCATGGCCGTGATCAGCAGCCCTGTGAGTACCGTGCTCGCCATATAGGTCCACAGCAACATGAGTCCTACGTTCGTGTTGGGAAGCCAAAACGTGCCGTGTCCCTTTGCCGTGCTCCAAGCCGCCACAACCGAGAAGGCGAGCCCAGCCAATGCGGCGCCGGTGATTCTGAACCGCAGGGCGGCCCACGCAAACAACGGAAAGGTCAAGAAGGCCAGGGGCAGTGAACGCCCCATCTGTACGTAGTCATGCACAAAGGCAAACCAGGCCGCCGGTATCGCAAACATCAGCCAGAGCAGCAATGCCTTGCGGTCGCCCCCAAACTGAATCAGATTTTTTCGGGAAATGCTCAACAGTAGGGGTCCGGCAAGCAGCACCCCGACGGAGTCACCCATCCACCAAAAAAGCCAGGCTGCACCAATCGATTCGGTGGGCACGACCCCGGCCAAATAGAGGCATGCGGTGCCACCGGTTGCTGACACCAACATGCCCATGGCGGTGGCCGTAGTGAATAGGCCGACGTCGCGTCGACGGTCAAACGTGGCGTGGAACTCGTGAATCCTGAGAAACTCGGCTGCCAGCAACGGAGCCAGTGTGTTGCCGATCGCAATTCCCAGGGCCATGGACCAAGTGGATCCGACCGACAGGTTCACGAGAAAAGAGGCCACAAAGACGCTGGGCCAGACAGGACGGCCCCACCGGTACAGAGCGGCCACAGCAATACCTGTGGGAAGCCAGACGAGGGTGATGTTCTGTCCCAAATAGGGCATCTTCAACCCAAGCCAACCGGTGGCAAAGTAGGCCAATGCCACCAAGAGCAGTCGAACCGGCATTCTGACTTCCTATGACGAGTACGCTTCTTGCATGGGCAGAAGACTCCATTTCAAAACGATGATCCAACCGAGTCAATATACCGTAGTGCGATCCTGATCGCGCCCTGCACCTCTGCGCTCTGGGATAATTCGTAAATATGAGCGGCAATACCTTCGGAACCCTATTCGCAGTCACCAACTTTGGTGAATCCCACGGCCCGGCCATTGGCTGTGTGATTGACGGCTGCCCACCGGGCATGGAGCTCAGCGAAGCCGACATCCAGGGGGATCTGGACCGCCGCCGCCCCGGCACCAGCCGCTTCGTCACGCAGCGCAACGAGCCCGATGCGGTGCAGATCCTCAGCGGTGTCTACCAGGGCAAGACCACCGGCACACCGATTGCGCTGGTGATCCAGAACACCGACCAGCGCAGCAAGGACTACGGCAACATCCTGGAGACTTTCCGTCCTGGCCACTCTGACTACAGCTACTTCCAGAAATACGGCATCCGTGACCCGCGCGGTGGCGGCCGTTCCAGCGCACGGCTGACCGCCCCCATGGTGGCGGCCGGCGCGGTGGCGAAGAAGTGGCTGTTTGAGAAATACGGCACCATCTTTCGTGGCTGCATGACGCAGATCGGCGACATGGTGATTCCGTTTGAATCCTGGGACCACGTGCCCAACAATGCATTCTTTGCCCCGGTTGCCGATGTGCAGTGGCTGGAAGATTACATGGACGCGCTGCGCAAGGCCGGCGACTCCTGTGGTGCGCGCATCCGCGTCAGCGCCAGCCACGTACCGGTGGGCTTGGGCGAGCCGCTGTTTGACAAGATGGACTCCGACATTGCCTACGCCATGATGGGCATCAACGCCGTCAAGGGTGTGGAGATTGGCGCCGGTTTTGCCAGTGTGGCGCAGCGCGGCACCACGCACGGAGATTCGCTGACACCCAACGGCTTTGCCAGCAACAACGCCGGTGGCGTGCTGGGTGGCATCTCTACAGGGCAGGATCTGGAAGTGAGCATCGCCATCAAGCCCACCAGTTCCATCATCACGCCACGCGATTCCATCGATGTGCAGGGCAACGCCACCCAGGTGATCACCAAGGGCCGCCACGACCCCTGCGTGGGCATCCGCGCCACGCCGATTGCCGAGGCCATGCTGGCCCTGGTGGTGATGGAACACGCACTGCGCAACCGTGCGCAGTGCGGGGATGTAGTGCCTGCGCTGACGCCGATTCCCGCGCAGGCCTAACGACTCCGCTTTTCGCAGCCGACGGCGCCAGACCTGGTCGTCTGGACGAGGGTCGTCGCTGAGCGGTCGCTGTGCCCCCGCCAGCGTGATTCAGACTCTCGAAAGAGGGTTTACCCCATGCATATCGCAGCAGCGTAAGGAATAAGCTGCTTATTATGTATGGGGCACCTGGTTGAATCGATTCGAATAGCCTGTTGCAGTTTTATTAACCTTTGATCGGAAGATTGACATGAATTTTTTTTCATTGGCAAAGTCGTTGTTCGGCGCTTGTGTACTGAGTCTTTCAATGTTGGGCGTCAGCCATGCGGCTGATCAGGGCACGGCGGCAGAAGCTGAGGCCATGGTGAAAAAGGCAGTGGCCTATATCAAGGCTAACGGGCCCGAAAAAGCCTACGAAGAATTCACGAACGGCAAGTCGTTCAAGGATCGTGACCTGTACATCATCGTCTATGACCTGAACGGCAAGAATCTGGCCCAAGGCGCAAATCCCAAGCTGGTCGGCAAAGACCTGATTGGCTTGAAGGATCCGGATGGCAAGCCACTGATCCAGATGTTTGTGGACCTGGCCAAGTCCAAGGGCAAGGGCTGGGTCGAGGGATACAAGTTCCTGAATCCGGTGTCCCAAAAAATTGAAGGCAAAGCCATGTACCTGGAGCGCGTTGGCGAGACCTTGGTTGGATGCGGGATTTACAAGAGTTGAATGGCCAGGCGGGACGATTTGCGGGGAACGAGACCGCAAGCTTGACGTGGCGCAAACTTGCTGCAATCAGGTCCCCCTCATTGGGTATTGCCCACCATACGACCTTGTATTTACGTTGGGTGTTTGCCTAGACTTTAAGGCGCGTGGTCCCAGAAATCGTTGGAATTAAAGGAGTATTTTCTATGCAATTTTTGTCTGTATTGAAGAGTGTTTTTGCAGCCGCTGCTGTGAGTTTTGTGATGGTGGGCATGTCCCACGCGGCTGATCAGGGCACGGCCGCGGAGGCAGAAGCCATGGTCAAGAAGGCTGTGGCCTACGTAAAGGCCAATGGCCCCGAGAAGGCTGCCGAAGAGTTCACCAACGGCAAGACCTTCAAGGACCGCGACTTGTATGTCGTCTACACCGAGTTCAATGGCAATGTGCTAGCCCATGGGGGCAACCCCAAACTGGTGGGCAAGAATCTGACCGGCATGAAAGACTCCGAGGGCAACCCTTTCTTCCAGATGCTATTGGATTTGGCCAAGACCAAGGGAAAGGGCTGGTCAGGAAACTACCGTTTCATGAACCCGACGACACAGAAGCTTGAGGCAAAAGTCATGTACTTGGAGAGCATTGGCGAAACCTACGTCGGCGTCGGCATTTACAAATAGTAAACAACCAGCCCACACCACCCGCTTGGGTGGTGTGGGAATAACAATATTGGTCTAGCAGTTGGAGCGTGTGAATGAATATCCGTGACATGAGAATCGGCCTGCGTCTTGGACTCGGCTTTGGCATGATTTTGCTGGTGGCCAGCATCATGCTGGTGGGAACGCTCGTCAGCAACAGCAACAGCCGCGCGACCGTATTGGGAACTTTACAACGGGCTGCGGCCCAGCAAGACTTGGCCGAAGAGATGCGACGCACCCTGCTCAGCAGCGCGGTGTCGGTGCGCAACATGGGCTTGCAGACCAAGGTCGACGCAGTGCAGAAGGACGAGGCGGAAGCCAAACGCCAGCGCGCCGCCTATCTGGCCGCCAAAAGCAAGCTGGAGGCCGACGGCCTGGGAGACAAGGAGCGTGAACTATTCGGCAATCTGGCCGACATTGACCGGCAAATGGATGCACAGTTTAAAGAAGCCGTGGATCTGGCAGCCCAGTTCAATACCGAGCAGGCCGGCGCTGTGATCACGGGCAAGATTGATCCCCTGTTGACCAAGGCCATGGCCGAGTTGGCAACCTTTATTTCGCTGCAAAAACAGCGTGCCAATGAAGCGACCGAGCAGGCCAATGCCAGCAACCAGATGACCGCCAACATCATTGCCGGTGCGGGTGTGTTGGTGTTGGTGTTCGCCGGTCTGATGGCTTGGAGTCTGACCAATAGCATCACCGCTCCCTTGAAGACCGCGCTTGAGGCAACGGGGCGTGTCGCGCAGGGTGATCTGGTCAGCGATATTCCCCAGGGGCGCGCAGATAGCCGTGAGGAGACGCAGCAATTGCTGGCCGGCTTGCTGGAGATGCGCAACGGGCTGGCACGCATGGTCAGCGAAGTGCGTTCCGGTGCGGAGAATATCTCCACGGGAGCAAACGAGATTGCCACGGGCAATACCGACTTGTCGCAACGTACGGAAACCCAGGCCAGCAATCTGGAGGAGACCGCTGCGTCCATGCAGGACTTGAGCAACAACGTCAAGAACAACGCCGAAACGGCACGCCAGGCCAACCAGATGGCCAGCTCCGCCAGTTCTGCGGCCACCAAAGGCGGTGAGGTGGTAGGGCAGGTGGTCACCACCATGGACGAAATCACGGCGGCGTCGCGCAAGATTGCAGACATCATTGGCGTGATCGACGGCATTGCGTTTCAGACCAATATCTTGGCGCTCAATGCTGCCGTCGAAGCCGCACGGGCGGGCGAGCAGGGCCGCGGGTTTGCGGTGGTTGCCAGCGAGGTACGCAGCTTGGCCGGGCGTTCGGCCGAGGCGGCCAAGGAAATCAAGAACCTGATTGGCGCCAGCGTCGAGAAGATCGAAACCGGCACCCGCCTGGTCGGGGCCGCTGGAAATTCGATGAACGATATCGTGGCCCAGGTCAAACGGGTTGCCGACCTCATTGGAGAGATCAGCGCATCGGCCCACGAACAGACCAGCGGCATTGAGCAGGTCAACCAGGCCATCGTCCAGCTCGACAACGTGACCCAGCAAAACGCTGCGCTGGTGGAAGAGGCGGCTGCGGCGGCGGACAGCTTGAACCAGCAGGCCGGTCGCATGGTTGAAGTGGTCAGTATCTTCAAATTGGGTGGCTCCGCGGCGGCCACTTCCGCACGACTGAATCGTCCGGCACTCACCCAAAAAACGCCAACCCTCGCGTCACGCAGACCCGCACCCGGGTTGGCGCGCCCGGCTGCAGCGCCCAGCCGCATGGCAGCCAAGCCTGCCGCTGCCGCACCCAAACGCATTGCCCCGGCTACGGCAAAACCTGCAGCCGGAGGGAATGACGATTGGGAGACTTTTTAGTCCGCTTTCAGATGCCGGGTGTGGCCAAGTAGGCTGCCAGATCGGCCGCCTGTGTTGCCCCGACCGTGGCCGACAGGAAGCCCATTCCACCAATATTGCGGCTGATGGCGCTTTCAATGGTGGCGGGCGAACTGGCCCC
Source organism: Rhodoferax sp. (assembly GCA_030645355.1). Taxonomy (GTDB): domain Bacteria; phylum Pseudomonadota; class Gammaproteobacteria; order Burkholderiales; family Burkholderiaceae_C; genus Allorhodoferax. The sequence goes on along the minus strand of JAUSNJ010000126.1, from coordinate 13,142 downwards.
TTTGAGAATCTTGTTACTGTTGAGTGCAGGGTTTGCTCCGTGGCACGCAGCACAATTCGCTGCGTATAGCGTCTTGCCGGTAGTGGGAGATGCTGTTGGTGCAGGCGCAGGTGCAGGCGCAGGCGCAGGCGCAGGCGCAGGTGCTGGCGCAGGTGCAGGTGCAGGTGCAGGTGCAGGTGCAGGCGCTGGTGTCGGTGTCGGTGTCGGTGTCGGTGTCGGTGTCGGTGTCGGTGTCGGTGTCGGTGCGGTCGGAGACCCGCAGACTGGAACCACAACGGCGCTCTTGCGCACATCTTCATCACTCTCGTTTTCCTCTGCGTCCGAATCTTTGCGGAAGCTTCCCAGGTTACCGATCAGGCCTTCGTTGATGTGGGATTCCTTGACGTGTTCCGCCTCTTTGCTGGACAGTCCGCTGGTGCATTGGCTGCTGGCCGGCGAACTGGAATTTTCCTTTGACTTCTGGATGCTGAGCACCAGTCTGCGCGCGACGTCACCGGTCTTTCTATGTTCTGCACTGCTGGTCCGCTTGGCAATGAAGTTGTCAAACATCGAGACATTCAATCCGGTTTGGGATTTGACGTAGCTTTCAGCGGCATCCACGCCGACGTTTGCAGTCTCCATGCGGGTGTGCACCATCGTGGTCAGGGGGCTGATCACGGCGAGTTTTCCGGCAGGTGCGGTCATGCTGTAGGCCGTTCTGACAGGGCCTGTGTCCGCATCCGTGGCATCGGTTCCCACCACAGCAATCAGGCGGGTGGTCGCAAGGGCCGCGGTCGGCACTTCGAGCGTCACTTGTCCGTTGGCATCGGTATGTGCCTGGGTTTCCCCTGCATCACACATGCCGTTGTTGTTGCTGTCGACGCAGACCAGGGCATTGCGGACAAGCCCGTCCATGACGGTTGTGGTGACGGATGTGGTGGCTGCAGAGACTGTGGTGCCCATGCCGCCGTTAGCAGTCGTGCTGCCACCACCGCCGCCTCCGCATGCAGTCAGGGTTGCCACGGCAATACTGATCATGCCGAGCGAAAAATGGTTGATGCGGTGTTTCATGGTGGGACTCCTTTGGGTAGTGGCGAGAATTCGGAAATGGTAAAAATAGGGAAAGTTTCCCGATAATACAGCGTTTCGATCGTCGAGCCATGATTTCCTGCATTAAAAAGGGAAAATACCCCTTAAAATGTCTGTAACGGTTTGTGAACACCCGTGCCCGCAACCCGATCAAGGACCCTGAATACCGTGAGCGATACGCCAACTCCTGCCGATGCAAGCGGTAACCCTGCGCAGCGTGCTGGCGCCGGTTTGCCAGAACCTGCGCTTGCGGCGGAGGCCATCGCGCGGGTACTGCAGCCACTGGCCCGTTTGATGATTGACCACGGCCTGCAGTTGCCTTCGATGGTGGACTTGCTCAAGAAGGCCTTGGTGGATGAGGCAGCACGTGCCTATGGGGTGGCCGATAAAGGCAGTTCTGACACCCGTATTTCGCTGTTGACGGGAGTCCACCGCAAGGATGTCAAGCGCTTGCGCATCGCACCGCAGGTCGACGTCGATGCAACCCCGTTGGTGCCCCTGGCGGCGACCGTGGTGGCCTGCTGGATCAGTGAACCGAGGTACCTGAATGCAGACCAGACGGCCAGGCCTTTGGCGCGCACGCCGGGTAGAGGATTGCCCGGCGAGCCGGACTTCACATCGCTGGTGGCCGAAGTGAGCCGTGATGTGGGCGCGCGTGCGGTTCTCGACGAGTTGGTCCGTCTGGGTGTGGTCGAACTGCGTGACGATGGTTTCGTCGTTCTCAAGACCAACGGGTTTGTGCCCCGGGAGGGTCTGAAGGAGTCGTTCCACTTTTTGGCGGCCAATGTCAGTGAGCACCTTGACGCAGCGGTACACAACCTGGCGCCGGATCGCACAACCCCACCCAAGCTCGAACAAAGCGCGTTTTCCCAAAACCTGACCGGCGCGCAGGTCGAGCAACTCCAGCAACTCGCGCGCCGTCTGTGGGCCAAGGCGTTGCAGCAGTTTCTGCAGACCGCCACGGTTGCCGAGGAACGCAGTGAAGGCGTGGAGGGGGCCAAATACCGCGTCCACTTTGGCGTGTATTTCAATGACACGCTGCAAAGCAGTCCGGCAGAGACCCCGCCGCCCGGCGAGGCCCTGCAAAAGAACAAAAGGAAAAGGAAATCATGAGTCGTCAATCTGCGTTGGATGCAAACCTCGGCAGGCGTAGCTTTTTGTCTTTGGCTGTGGCCGGTCTGACCGGTTGCGGAGGAGGCTTGGATATGGGGGTCCAGACGGCATTGCGCCCGGGTACTGGCGGCACTGGTCTGTTTGTGCAGGGTTCCATTTCAGGTTTTGGCAGTGTGATTGTCAACGGCATCCGGTTTGATGACACCGCGGCGGCGGTCAAGTTGGATGGTCTTCCCGCCATTGCTCAGGACTTGCGTCTGGGCATGGTGGTGGATCTTCAGGGCTCGCGAGGAGCCGACTTGACGCTGGGCGTTGCCAACGTGATCGAGGTCTGGTCGATTGCACAGGGTGTGGTCTCGCAGGTTCAGGGCGCTCAATTCCAGGTCGCCGGCATGCTGGTGCAAGCCGATGCCGCCACTGTCTTTGACGGCATTGGCTCGATCGCCGCGTTGGCCAATGGCATGCGAGTGGCGGTGTGGGGGCTGCAGGCGGGGGCCGATGCCAGCCGCTGGACTGCGACACGCGTGGCCCTGGTGAGCGCCACGCCCGTCGTCAGCACCGGCATCGTCACCGCGGCGCACACGCTCAATGGCTTCGCCCTGACCGGGCAGAACGCGGCCAGCCTGGCGACGGGGCAACTGGTGCGGGTGCAGGGGGGGGCGTCTGGCAGCACTCTGACGGTGGGCAGCTTCAGGGTATTGGGTCTGCAAAACTACCAGGGGGAATGCGAAATGGAAGGCCTGGTGACCGCGTTCTTGCCGGGCAGCCGGTTCATGCTGGGTTACATCGAGGTGGATGCCAGCAGCGCCAGCCTGGCCCCGGCACTGGCGCGACTGGCCTTGGGCCAGCGTGTCGAGGTCGAGGGCCTGTGGGTTGGCAACGTGCTCAAGGCCAACGAGCTTGAGGTCAAGAGCGGGCTACAGCTCGATGAAGCCGACATCGAAGCCAGGATCGAACAATTCACCAGCATTGCCAATTTTGTGGTGCGGGGTCAGCGTTGCAACGCCAGCGCGGCAGTCATCAGCAAGGGCGTGGCGGCAGACCTCAAGGTGGGGGTGAAGGTCAAGCTCAAGGGCACCAAGGCCGGTGACGTGCTGATGGTGACGACGCTGGAAATTGAAGACTGAGCGGCACGGCGCTGATGGGTGAATCGGCCTCTAGCCCTCGTGAAATGGACGTATGTAGCTACTAATGTTGTAGCAATTGTCCGTCGTGCCGCATGGCCAGGTAGCGCACGCCCTGGGCTCCCAGCCAATCCAGCGCATCCGCCTCCTTGAGCATGGCGATGGTGGTGAGGGCGCCGGCGGTGGTGGTGTTGGCCGCCAGCACGCTGACCGATTGCCAGTGTGTGACCGGCCAGCCGGTGCGGGGGTTGAGAACATGGCAGTAGCGCCGACCGTCGTGGATGAAAAAACGCTCATAGTCGCCGCTGGTCGCCAATCCACCCTGCTGCAGTGCCAGCACCGCGAGTGCGGATTGGCCACTGGCCGCATCGGGCCGCGGATGCTGGATCTCGATCTGCCAGGCCGTGTCCTGCAAGCCGGGCAGAGCCCGCGCGCCCAACGCATGCAAGTCGCCCCCCAGATTGACCAGCGCGTGGCCGATGCCGTGGCCGTGCAACACCGCGGCAGCACGGTCGGCGGCATATTCCTTGCCAAAGCCACCAAAATCCAGCTCCATGCCGGCGTGGAGCAGACGCACGGTGGAGCCCGTGCGCTCCACCTTGTCCCAGCCCACACCGGTCAGCAGGGACTGCAGCGCCGCAGGCTCGGGGAGTCGTGCCGCTCGAAAGTCCCAGGCGCGGCGCAGCACGCCCGACGTGATGTCAAACAAGCCGCCGCTCAAGTGCCACAGCGAATCCGCAAACAGCAGCAAATCGGCCGTCTCGGCATCCACGTCAACGGCCGCACCGCCAGCGGACTGGTTGATGCGGCTGATGATGCTGTCGTCCCGGTAGCGGGAGTATTTGTGCTCCACGCGCCGCACTTCCTCGATGGCCTGGGCAGCGGCATGGCGCATGGTGCGCTCGTCCTGCCCATCCATCTGGATGGAGCAGGGCGAGGCCATGGCCTGGAAGTCGAACCGCAGGGAACGCCAGTGTTTCATCCCCGGATCTTAGAACCTGTGCGTGAGTCCGATTTGCACGAACTGTGCATTGAACGGGTCCAGCCCCGGGCTGCCCTTGCCGCTCAGGTACAGGTCGGCCGATTGCCGGTAGGTCTCGACCTTGAGGTCCACCACGGTGTCGGGCGTGATGGCGTAGGCAACTTTCATGGACAGCGTGACCGCACCAAATGCAGACAGCCGCTGGTCCGCCGACTTGTAGCCCTTCAATCCCACGACCCGCATCAGGGTGCCCAAGGCGTCGTACTGGCCCTGCGCGGTCAGCACCGGGTCAAAGTAGAAATCGGCCGCCGTCTGGCTGTAGTAGCGCAAACCCGGTGTGAAGGTCAGCTTGCCAACGGGCTGCACCCAGTCCAGGCCCACGGTGTGCGACTGCACGCCAAAGGTGTCGCTGTAGTAGCGGTAGCTGGTGCGCAGGGATGCATCAAAGGGCTCCAGGTAGTGGTTCCAGCGGGCCAGTGCGATCCAGGTGTCGCGCTGGTTGGGGCGCAGGTCGTAGGACTTGTACGGGTCGTTGAAGTAGCCGCTGCCCACGCCGCGCGTGAGGTTGAACTGGACGATGTCGGTGGGTGTCAGCACCTGCGTGATGCCGCCCATGATTTCGTGGGTGTTCTTGTGTTCGTTGATGGCGGTGTTGATGCCGCTGGCGGTGTTGTCTATGGTGTCGTTGGACGCACCCACACCCAAGGTCCAGGTGCGGTTGTTGTCCTCGCTGGACCAGCGTGCGTCCAGGCCGACGGCCGTGGACTTGTAGTCGTGCTCGGTGCTGTAGGCCACGCTGGCGGAGAGGGCCGAGCGCGCCATGTGGCGGGTGATCTTGACGTCGCCGGCCTTGCGCTCGTCGCTCATGCCGATCTTGCCGCCACTGCTGGCGCCCGATCTTTGCGTGTGTGCGTAGGGCGTAGCGCCGGACACGTTGTCGGCCACGGCGGAGGCTTCGATAGACCAATCCCCGGCAATGGGTGCCTGCACGTAGACCTGGGGTGCCGTGGCCGTGATGCGGTCCCAGCCGGGCTGGCTGTCACTGTAGCTGCCGTACTTGACTGCAATGGTGGATTTTTCAGGGGCCGTTTCAGCGGCAGCGGACGTGGGGGCCAGGGCCACCAGCGAGGCCAGGCCCGGCAATAGCAAAGTGGCCAGCAGGACGCCGCCGGCAGACTGGGTGGGTGGGGTGTTGAGTGTGCTCATCGTCTTGATCCCTTAGTTGCAACCGCAACCGCCACCACCGACGCCGTAGCCGCCGCTGGAGTTTTCCTTGCTGGTGTAGATGTGTTGTGTGAAGCGCTGGTCCAGCGGGTCGGACTCAAACGTCATGCCGGGTTTGGCCAGGTTGCCTTTTTCCCAGGCGTTGACCTGGCCGACGCTGCTGCAGCCGCCCAGCCAGGCCAGCGAAGTGATGGCCATTAGGCCCAGAATGGTTCTTTTCATCGTGCTTCCTTCGTGCTTAGTCTTTGAGGTGAAGTGCTTGCTTGATCTGCTGCTCAAGCTCGGTTTTGTGTTCGGGCTTGAAGCCGCTGTGCATGCTGATCACCCGGCCGTCGGGGCCGATCAGCACCGAGGTGGGCATGCCCTTGATGGCAAATGACTTGGGGGTCTTGCCGCTCTGGTCAAACGCCACGTCGAAGCTGGCCGTGGTTTCCTTCAGAAAGTCGCGGGCGTCGTCACTCTTCTGGTCCAGGTTGATGCCCACCACGCGCAGGCCCTTGGCGCCATAGCGCGACTGCATGTCGTTCATCCATGGGAAAGACTGCTTGCACGGGCCGCACCACGAAGCCCAAAAGTCCAGGTATACGGTCTTGCCCTTGTAATCGCTCAGCTTCACGGCGTTGGCCCGCCCGGGCAGCTGAAAGTCGGGAGCCATCTGGCCGACTTCCATGGCCATTGCGGAACTGCACAGGCAGGTGGACAGGAGTAGGGGGAGTGTTTTGCGGTAGAGGTGTTTCATGGCGAGGTCCGGTTAAAAGAAAGGGGTGATTTCTAGCGAATGGCAACGTGGTTCAGGGATGTCAGGAAGTCACTGGCGTTTTGGTAGCCCACCACCTTGTGCACGACGCGGTTGGCGGCCGCGCCGTCAAAGAACACCATGCCGGGTGGGCCAAACAGGCTGAAGCGCTTGAGCAAGGCCTTGTCGGCCGGGCTGTTGGCGGTGACGTCGGCCTGCAGCAGCAACACCGGGCCGAGGCGCTTTTGCACGTCCGGATGGCTGAAGGTGAAGGTCTCCAGCTCCTTGCAGGCCACGCACCAGTCGGCATAAAAGTCCAGCATCACGGTCTGGCCCTTTTGCTGCGCCTGGGCCAGAGCCGTGTCCAGTGCCTGCACGCTGTGTACCCGCTCGAACTTCAGACCGGCAGGGGTGGACGCACTGGTGCTGCCCGCAGCCTGTGCCGCATGCAGGTGGCCCAGGGGTTGCAACACTGATTGGCCGCCCGACGACGCACCCACCAGCAGCACCAGGGACAGCGTGGCCAGCGCCGCGCCGCTGGCCCGCGCGGCCACCGGGGTGCGCGCATGCTGGGGCGTAGCCGGGCCAAAGACACCCAGCAATGCGGCGCCGGTCAGCAACCAGATGGCCCACGCCAGCATGTGCACCGCGGCGGGCAGAACGGGTGACACCATCCAGATGGCAACCCCCAGCAGCATCATGCCGAACACCTGCTTGACGCGCTCCATCCAGGCACCGGCGCGGGGCAGCAGGCTGCCGGCCGACAGCCCCACCAGCAACAGGGGCACGCTCATGCCCAGGGCCATCGCAAACAGCGCCAGGCCGCCCAGCACCACGTCCCGGGTCTGGCGGATGTAGACCAGCGCGCCGGCCAGTGGCGCGGCCACGCAGGGTCCGACCACCAGGGCGGAGACGCCTCCCATCAGAAACACGCCGGCATACGATCCGCCCTTGAAGCGGTTCGACCATTCGGTGGCGCGGCTCTGGATGGCGCTGGGCATTTGCAGGTCATAAAAACCAAACATGGACAGGGCCATGGCCGACAGCATCAGCGCGAATCCGCCTAGCACCCAGGGGTTTTGCAGCGCGGCGGCCAGGCCTTCTCCGGCCAGCCCGGCGGCGACGCCAAAACCGGCATAGACCAGGGCCATGCCCAGCGAATAGGCCAGTGCCAGGCTAAAGCCCTTGCCGCGGCTAACCACGCCCGATTGCCCGGCAATCAGCGAGGAGAGGATGGGCACCATGGGCAGCACGCAGGGCGTAAAGGCCAGCAGCAAACCAGCCAGTCCAAACACGCCCAGGGTGCGCAACAGGCTGCCCGATGCCAGCGTGGATGCTATTGAATCCGTAGCGTTCTGTGGAGGTTCCACGAGGGCTGCCGGTGGATTGGATGCAGATGCGGCAGGCGCGTTCAGGGTCGCCGAATCGGGCGGGTAGCACAGCCCCGCATCGGCGCAGCCCTGCCAGGATACGGTCAGCGGGTTGGTGGAGCTGCCCTGGGTCAGGTGCACGTCAATGTCCAGCGCGTGTTCATACACCGCCATGGTCTTGTTGAAGTTGGTATCGAACGTCTCTTTGGCCGGCGGCAGGGCCAGCGCGGACCACTGCACGCCGGTTGCATCGGTCTGCACCGTGATTCGGTCGCGGTACAGGTGGTAGCCGGGAGCGATGTCCCAGTGCAGCCGGACGGTCTTGGCGTCCACTGTCTGCGTTGAGAAAGCGAATGCCTGTTCTGGCGGCAAAAAGTCATCGGCCGAAGCGGCGATGGGCCAGCACCCCAATGCTGCAATCAGGCATGCCAGCCAGTGCCCGAATGAAACCCTTATCCAACTGCGCATGTGACATCTCCGCTAAAAACGACGATTGGAATGTAGCATAAATCGGGAAATATTCCCTTAAAAAATTCTTAAGGGTTGAGGATGGGCGCTTGAAATCGTTACGACTTGTTGGGCTCGGCGCCTTGGCGTGGCTTTGCGTTTGTCTCGCAAGCGACTTTCCGCAGCCTCTGGCCTTGCAGCAGCAGTAGCATGGTTCTCCATGACACTGCCATCTGCTCCCAACACCGCACCGCTAGCCTTTGACGACGTGTCGCCCCAGACGGCGCTTGATATCCCCGACGGATTTCGTGCCGTCAAAGTGGGCGGCCCATTCATCACGCACAACGGGCCGCTGTATGGCAAATGGGATGGCGCCCGCCTGTTGCTGGGCTTTCGGGTGGAGGAGCGCCATACCAACCCGCTGAAGATTTGCCACGGCGGCATGATGGCGGCCTTTGCCGACATGCTGATCCCCGTGGCTGCCATGTACCAGCACACGATGGAACGCCGCTTCCTGCCCACCATCAGCCTGCAGGTGGACTACATGGGGTCGTCACCGCTGGGTGCGTGGGTGCAGGGAGAGGCCGATGTGCTCAAAACCACCCGCAACATGCTGTTTGGTCAGGGCCTGGTCAGCGCGGACGGTCAACCGGTGCTGCGGGTCAGCGGCATCTTCAAGCTGGGTCCGTTGATTGGGGATGGCAAAGCCAGCGATCCGTTGGGCTTGAAGTGATGCAACGGCGTTCTGTATGCTACAAAATTAGTAGCGGTACAGGTATATTTCACGAGGGCCACAGGCTGATTTGTTCGTGAAGAATTCTTAAAAACCCCAAAACGGGGTTTTAAAATCAGCACTCAACAATATTCACCGCCAGTCCGCCGCGCGCCGTCTCCTTGTACTTGGTCTTCATGTCGGCGCCGGTTTCACGCATGGTCTTGATGACCTTGTCCAGCGACACAAAATGCGAGCCATCGCCGCGCAACGCCATGCGCGCGGCGTTGATGGCCTTGACGGAGGCAATGGCGTTGCGTTCTATACAGGGGATTTGCACCAGGCCGCCCACCGGGTCGCAGGTCAGGCCCAGGTGGTGTTCCATGCCGATCTCGGCGGCATTTTCCACCTGCTCCGGGCTGCCGCCCATCACCGCGCACAACGCGCCAGCGGCCATGGAGCAGGCCACGCCCACTTCGCCCTGGCAGCCAACTTCGGCACCGGAAATAGAAGCGTTCTCTTTGTACAAGATGCCGATGGCCGCTGCGGTCAGCAAGAAGTCGATGACACCCGCATCGGTGGCCGACGGCACAAAACGCGTGTAGTAGTGCAGCACGGCGGGGATGATGCCGGCTGCGCCATTGGTCGGGGCGGTGACCACGCGGCCGCCGGCGGCGTTTTCTTCGTTGACGGCCAAGGCGTACAGGTTCACCCAGTCCAGCACCTGCAGCGGGTCGCGCAGTGCGGCCTCGGGGTTGGTGCTCAGTGCCTGGTGCAGCGCGTGGGCGCGGCGCTTGACCTTGAAGCCGCCGGGCAGCACGCCCTCTGTGCGGCAGCCCCGGCGCACGCAGTCCTGCATCACTTGCCAGATGCGCAGCAGGCCTGCGTCGATCTCGGCATCGGTACGCCAATGCTGCTCGTTCTTGCGCATGATCTGCGCAATGCTCAGTCCATGCTGCTGCGCCAGCACCAGCAGCGCGTCGCCACTGGTAAAGGGCAGGGGCAGCACCGTGGCGTCGGGCGCAATCACTTTCTGGCGGCTGCCGTCTGCCGCCACCTCGTCGCTGACGATAAAACCACCGCCCACCGAGTAATAGACGCGATTGGCCAGCTCGTTGCCCGCCGCGTCCAGTGCCACAAACCGCATTCCGTTGGCATGGAAGGGCAGCGGTGCACGCATGAAGAGCAAGTCTTCCTTCTCGTTGAATGCCACGCTGTGCACGCCACCCAGGCTCAGGCATTTGTTGTTGCGAACCTCAGCCAGCAGCTCGGGGATGTGGTCCACATCCACGGTGTCGGGCTCGTGGCCGCACAGGCCCAACAACACAGCCACATCACTGGCGTGGCCCTTGCCGGTGGCACCCAGCGAGCCATGCAGCCAGCAGCGCACGGTGACCGTTTGCGCCAGCAAGTCCGCGTGCTGCAGCCGCGCCACAAACTGCCGCGCCGCGCGCATGGGCCCCACGGTGTGGGAGCTGCTGGGCCCCATGCCGATCTTGAACAGATCAAATACGGATACGGCCATCTCATGCCTCCCGACGAGCCGCCTCTAGGGAGGCATGCGCCCCCTTGGGGGGCAGCGAACGAATGTGAGCTTGGGGGTTCATAGTTACTCCAATTTTGGGTAGTGTGAATGAATTGGCCTTGGGTGCAAAGTGTGCTTGCACATGCCCTGCCAGTTGGTGGGCTGTAATGGCGGACAGCGTCCAGCCCAGGTGGCCGTGGCCGGTGTTGTAGAACACATTGGCCTGGCGGCCCGGTCCCACACGCGGCAACATATTCGGCAGCATGGGCCGCAGACCGGCCCAGGGCTCGACGCGGCGGGTGTTGACGCCTGGGAAGCACTGGTTGACCCAGTTGATCAGCGGGCGAATGCGCTCGGCACGGATGTCGCGGTTGATGCCGTTGAACTCTGCCGTGCCGGCCACGCGGAAGCGGTCTTGTCCTAAGCGGCTGGTGACCAGTTTGGTCTCGTCGTCCAGCAGGCTGACCGTGGGTGCTGCCTGCTGACTGGCGGTGTCGCTTAGGTCCACAGTGATGGAGTAACCCTTGACCGGGTAGATATTGAGACGGTCACCCAGTTGTGCGGCCAGTGCACGGCCGTGCACACCGGCGCAAACGACCAGCGCGTCGCAGACCAGGGTTTCGTCGCCGCCGTGGTCGTTGCGCATGTGAATCGTCGCCGTCTGGCCGTTGGCGCTGGTGCGCACCACGTCGCGACCATACAGCGTGCGCACACCCAGGCGCTCGCAGGCGAGCGACAGGCCGTGTGTGAACTTGTGGATGTCGCCGGTGGAGTCGCTTTCGGTGAAGTAGCCACCGTAGTAGTTGCCCTGCAGCGTCGGCTCGATGGCGCGCATTTCTTCCGGCGTGACGGCGCGGCGCTCCAGGCCGCCTGCGGCCAGCAGTTTGGACACTGTGCCGGCGTGTTCAAAACCGGCCTTGGTGCGGTAGATGTGCAGGATGCCTTTGCGCGCGTGGTTGAAATCAATGCCTTCGGCCTCGGCCCAGCTGAACAAATGCTGGCGCGCGGCAATGGCCAGGCGCGTCGTGGCAATGGTGTTGTCGCGGTAACGGGGAATAGCCGCCACAAACTCGGCCATCCAGCTCAGCTTGTGCCAGGTGGGCGTAGGGCTCATCAGCAAGGGCGCGTCCTTGGTGAACATCCACTTCAGGCCCTTGATGAGGGTGCTGGGGTGGGTCCAGACCTCGGCATTCGACGCCGACAATTGACCGCCATTAGCGTACGACGTTTCCATACCGGCATAGCGGTTCTTTTCGATCAGGGTGACACGGTAGCCGGCCTTGGCCAGGGTGTAGGCACTGGTGACGCCGGTGATGCCGCCGCCGATGATGGCGATGTGTTGTTGCAGGTTTTTCATGGTGAGCACTCTTCTTTCAGACGCTGTCGGAAACACAGAAGGGTCATCCGGCGCACACCATGTGCGCCAGATGACCCCCTCTGTTTGCGACCTGAGAGATTCGCGTGCTGCCTTGTGGGTGGCACGCTTGCTCCTGCGGTGTGCCGGGTGACAAATTCCCGGCAGCTCTTCAGAGTGCTGATGACCGCAGCGGTCCTTTTGCCTGAGAGTTTCCGGGGTGGTTGCTCCTTCGGCGCTGGCACTTTTCAGGGTGCCAAGCTCTCCCGCTGCGGTGCCAGATCGAGTCTGGCAAGGACGGCTGCATGCAATGCGATGCCGCCCTGAATACCTTCAACTATGCATTCGTATATTCGGTCAACGGCACGCAGCTGCAGAACAGGTTGCGGTCACCATAGACGTTGTCCACACGCCCCACTGGCGGCCAGTACTTCACGGCCTTCAGCGTTGCCAGCGGGAAGGCACCCGTTTCGCGGCTGTAAGGCCGGTCCCAGTCACCACCCAGCAGGCTGGCCGCGGTGTGCGGGGCGTGCTTCAGCGGGTTGTTGTCCTGCGGCCATTCACCTTTTTCAACCTTGGCGATCTCGCCGCGGATGGCAATCATGGCGTTGATGAAACGGTCCAGCTCGGCCAGTGTTTCACTCTCGGTGGGCTCCACCATCAGCGTGTTGACAACCGGGAAAGACAGCGTGGGGGCGTGGAAGCCGTAGTCCATCAGGCGCTTGGCCACGTCCTCGGCCATAACGCCGCAGGTCTCCTTGAAGCTGCGCAGGTCCAGGATGCACTCGTGGGCCACGTGGCCGTTGGCCGATGCGTACAGCGTGGGGTAGTGGTCGGCCAATCGAGAGCTGATGTAGTTGGCCGCCAGGATGGCCGCCTCGGTGGCATGCTGCAGGCCGTCGGCGCCCATCATGCGGCAGTACATCCAGCTGATCGGCAGCACGGCCGCGTTGCCCAGGGGCGCGGCGCTGACCGCGCCCGTGCCGGGCACACCGCCGGTGGCGTGGCCGGGCAGGAAGGGCACCAGATCGGCCACCACGCACACCGGCCCCACGCCCGGACCGCCACCGCCGTGCGGGATGCAGAAGGTCTTGTGCAGGTTGAGGTGGCTCACATCGCCGCCGAACTCGCCCGGCGCGGCCACGCCCACCAGCGCGTTCATGTTGGCGCCATCGACGTACACGCGCCCGCCATGGGAATGCACCAGGGCGCACAGGTCTTTCACGCTGGTCTCAAACACGCCGTGGGTGCTGGGGTAGGTGATCATCATCGCGCCCAGGTTGGCGCTGTATTGCTCGCACTTGGCGTTCAGGTCCGCCATGTCGACATTGCCATTGGCGTCGCACGCTGTCACCACGACCTTGAAGCCCGCCATGGCGGCGCTGGCCGGGTTGGTGCCGTGGGCGCTTGAGGGGATCAGGCAGACGTTGCGCTGGCTTTCACCACGCGCCGCATGGTAGGCGCGGATCACGCGCATGCCATCGTAC